>CALXXO010000018.1 GCA_944392705.1 uncultured Spirochaetaceae bacterium
TATTCACGACAGGATGACAAACCCGATTGAGGGATCGTATACGAATCATCTCTTCTCTCGCGGTCTCAACAGAATAAGCCAGAAGGTGGGAGAGGAAGCAGTTGAGCTTGTCATTGCATCTAAGGATGATGACAAGGATCTCTTCCTTGGCGAAGGCGCGGATCTGATGTATCACTTCCTCGTTCTTCTTGCAGAGAAGGGATGCACGCTTTCTGAGGTGATTGATGTATTGAAGGAAAGGCATTCGCGCTGATGACGCTCTCCGAAGCAATCCAGAGCTCATCGGATGCCGATTACATCGAGGATGAAGGCGGAAAGTACGATGGGGAGGATTTCGAGAATCTCTCGATAAGCTTCTCGTCGTTTTCCTCAGCATCATTTTCTTCAGCTGTTTTCCGGGGTGCAGTATTCACGGATGTTGTTTTCGATTCCTGTGATTTCTCGAATGCTGATTTTTCCTCTGCATCCTTTCATAGTGTAAAGTTCGTATCATGCAGATTCACAGGTTCTGTTTTTCTTTCCGCAAGGCTCAAGAAGGTTGAGATTGACAATGCAACAGGCCTTTATACCTCTTTTGATAACGCTTCTTTCTCAAACTGCCGCATAATGCATTCTGATTTCCGTGATTCCTCTTTTTCCTCAATAAGCCATACGAAACTGGAAATAACCGATACAAATCTTTCGCGAGCATCGCTCAGGGGTACCAGGTTGTCAGGGCTTTCATTGAGAGGTACGACGCTGGATGGAATAACGCTGTCGGAGAATATGAAAGAGCTCAAAGGTGCTCTTCTCGATATCTCACAGGCTCTTGCTATCATAAGAACAAAGGGCGCTGACATAAGCTAGAGATTCCATCCTTTCTGTTTTCTGGCTAGAATATGGAATATGTTTGGAACAGGAAAAGGCTTCTTTGGGGCTCTGATAGGGCTCATCATCTTCTCGATAATCGTTTTTTTTGTAATCTATCTGCTGGTACCCGATGTATCTATAAGATTCTTCGGTATCTCTGTTAATTCCGACGAATATATTGATCAGAGCATCGGCGATGCGATTTCCAGTCTCGATCTTCCAGATGGCGTTGTCTCGGATCTTCAGGATTATCTTTCATCCCCGGAGGGAGAAGCATATCTTGAGAGCGCTCAGCAAGCTGTAGGAAACAGTGCGGATAAAGCCCTGTCATATTTCAGCTCAGAATCATTCAAGGAGCTTCTGCAAAGCGCTGGTGAAGCTGTTGCATCGGGCGCGGAAACTGTTTCCGATTTCTTCCAGGCCCATCCGGTGACAGAATGATCCGTATCGATTTTCTTGGTACAGGGACAAGCCATGGCATACCGGTCATAGGATGCCATTGTCCTGTCTGTTCCTCTTCCGATGATCATGACAAGCGCTGGAGGTCATCAATCTGGGTCCGGAAGGGAAATACATCCGTTGTCATCGATACAGGCTATGAATTCAGACTGCAGGCGCTCAGGGCCGGAATCGAGAAGCTCGATGCTGTTCTGTACACACACCAGCATTCTGACCATCTAATGGGATTGGATGATCTCAGAGTGTTCACAGATGACAGAAAGCTTCCTGTTTATGGCTTTTCGCAGGTCCTTTCATCCATTGAGCGGATTTTCCCATATGCATTCACTGATATGCCATATAAAGGTGTCCCAAGGCTTGAAGCGGTGGAGGTCCAAGAACATGAGAGCTTCAGGATAGGGGAACTGGAGTTCACCGCCATACCACTTCTGCATGGCTGTATGAGGATTGCCGGCTACAGATTTGGCAGTACCGCATATCTTACAGATGTGTCCGATGTTCTTTTCGGTGAGAATGCGGATTACCTTGCCGGAATAAAGACTCTGATTATCGGCGCACTGAGGGATAAGAAGCACTGGAGCCATTTCACTTTCGACCAGGCTATAGAGTGTGGAAGGATGATAGGTGCGGAGAAGCTCTATTTCACGCACATCAGCCACGCGACTTCCGATGCCGAGATTAATTCCCGTTTTGCCCCATATGCCAATGCTGCATATGATACACTTTCCCTGGAGGTGGACGATGAGTGATGGACTCTTCTCTGACGCAGATCTCGATCTTGAGAACATGATTAAGGAGAGGGCTTCAAAGCCTGCTGAGAAGAAGAAAGAGGATAAAGAGGAGAAGGCCACAGAAGGACCATTCGATAAAAGACTTTATATCATCGATGGGTATTCTGTGATTTACAGGAACTACTTCGCCCATCTCTCCAATCCGCTGACAGATAAGAATGGAAATAATATAAGCGCATACTTTGGCTTTTTCTCAACGCTTTTCTCCCTTATGTCAGCTTACAAGATGGATTACCTTGCAGTTGTGATGGATGAGAGAACCCCCACATTCAGGAAGGAGATGTACCCTGAATACAAGGCTAACAGGGATAAGGCTCCAGAGGATCTTCATGCACAGGTTCCGATGATCAAGAGCACTCTTGAGAAGATTGGGATTGCCTGTCTGTCTAACCCTGGTTTCGAAGCTGATGATATTATCGCGACGCTGGCTGAAATGGCTACAAGACAGGGCATGGAGACTGTGATGGTGACGGGCGATAAGGATCTTCTGCAGCTTGTTGGCGATCATGTTTTTGCTCTCCGTCCCCCAAGGAAGGGCGAATCACAGTACCGTTTTTTCCGCTCTGATGAGGTGCGGGAGGAGTTTGGAGTTGGACCTGAGCAGATTGTCGACTATCTTTCGATTATCGGGGATAAGGCTGACAATGTTCCCGGAATAAAAGGCCTTGGTGAGAAGGGTGCTGTTAAGCTCCTTTCGGAGTATGTCACCCTTGAAGGAATATATAGGCACATCGATATCCTTCAGAAAGGAATAAGGAAGAAGCTGGAGGATGGAAAGGCTGATGCAGAGCTTTCAAAAGCCTTGATAGTGCTTCGCCGCGATGCGCTTCCTCCTGATTTCCCCCTTGAGACTCTTTCGATTGTCTCTGCCGATCTAACTGCCGCAACTCCCGATTTCGAAGAGCGTGGCTGCCGCTCCCTTCTGAGACGCATAGGAGGGCAGAAGACGGAGCAAGCGGAGCCTGTACCGGAAGAGTCCGTGAACGCTGAGGACAGGGGCATTTACAGTGCAATTACTGATCTTGAGGAAGTCAGAATGCACTTTGATAGAGCCGCGGCATATCCTGGGAGAATCATTGCGCTCGATACGGAGACGACCGGTCTGGAGGAAAATGCCGATATCGTGGGATTCTCCTTCTCATACGAGAAAGGGAAGGCCTATTATGTTCCTCTGGTTGCTGAGGGAAAGGAATACAATTCAAGAGATAGCGTCAGAAAGCTTTTCGATGATTATCTTGCGACAGGAAAGCTCAGGGTTGTCAATCAGAATGTGAAATATGATCTGAAGGCCATCTGGCGACTTGGATCGGATATTAAGGAGATCGCATTCGACACGATGATTGCAGCCTGGCTGATTGATTCGAACGCGAATGTATATAATCTCGATGAGCTCTCATCAAGATACCTCGGGCTTACCACGACCCACTACGAGGATATTGTCGGAAAGAATGAGATCTTCTCCGATATCCCCCTCGATAAAGCTACGCCATACAGTGCTGAGGACAGCGATATGGCGTACAGGCTGTATTTGAAATTCTCGGAAGAGCTGAAGACGAGGAATCTGGAAGATGTTTTCAATACTTTTGAACTACCTCTTATCAGAATACTCGCGAAGATGGAGGTGAATGGGATCCACCTTTCCTCCGAGAGGATTTCTAAGCTCAAGGAGGACATAGACAGCAGTGTCACATCGCTTGTTTCCCGTATCTACAGTGAAGCAGGGCATGAATTCAATCTCAATAGCACGATGCAGCTTTCAAAGGTCCTTTTCGAGGAAAAAGGAATGAAGGCCGGGAAGAAGACACAGAAGGGCTATTCGACAGATACTGCTACCCTGGAAGGCCTTAGGGCCGAAGGTGGCGCCATCATCTCCGATATCCTTGAATACAGGCAGCTTTCAAAGCTCAAGAGCACTTATATAGACGTTCTTCCAGCACTTGCGGATGATGAGGGACGTATTCATACCTCCTTCCTCCAGACAGGGACAGCAACAGGTCGTCTCTCTTCAAGGAACCCTAATCTTCAGAATATTCCTGTGAGAACCGACGAGGGGCGGCTCATAAGGGGTGCATTTACCCCGACAGATGGAACCGTGTTCCTATCTGCGGACTATTCCCAGATTGAGCTTGTCGTACTCTCCGATGCTTCGCAGGATCCGGGGCTAATGGAAGCTTTCAATACGGGCGTGGATGTTCACAGATACACTGCTTCCATGATATTCGGCCATCCCGTAGAGGATGTCACTGACCACGAGAGAAGAATTGCTAAGACGATAAATTTCGGAATCATGTATGGAATGTCCGCATTCAGGTTATCGAACGAGCTTGGGATATCCAGAAAAGATGCGGCGGCATTTATCGAGATGTACTTCCAGCGCTATTCCGGTGTGCGTTCATTTGTCGAGAAGATGGAGGAGAGCGCTAGACGCAATGGCTATGTCCGTACGAAATTCGGACACATCAGGGAAGTGCTTGGCATAAACAGCTCGAACAAAGTTGAAAGGGCAGGTGCTGAGAGAGTTGCTGTGAACACAGTGATTCAGGGAACTGCTGCTGAGATTATGAAGCTTGCGATGATTTCGATTGACAAAGCTCTTTCCGATGGTGGATTCAAGACAAAGATTCTTCTGCAGGTGCACGATGAGCTGATACTTGAAGTCCCTCTGGACGAGAAGGATGAAGTGGAGAAGCTTGTGAAGGAGAAGATGGAAGGGGCCGTGAAGCTTTCGGTTCCTCTCCGAGTTTCCCTCGAGTTCGGAGCTTCCTGGGGGGATATGCACTGATGATTATCGGGCTTACGGGCAAAAGCTGTGCTGGAAAGGATACTGTTGCGGCCCTTTTGCCAAAGGACAGATTTCATGTGATTGATGTCGATGCTCTGGGGCATATCGCGCTTGAAGCTAACCATGACAAGCTGAAAGCTGCATTTGGAGATGGGATATTCCGCCCTGATGGAACTGTGGATAGGAAAGTCCTTGGCCCCATTGTCTTCTCTGATTCCTCCAAGCTTTCTGAGCTCAATTCAATCACGCATCCATGGATGGTAGATGAGACGCTGCGGCAGGCGAGGGATGCTGAGTCGAAAGGCATGGTTGCTGTGATAAACGCGGCCCTTCTGGAATCGATGGGATTCGTTGAGTATTGTACTCTGATCATCCTTGTTGTGGCGCCATATGAGGTCAGAGAAGAGAGGGCAATGGCAAGGGATGGAATGACTAAGGAGAAATTCAGAGCCCGTTCCGATTCCCAGAAGGATATTGGGCTTTCTCTCTTTTCTTCTGGGAAAAGAGTCATAACTATAGTCAATGACAGAGATAAAGATACAATTTCTCGACAAGTGTCATTTCTATGTGCTAAAATTTGAGAGAAGAGGCTTTTTATGGGAAAGAAGACTAGAATCGTCTTACTGTCGATTACAATAGCTATAGCCGTGTTCACGTTCTCCGCGATGTGGATTGTAAGACCTGATTCTCAAAGCTCAGTGCTTGATGCAGCAAGAGAAAGGCAGAATGAGCCCCTTCTTCACGTTTCAGAGCCGCTTGAGACAGATGTAGCTACTCTGAGCCAGGAAGAGGAAATGGCTGGAAAGGTGGCAGGACTACTCTCTGCAGATGATGATTTCATTTCATCCCTTGCCATTTCGATTTCCGGACAGATTTCGCTCGATGATTATATTCCACAGATAGTGGAAGCGGTCTATGGGCGTATTTCTGATGATTATGATGAGGTAGCTGCAGAGATAGCATCTTCTGTTTCTGATGGATTCGAGGATGATGTGATTGCACTCTACGAGAAGTACAAGAACGATGTTACAAGCGATCTTGTGCTCGCAATCCTCGAAGAATACGATTCGCTTACTGTCGAAGAGAAGAGCGATGTGCTTGGACTAGAGGAGCAGCTGAAGGTTCTCTACGATAAGTACCGCAGTGCTATCGAAGCGGATCTCTCCGTTGCCTTTGTCTCCGATGGCCTTTCCAGAAGCGAGATTGAAGCTATTGTGGGCGAATACTACGAAAACCACAGGGCATCTCTGATAGCAGAAGCTGAGAATTCGATTATAGAGAAATACAATGATCTCTCCGTCGAGGAGAAGGCTGAGGCCCTGGGTGTCGAGTCCATCTATGCTTATTATCGCGATGCGATAGCTGCCGATATCCTTTCAACTCTTCCGGAGTCTATTACAAGGGCTGAAGTCGAAGCGCTTGCTGTCGAGCTTTACGATGCGAACAGGGAAGCTATCATAAGCGACTTCGAGGATGCCATGATAGCAGATTACTCCGCTCTTACTCCTGAAGAGAAGGTAAGCCTTCTTGGTCTTCCAGAGGAGAGTATCGAGGAAGAGGTTGTCCAGCTTTACGATAAATACCGCGACGATATCATAAGCGATATAATCTCTGCTCTTCCTGATTACCTCACAGCAGAGGAAGCTGAAGCGCTTGCAGAGGACCTCTATACATCAAATCTCGATGCGATTGTTGCTGATATCGAGAGTGCTATCATCGAGGATTACCAGAGCCTTTCACCAGAGGAAAGGGAGAAGCTTTTGGGTCTTCCTGAGACAGATATCGAGAATCAGGCAGTTGCTCTCTACAATGAGTACAGAGATGAGATAGCTGATGATATCCTCTCCCAGATAGCTGCAGAGCCAGCAACAGCTTCTGTTGAGCCAGAGCCTATCGAAGAACCGGAACCTGTAGAAGAACCGGAGCCTGTAGAAGAACCGGAGCCTGTAGAAGAACCGGAGCCTGTAGAAGAGCCGGAACCTGTCGAAGAGCCGGAACCTGTCGAAGAGCCGGAACCTGTAGAAGAGCCGGAACCTGTCGAAGAGCCGGAACCTGTCGAAGAGCCGGAACCTGTCGAAGAGCCGGAACCTGTCGAAGAGCCGGAACCTGTCGCTCCAAGACAGCAGATAGCAGCACCGTCATTCACAACAGGTGGAGTGATACCTCCAGATTCCTCCGCAGAAGATTATGCTGCAGCCAGAAATGAGCTCAGAAAAGCGGAGATAGATAAAGCACTGCAATTCATTGCAGAGTGAGACGAGGGGCTTCGGCCCCTTCTTTTTTTCTGTGAATTTGTTATAGAAAGCGGAAAAATCATCCATTGCCGGTTTCGTCCTATGGTTTGAGAATATTTGTAGAAGGAAAATAAGGAGGTTGGAATGCGCAAAGCACTTTCCGTATTATTGGTTCTTCTTATGGCATTCTCTGTTTTCGCAGGAGGAGCAGGCGAGAGCAATGATGAGATTGTCATCGAATTCTGGACACATGAGGATGCTACACGTCAGGCACTCGAGGATCAGTATATTGCTGAGTTCGAGGAGATGCACCCGAATGTTACGATAAACGCAACACGCCAGGCTTCTTCACGCCTTGTTGAGCTTGTCCAGACAGCCTTTGCTGCAGGAGAAGGACCTACAGTATTCAATCTTACAAATGATGCAGTTTACTCATTCGTAAGCACAGGTAACGTTGCTCCTATGGACTATGAAGCAGCCGGATACGCTGATGCTGCAGCAGTAGAGGATGCATACATCGATGGAATGCTTGAAGCTGTAACATATGATGGCGAGGTCTATGGTCTTCCGCTTGAGCTCAACAACTGGTGTATCTTCATCAACAAGCAGGTATTCCGCGATGCTGGTCTCGATCCAGAGACAGACTATCCGAAGACATGGGAAGAGATGGTAGAGGTTTCCGAGAAGCTTGTTATCCGCGATGGCGATATCCTTGTCCGCCGTGGCTATGACTTCAGATACCCATATTATCTCGAGACAATCGTTCCTATGGTAGAGCAGCTTGGTGGAAAGCTCATCAGCGATGATGGAACAGAAGCTATCATTGGAGAGGATGCATGGATCAAGGTTCTTACATTCATGCAGCAGTGGGGACCAAATGGACTGAATCTCGGTTCTCCTACATACACCAATGCACGTTCCCTCTTCAACAGGAACAACAATGATATCGCGATGTGTACAACTGGTCTTTATCAGGAAGCCAGAATCAGGTCCGAGAACCCAGAGTTCTACGAGTCCGGAGACTGGATGGTTGTACCATATCCTGTTTTCGAGGATGCTGTTGCTGATGTATCTGCCTGCCACTATGGTCAGTACTACATGGTAAATGCAAATGAGGATCCCGAGACAATTGCAATGGCATGGGAATTCATCGCATTCATGCTCTCACACGGAGAGGACTACCTTACAAAGGTCAACCTTATCCAGCCTACAAAGGAACTCATGAACAGCGATACATACAAGAATATGCCATACAGCGATGTATTCACATATGATCTTGGCAGAGCCCATGTTCTTTACTATGGTCCACACGCAAATGAGATTCAGTCGCTTCTCAGAACAGCTATCGAGGGTGTAATGCTCCAGGGTGTGACACCGGAAGATGCATATACTCAGCTCAAGACTTCTGTACAGGAGCTCATTGACGAAGACGCCTGATGACTCAGGATAATCGCTGCCCCGGATTCTCGGGGCAGTATATTGATAGGGAATAAAAGTGAAAAAGAATAAAGTTTACAGCATCGAACAGCAGCAGGCGAGATGGGGGTTCCTGTTTACGGTTCCCTGCCTTATCTTTTTTGCTGTTTTCAGCTTCTATCCGATTATCTACGCATTCCAGACATCTTTCACTGACCGTCAGGTTCTAAGCCGCAACTACGATTATGTCGGATTGGAAAACTACGTATATATCTTCACGAAGAACAATGGAGGTTTCCCTCTTTCGAATTCAATCAGGGCAACCCTTATCTTTACAATCGGTACATTCATCCCGATGATTATCATGTCGCTTATCATCGCGACATTCCTCATGCAGCTCAGAAGGGATAAATACAGAGGATTCTTCCAGCTGATGTATTATATGCCAGCTGTCCTTTCCTCCGTTGTTGCAGCTGCTATCTGGATGATTATATTCGACCCCAGAGGATTGATGAATCAGGTATCTAACTTCATCATGAGGAGCTCCGGTGTCGACTATAACTGGCTTGTGGATCCTGTCATGCTCCAGGTCTCTACGATAATAATCTATTTCTGGAAATATATAGGATACTTCGTAATCCTCTTCATAACAGGTCTTGCTGCAATTCCATCGACAATCTATGAAGCCGCAACAGTTGATGGTTCTTCCAGATGGCATACATTCTGGAAAATAACCCTTCCGCTTCTCAAGCCGACAACTGCTATGGTTTCTATTATGGCAATGCTTCAGTGTCTCAAGACATTCAGTACCCAGTTCATGCTTTATCAGGGAGGATCTCCAAGAGCACCAATTGATGTTATCACGATGAACATCTACTTCACCGGTATCAGAAACGGACGTCTCGGCAGAGCTAGTGCGATGAGCCTTGTGCTCTTTGTAATCATGCTGGTCTTCACATATCTCCAGCTTGTCGCAAACCGCTCAAGCGAAGATGTTGAGTACTAGGGGGTGCTATGAATAAGTTTGTAGGAAAAGTAGGCATTGTTGAAATACTTGTATGGATATTCCTGATTCTGGTATTCCTCTTCACAGTGACACCGATTGTATTCATGGTCTGTGCATCGTTCATGGATTCAAGGCAGATTCTTGCAATGCCTTTCCACTGGATACCGTCAAGTGATTACTTTACATCGGCTGACAGGACATTCTTCACCAATTTCGTCAAAGCCATAATGGGAAACAATGAGAATGCTACATTCTTCCGCAATATGTTCAACTCGTTTGTCGTTGCTATTGTGGACAGTGTCACTACAGTTCTCCTTGCATCTCTTTGCGGTTATGGTCTTGCGAAATTCAATTTCAAGGGAAGGAATATAGTTTTCATGTCAATCATGGCCACAATGATGATACCATTTGAAGCGATTATGATTCCGCTTTACATGGTAGTATCTGGAATGGATCTCATGAATTCTTACAGAGGATTGATTCTTCCTTTCATGGTTTCCGCATTCGGAGTTTTCCAGATGCGTCAGTATCTTCTGACATTCCCCTCCGAGTATTTGGATGCCGCGCGTGTTGATGGCCTTTCTGAGCCGAGGATTTATAGCAGTATCGTTCTTCCGAACTGTAAGCCTGTTATCGCGACGCTTGGAATTCTATCATTCCGTAACCAGTGGGATAACCTTCTCTGGCCGCTTCTTGTTGCACAGCGTGAGACTATGAAGACACTTCCTCAGTACATCACACAGTTCAGCGAGGAGAAGATGACAGATGAAGGCGCTATGATGGCTTGTGCATTCCTGGCATCGATTCCGATGATAATCCTGTTCTTTGCCTTGTCTCGCTACTTCTTAGGCGGTGCGGCTGTCTATGATTCGCGTAAAGGCTGAGATTATTATTTCTCTCCTTGTTCTCATCCTTCTCTCCTCTTGTGGAGGGAAGGATGCTTCTGTTTCTGTAGAATACTGGACTCACGAGGACAGTAGCAGAAGAGAGCTTGAAACTTCTCTTATCGAGCGTTTTGAGGAAGAGAATCCAGATATCGATGTGGTAAGGATTGAATACGAATCTGCAGAACTGCTGGATATGATAGTCTCTGCGTTTGCGGCGGGGGATGGCCCGGATCTTTTCAATCTTCCTTCGGAGGAGATTCCGGATCTCCTTACCGGTGGTGTTCTTTCTGAGATTGACCTCAAGGCTGCAGGATATGAAAGCGAAGCGAATCTCCTCGATGAGTATATAGATGGAGCCTTCGATACTGTCACTACAGCAGAAGGTATCTATGGTCTTCCTCTTGAGTATACAAACTGGTGTCTCTATATAAACAGGAATCTCTTCCGGGAAGCAGGTCTCAATCCAGATAATCCTCCATCCACATGGGAGGAAGTGATGGCTGTATCGGAGATACTCTCCGAACGCGATGGTAGTGTCCTTATCCAGAGGGGTTTTGATTTCCGCTATCCCTATTATCTTTCCTTCTTTGTTCCAATGGTCATGCAGCTTGGAGGTGAGCTCTTTTCTCCGGATGGGGGGGCAATATATAACGATGAAGCATGGGAGAAGGCGCTCTCATTTATGAAGGAGTGGGGACCTCTTGGAAGAAATCTTGGTTCTCCTACGTATGAGAATGCCCGGACACTGTTCAATTCTGAAGGGATTGCGATGTGTCTTTCCGGGCTTTATCAGGAGAGCCGGCTTGAAAGCCAGAATCCTGCATTCTTCAGTTCCGGAGAATGGGCTGTCGCTCCTTTCCCTGTCTTTGAAGATACGGTCTGCGATGTGAGCGCAAGCCCTTATTTCCACTATTTCATGGTTAATGATTCCTCCGATTCTCCGACAAAGAGTGCTGCATGGCGCCTTGCCGCATATTTTGCAGACCATGCGGAGGAGTATCTTTCTGAGATTGGCCTTATAATGCCGCTGAAGAGGATAATGAGCTCAGAGCTGCTTAATGATAAACCATTCGCTTCTGTATTCCTTTCCGATCTCGAAAGGAGCGAGGAAGCTTACGATGGAGTCCATGCATCGAGTATACAGACTCTTATCGGAGATGCAGTTGAGTCTGTGATGCTTCGCTCGGTTCCTCCGGAAAAGGCAGTGCAGGCACTTCGGTCTTCAATCGAAATGCTTTTAGAGTGAATTCCTGTATTCTGTTGGCGTTTTGCCGATGAACCGTCTGAATATCTTCGTGAAATAACCAGGGGTAGGGAAGCCAGTCTGTGTTGCAATTTCAGTGATATTCATTCCAGTCTCTTTCAGCAAAGGCAGTGCCTTGTTTATCCTGACAATGCTGAGATACTGGAGGAAATTCATCCCTGTCTCTTCCCTGAAGAGCGATGAGATATAGTTCTCGGAGACATGAGTAAGGCTTGCTATGTCCTGCAGCCCGATGCTTTCCCTGTAGTTTTCCTGGATGAAATCCACGGCCATCCTGATTGTATGGTTCTTGATGCCATCCGGCAGTGTGATTCCATTTTCACTGACAATACCTTCACGGCTTTCTTCATCTTCTGCGATCATATCACGAAGGCGCTCTAGGGATGCTATCAGCTCATCGGTATCTACAGGCTTCTGGAGATAATCGAATACACCGAGCCTTATTGCTTTCTGCATATAGCTGAAATCTGTATAGCCGGAGAGAACGATACCATGCTCTACTGCCGCATCCTCGAGCATTTCCAGCCCGGATTTTCCCGGTAGCCTGATATCAGTGACGACGATATCAGGGTCAGTCTGTTTTATTAGATGTTCTCCTTCGATACCATCTCCTGCGCTGCCAAGTACCTTGAGGTTCAGCGATTCCCATGGAATGGTGACTGTCAATTCTTCGAGTATGAGATTCTCATCTTCTACAAGCACGACTCCAAGTTCTTTCATAGTTCACCCCTTTGAGGGATACGCAAAGAGATGGTGGTCCCCCGTCCTTTCTCAGATTTTATATCGAACGAGAAATCATCTCTATATCTCAGCTCTAGCCTTCGCCTGATATTATACAATCCTGTATGGCCATTCTCCATCAAGCTCTCGAAATCCGGAGGAGAGTCGAATCCCATACCATTGTCCTGTACTTTTATGATGATGTGATCATCCTTTTCTGAAACATCTATCATCAGGTTCCATTCCCCCGTCTTTCCTTCTAGCCCATGTATGACAGCATTCTCCGCAAGCGGCTGGATGATAAGCCTTGGAATCTTTGTCTCCATCAGTTCTTCAGGGCACGCAATGCTGTATGTCAGTCTGTCGCCGAATCTGATTCTCTGTATCATCAGGTAGCTTTCGACAAGCTCGAGAGATTCTTTCACTGTGTCGTCGGACCTGTGATTGTTGACGCTGTAGCGCAAAAGCTTCCCAAGCCTGACAGCGATAGTGTAAATCTGATCCTCTCCATGTAGTCTGGCAAGCGCCTTGATCGTTGAAAGAGTATTGAAAAGGAAGTGGGGATTCATCTGGCTTTCCAGTACTTTCCTCTCTGCTTCTGCAGTCTTTGCTTCTTCCTCCCTCTGCCTTGCAATGAGCGACTCGATTCTTTTGACCATTATGTTGAAGGCGATTGAAAGGCTGTCGAATTCATAGATTCCAGTAGTCTCAAGCTTCGTGGTGAAATCGCCCTGCTCGAAACGTTTCATTCCCGAATTGATTATCCTGAATCTCTTTGATATCGAACGAGAGAAGAGAAGCGTGAGAAGCACAGAGATTGCGATTCCAACTGCAAGGCTTATTGACAAGGTAAGAAGGGTGGAGTTCAGGCTTGTTTCCGCAACGTCGATGCTTATCACTCCAGCGATTACCAGGTCCGTATTCGGTATAGGGCGTACTGTTATGTTTCCCTTGTTCTGGAGTGCTGGAAATTCTGAGAAAGAGCCGTAATTCTGTGTATGTATGAGTGAACACGCCTGATAAACCTTTGTATCGATTAATATCATGTCGGAAAAGAATCCATTTCCTCCAAGGTCATCGGGAAGGGCATCCATGTAGATGTCGATTATCGCGAATCCTAGGGTATCGATTCTTCTCAGAAGCGAGAAAGCAACCTGGTGCCCATTCTCTGTCCTGTGGTCCATGATGGATATGAACCACTGTTTATCCCTGTATGTGCTGCGGTCCGCCAGGGAGAGGATGTTTGTTTCATCCCAGCTGTTGCTGTGTGTCCTGAGATCGTATTTCTCCGGGAAGGTATGGGTAGACATTCTTACATTTCCGTCAGAGGATACGACTGAAAGCGCGGCAAGGTAGGTGTCTCCCGACATTATCGAGTAGAGTTGTTCATATATCGCTCTTGCATCATCGCCTTCAGGCTGGACACCGTTCAGGAGAGCCGATCGTATAAGTGCATTCGATGAGACTAGATATGATTTATGCCTGTATTCCTCGATAACAGCTCTCATGCTTTCTGCATCGGATGCAATCATGACCTCTGCCTGGTCATCAAGCACCTTGCTGAGCGTCTCCCTGCCGGTAATTAGGTAGGATGATACGAAAATAACGAAAGGGATGATCATCACTGTCAGGAAGTAGATTATGAGACGCTTGGAGAGAGTTGTACGGCCTTTCATGCTTTTCTTATAGGCACCTCTGCATATACCCTGAATATGCCATCTTTTGCCGTTATTGAGATTTTTCCTTTCATTCTCTCGACAGCTTCTTCTATGTTCTTGATGCCAAGCCCGTGATTCTGCTTATCGTCCTTTGAAGATACGAATGAACCATCAGGGTTCGTTGTGATTTTATTCTCGTAGCGGTTAGTTACGGAGAATAGAAGTCTGTCTTCATCTTCCAGAAGCTCCAGTATGATTTTCTTATCTGGAGGAACCGCTTCTATTGCGTTGTCCAGGGAGTTGGCAATCAGAGTGCAGAGATCTGTCTCATCAATCTCAAGCTTGGACTCAAGGTCTGCTTTTATGCAGAGCTCTATCCCTTCGGCTGCTGCTTTCTGATGCTTGAAATTAAGGATTGCGTTTATTAGGGTATTCGGCGTGTACTGTTTCGTAAGCTCTGCAAAACGAGTCCCTATTTCCTTAAGATAATCAACGGCTTTCTCATTCTCACCAAGGTCAAGGTATGTGGCAATGACTGTCAGATGATTCATCAGGTCATGCTTGAGCTTCCTTATTTCCTGCTGCTGTGCTTCTATGCTCTGGTAGTATTCGCCCCTTGCTCTCAGCTGTGAGTTCTCCTCGGAAAGCTTGGCGCTTCTTCCCATCTGGTAGAGGAGGGGGAATATCACAGTTGATATCGCGATGGCAAAGAATGTCATCATCTGCAAAAGGAACAGATTCCTCGGAGGGCTTACGACCAGCAGGAGGATTATTGCCGATGGCGCCATTGCAATGAATGTCGAATAGTTCCACATCCTGGTCGTGAATGATTCAAGCAGCATACTGTCAGCAACCTGCCTGAAATATGCTCTGAAGATACTGAAATACAGCAGGGCAAGCGTTACTAGCAGCACAGCTATGAAAATCTCAATTGCCAGTGGAATAGGTTCTCTCCCCAGCCATCTTATCCACCAGGCGGAGAGGTATGACCATGAACCTATTATCGAGAAGAATATTACGGAAAAGGCCGCTGTCTTCTCTTTTTTCTCTTTATAGAAGATGAAAAGATAGATTACGAATGCTGCAAATGCCCAGAGATATGTCTGTACGAAATCTGGGATGATATGGAAAAGACATATCAGGTAAAGAAGCGCAGTTCTTAGAAAGCTTGAGAATGGAGAGACGAAACGTTTCCTCAGAAACGATGGAATCGCTTCGCTCACATTCCAGGCAAGAATCAAAGAAAGCAAAAGATGTAGAACAGCACTCATATGGGAAAGGATACCATAAAATGCTTATCTTGCCATAGGTTAGGGATGTGTGAACCGATATATGCAGATTCCTTTAAGATTACCATTGGCTTTAATTGAAGACTCCCTGCAAGTAGTTTTCATTTTACTTGAGAAATAGTGAAGCTGATGAATAAATATTCATTAGTTCAAAATGCCCAGAGACAGTTTTTTACAAACATTTGACGATATTAAGCATAATTATGTCGAAAAACTATTGAATAAGACTCTGTATGTTATGTATAAATATTCACGATTTATTTAACCAACTTCAGGGAGATTGATATCAAATGAAAAAACTTTGCAGAATTCTCGCACTTTCTCTTGTACTTGTTTCAGTTGCAGCTTCTCTTTTTGCATCCGGTGCTTCGGAGGAGAACTCAGCACTTACAAAGATTAAGGAAAGCGGAAAGCTTGTCGTAGGTACAGAAGCTCAGTATGCACCATATGAGTTCAAGGATATGAATGCTAATATCGTTGGTTGTGATATTTTCCTTGCTCAGCAGATTGCAGACGCTCTCGGAGTAGAGCTTGAAGTCGTTGATATGGCATTCGATGGAATCATTCCTGCAGTTCAGGCAGGACAGGTTGATCTTGGTATCGCAGCATTCACAAACACTCCGGAAAGAGCAGAGGTTATCGACTTCTCCGATATCTATGAGGAAAGCCTTCAGTACCTCATCGTCGCAGCAGGAAATGAGAATGTTTACACATCAAAGGAATCCCTTGCTGGCCTTAAAGTCGGTGCACAGAGGGGAACAATCCAGTCCCAGCTTATCAAGAAGGTATTCCCGGATTCTGAGCTTTTTGAGCTTGCAAAATACCCAGAGCTTGCAATCGAGGTACAGAATGGAAATATTGCAGGTCTTGTTGTCGATGCAGCTGTTGGCGATTCAATCGTAGCATCCAGCGATGGAAAGCTTGTGATTGCTAACTACACATTCGATTCTGAAGAAGCAAATTTCGGAAAGTCAGTTGTAATCAAGAAGGGCAATCCTGCACTTGTAGAGGAAGTCAACAAGGTTATCGAAAGAGTTCTCAGCGATGGTTCCTACCAGCAGGCATGGAATGATGCTGTCGCTCTCCAGAAAGAGCTTGGACTCTGATCATGGGATTTTTCGAACAGATCATAGCGCTCCTTCAGAGATATTACATATTCTTCCTTGAAGGAGTTAAGAACACTCTGATCATAGCCGCTCTCAGCGTAGTGCTGGGAGTGGTTTTCGGAACATTGATGGCTATCATGAGAATGTGCAAGATCAAGCCTTTGAAATGGTTTGCTGTTGCGTATATAGAGTTCGTAAGAGGAACTCCTCTTATGGTTCAGCTCATGTTCATATTCTATGGGCTTCCAATGGCTGGAATCACATTCCCGGATGTACCATGGATTCCGAATTTCTCTCGCTTCATGGCAGGAATTGTCGCTATGAGTATCAATAGCTGTGCTTATGTCGCGGAGGTTATCAGATCAGGTATCCAGGCTGTCGATGAGGGACAGATGGAAGCTGCACGTAGCATTGGATTCAAATACGGTGAATCGATGCGCCTTGTCATACTTCCTCAGGCTATCAGGAATATTCTTCCAGCGCTTGGAAATGAGTTCGTCACAGTCATAAAGGAGTCATCGATTGTCTCCGTTATTGGAATAGCTGATCTTATGTTCAGAACAAATGATGTTATCGCGGTGACATACAGAAGTCTTCCTTGTCTGGCTATCGCGGCGTGCATCTACTTTGTGCTTACATTCATAAGCAGCAGGTTCATAGCTCTCTTGGAGAAGAGGATGAGACATGGAAGGTAAAAATATCATACAGGTAAGGAATCTCTGCAAGAATTTCGGTAATCTTCATGTCCTTAATGACATAACCACCGATTTCAAGGAGAAACAGGTAGTTTCCATCATTGGACCATCCGGAGGTGGAAAGAGTACATTCCTCCGCTGTCTCAATCTTCTGGAGACACCGACTTCCGGAAACATAATATTCGATGGAGTTGATCTCTGTTCCAAGATTGATATCAATGTTCAGCGCCAGAAGATAGGAATGGTTTTCCAGCACTTCAACCTCTTCAATAACATGAATGTCATGAAAAACCTCACTGTCGCTCCTATGAGGATAAAGGGAATGGCGGCGGAGGAAGCAGAGGAGAAGGCTGTAGGCTTCCTGAAGA
Source organism: uncultured Spirochaetaceae bacterium (assembly GCA_944392705.1). Lineage (GTDB taxonomy): Bacteria > Spirochaetota > Spirochaetia > Sphaerochaetales > Sphaerochaetaceae > Ornithospirochaeta. Next base: position 17,525 of record CALXXO010000018.1, read on the forward strand.
GGATGGGGCTTGAGGATAAGGTGAATTCTTACCCATCTCAGCTTTCAGGCGGGCAGAAGCAGAGAATCGCGATTGTGAGATCTCTGATGATGGAGCCTGAAGTCATGCTTTTCGACGAGCCTACGAGCGCATTGGACCCTGAGATGATCGGTGAGGTCCTTGATGTTATCAAGCAGCTTGCTCTCGAGGGGATGACCATGATAATCGTCACTCATGAGATGCGCTTTGCGAGGGAAGTCAGCAACAGGATTCTCTTTCTCGATGGCGGAAAGATCGATGAGGATAGAACTGCAGCGGAGTTCTTCGACGATCCTCACAGTCCAAGGCTTATAAGTTTTCTTCAGAAGGTTCTTTAAGGAAGAATATGATTAAGGATTATACTTTCAGGTATGGTAGCACCTCCCTCACGATTCCAGTGGAGGAGGAGCAGGTTATTGGTGTGATTGATGGCAACAGTACAGAGCCTATTTCCGATGTTAGGAAAGCTTTTCTGGATGCCATTGAGAATCCTATTCAGTCGGATCCGCTTAAGGTCGTGGCATCTAAAGCGGGTTCTGTTGTAATTGTAATCAGCGACATGACGAGATTCTGGATGAGACAGGATGTAATCGTTCCTCTCATCGTCGAGTATCTCGTCTCGGAATGCGGGAAAGAATATAGCGATATAAAGATTGTTGTCGCTACAGGAACCCATGTAGGCGGAAGCGAAGAGGACCTAAGGACTCTTGTAACATCCCCTGTTTATGACAAGGTGGAGACAATCAACCACGATTGCCACGCAGATGATCTTGTATACCTCGGGACAACTGATTACAAGACTCCTGTATACATCAATAAGACTGCAGCCGATGCAGATCTTGTAATCTGCCTTGGAGCCGCAACCTATCATGTAATGGCAGGATTCGGCGGTGGAAGGAAGAGCATACTCCCCGGTATTGCCGGACTTGAGACAATCAAGCACAACCATGCATATAGCCTTGCTCCTGATAAATTCATCACCAATCCTCAGATTGGCAATGGTGTTCTGGATGGAAATCCTCTCAATGAGGATATGTGCCAGGCCGCTGCTATGATGAAGAATCTTTTCATGATCAACCTCGTTACGGATACGGAGTTCCGACTTGCATCGATTTTCGCAGGTCACTGGAGGGCATCATGGGAGAGGGCTTGTGAAGAGGTCAGGAGAATCTATACAGTACCAATCAGGGAAAAAGCCGATGTGGTCATCACAAGCTGTGGTGGATTCCCCAAGGATGAGTCTCTTTATCAGGGGACAAAAGCTGTCGACAATGTCATATCAGCGCTGAAGGAAGGTGGTACGCTTGTTCTTCTTCTTGAAGGGCGCAATGGTGGTGGCAGCCCCGATTACTTCGACTGGATCAAGCCATTGGTCAATGGGACATTTGAAAAGGAACTGAGGGAGAACTTCACCGTCGGCGGTTATATCTTCTTCCTCAATTGCGAGCAGGCTTCGAGATTCAATATCCTTATGTATTCTTCGATTCCTGCAGAGACTGTGAAGCCTATGGGCATCAAGTGCTATGACGATATCAATAAGCTTCTCAAGGATGCCGACCTCGATGGTAAATCAATTTATATCATACCTACAGGATCGACAGTTCTTCCTGAAGTAAGGACAGAGGTGTAAAAATGCCAGAATTGAGCAAAAGAGTTGGAACATTCACGGATTCGGTTATCAGGCGTATGACTCGTATCAGCGATGCCTGTCCGGGTAGTATAAATCTTTCCCAGGGTTTTCCAGATTTCGATCCGCCGAAACCTCTTCTTGACGCCTTGGCAAAGGTTGCATATGCAGGACCGCATCAGTACTCCGTGACTTTCGGAGCTGAGAATTTCAGGGAAGCGCTTGCAAAGAAAGCAGGCAAGACATTGAAGAGGACTATAGATCCTGAGACGGAGATTGTCGTAACGTGCGGTGGCACTGAAGCAATGATGTGCGCAATGATGACAATCTGCAACCCGGGGGATAAGGTCATGGTGTTCTCTCCGTTCTATGAAAATTACGGGGCAGATGCAATCCTTTCCGGCGCAGAGCCTATTTTCATCCCGCTTGTCCCGCCAGAGTATTCATTTGACATTTCTCTGATAGAAAAAGGCTTCAAGGAAGGCGCCAAGGCTATCATTGTCTGCAATCCATCCAATCCATGTGGAAAGGTATTCACAGTAGAGGAGCTTACAGCAATCGGAGAGCTTGCGCTCAAGTACGATGCTTTTGTTGTCACGGATGAGGTCTATGAGCATATAATCTATGCGCCGAACGTCCATACAGCCGTAGCATCTCTGCCGGGTATGTTCGACCATACGATTACCTGCAACTCCCTTTCCAAGACCTATTCGATAACAGGATGGAGACTTGGTTATCTGATTGGCCCGGAGAGTGTCATTGAAGCTGCGAAGAAAGTCCATGACTTCCTTACAGTTGGAGCTGCTGCACCGCTGCAGGAAGCTGCTGTCGCCGGTCTTACAATGCCTGACAGCTACTATGAGGACCTTGGAAAGCTATATACCGAGAAGAGGGATTATTTCCTCTCTGGTCTCGACAGGATAGGTTTGAAGCACAATGTCCCTCAGGGTTCGTACTTTGTCCTTGTCGACATTCAGGATTTCCTTGATTTACCGAGATTCAAAGGCTGGTCTGATCTGGAGTTCTGCGAGTGGATGATTGAGAGCATAGGTGTTGCAGCTGTTCCTGGGTCAAGTTTCTTCAGGGAGAATGTCAACAATCTTATCAGGCTACATTTCGCACGTTCAAAGGAGACACTTGACCTCGCGCTTGAACGTCTGGCCAAGCTCAGCGATATCCTCAAAGAAGGTTGATCATTTATTTTGAGAGCAGGGCTCCGGCTCTGCTTTCTCTGTTTTAAAAGGGTGTCTAGGCATCGCCCGGAGCTTCCTTCAAATCTTCCATTTTCTCTCCTGAAAGAATTGGGTATCATATTCGCCATGAAAGTAAGAATTGTCGGAGCTGGGGCGGTGGGTGCTGTTGTCGCCTGGAAGCTCTATAAACACACAGATACTGCATTCATCGTAGATGAAGAGAGGTTGAAGAGATACTCTGAAGGGCTGGTGGTCAATGGTGAGCGCATCAGCTTTTCTTTAATAGATCCCGGTCATGCGGATAAGGCTGATCTCCTTATTTTCGCTGTAAAGAATATGCAGCTTGAGGAGGCGATAGATGAATCAAGGCCATTCGTTTCTGATTCGACTGTCATAATGTCGCTTCTCAATGGCATTGAAGCTGAAGAGAAGCTCTCAAAGGCATTCGGAGAAGACAAGGTTCTTTATGCATTCATCACGGATCTCTCTTCCAATCATGAAGGAATCGAGACCACCTGCTTCTCCGGCGGTGGAACCATAGTCTACGGTGAGAAGGATAATTCAAGATCGGAACGTGTAGAGGGAATCGCGGCTCTCTTCAGTCTTGCCGGCCAGAAATACAGGATTCCAGAGGACATACTTCATGAGAAGTGGTGGAAATTCATGCTGAATACCTGCTTCAATACGCTTTCTGCAATCCTCGAAGCGGATTATGCCGCTATCTCAGAGAACTCTGATTTCATCCGTGCTGTCCGCTTGATTGCACGAGAGGTTCAGCACGTGGCAGCAGCTGAAGGCATCGTTCTCTCCCAGGATGATGTCGAGGAGATAATAAGGCACGTTACGGCAATAAAGGACCATGGCAAGACTTCGATGCTTCAGGATGTGCAGGCTGGGCGCGAGACTAAAAACAGATATTTTGCAGGAGCCGTATCGCGACTGGGAAAGATCCATTCCATTCCGACGCCGCTTTGTGATTTCATGTCCATTCTCCTGGAGGCTAAGCGCAGATGCCTTTGACGAAGGACAAGGAGAAAGCAGTAAACTATGAGACACTCTTCACGATAACAGGTGACAGAGCGAGGGCTTACAGGCTGCTGATGGCACTGCCAGATCCGGAGGTGAACCTTGACAGTGCGATTCCGGCACTCTCCGAGACGGTTGGAAAAGATGGCAAGGAAATTGCGGAAATCAGGAAGGCTATCTATGACGCTTTCTCAAGCGAAAGAATCGAGACAAAGGCAATCTTTCCCGAGTCCCCGCTTTTCCCCAAGGAGGAGGGGGAGTTTTTTCCAGTCATCTATGCGTCCGGAGATCTTTCTCTTCTTTCTTCCAGAAGAGTGACAGTTCTCGGAATGCCCAAGCCATCGATGCAGGGCAAGAGCGATGCCTTGTCTGTGCTTTCCTACTTTGCAGAACACGATGTTACAGCACTCGTTTCCCTTGACGATGGTATACCGATGCTTTCTGCTGAGGTTATGCTCCGTGGTAACGGCCGTTTGATTGCAGTTCTCTCCGGCCCGATATCCAAATGCACATCAGAGGATGAAGCAAGGCTCAGGGGTAAGATTTATGCTTCAGGTCTGCTCCTTTCGATATTCCCACCAAGCCAGAGAATAGAAAGATGGCTTGTCATGGTCCGTAATAGTTTCATGGCATCGATATCCGAAAGTGTTTTCCTGGCAGAGGAGAAGGATGGCGGACCGTCGTGGTCGGTATTCGATAAAGTCCTTGCTGGAGGAGGTAGGGCTATGCTATCCGCATCGATGCTTGATGTTCCCTCCTACACATGGGCACGGCGCCATATCGAGAGTGGTGCGCTGACATACAGTGGCGATAAGGATCTCAAGAGAATCATTCCCAAAGCTGCAGACCGGGCACAGGTTCCGGACCTTTTCTCTTGACCTCATAATCTGTGGTGAATAGGATATAGCGGATAAGGAAAAGCTATGAAGGAAATTACAGCAGATCAGCTTAGAAAGCTATATATTGATTTCTTTGTCTCCAAGGGACATAAGCAGATATCGGGGGCATCCCTGATTCCGGAGAACGATCCTACCGTTCTTTTCACCACTGCAGGAATGCATCCGCTTGTACCATATATCCTTGGTGCAGAACATCCGGCGGGAAAGAGACTTTGCGACTACCAGAAATGTATCCGCACTGGCGATATCGACAGCGTTGGAGACCCGCACCATCTCACATTCTTTGAGATGCTTGGAAACTGGTCTCTCGGAGATTACTTCAAGAAGGAAATGATTGGCTACAGCTTTGAGTTCCTGACAAAAGTTCTGGAAATCCCTGTAGACAGGCTCTCTGTTACTGTTTTCGAGGGCGATGAAGAGGTTCCCCGCGATGAGGAAGCTGCTGCAAGGTGGGAAGAGCTTGGAATCGACAAGTCCCGCATCTACTTCATGCCGCGAGAGGATAACTGGTGGGGACCTGCTGGTGAGACAGGACCTTGCGGACCGGACTCTGAGATGTTCTTTGATACCGGACGCCCAGCCTGTGGTCCTGATTGCAAACCAGGCTGCAAGTGCGGAAAGTATTTTGAAATCTGGAACGATGTCTTCATGCAGTATCGCAAGGAGAAGGATGGTACTTTCAAGGAAATGGAGAGAAAGTGTATCGATACCGGTATGGGTATCGAGAGGACTGTTGCTGTTCTCCAGGGCAAGAAGAGCGTCTATGAAACAGAGGTCTTCCAGCCTATCATTCGCGAAATCGAGAAACTTTCAGGTAAGAAGTACGGAGAGAACGAGGAGGATGATATCTCTATCCGCATCATCTCCGACCATATCCGCACATCGGTCTTTATCCTTGGCGACCAGAAGGGTGTTGCACCATCCAATGTAGGCCAGGGCTATATTCTCCGCCGTCTTATAAGAAGGGCTGTAAGACATGGAAAGAAGATTGGTATCGACCATCAGTTCCTTTCCGGACTTTCCGATGTTGTTATAAAGCTCTATGGTGAACCATATCCTGAGCTTGTTGAGCATACAGCTTTCATTCATGAGGAGCTGGAGAAAGAGGAGGAGAAGTTTTCCGTAACGCTTACAAAGGGCGAGAAGGAGTTCGAGAAGATGCTGCCTAACCTCATGAAGGGAAAGGACAGAATTATTTCCGGACGCCTTGCATTCCGTCTTTATGATACTTATGGATTCCCTATCGAGCTTACTATGGAGCTCGCAAAGGAACACGGATTCACCGTTGATGAGAAAGGATTCCATGAAGCATTTGAAAAGCATCAGGCTCTTTCAAGAGCGGGCGCTGAGAAGGAGTTCAAGGGAGGTCTTGCCGATCACAGCGAGCAGACAACAGCTCTCCATACAGCAACTCATCTCCTCCATGCAGCTCTCAGAAAAGTTCTTGGTACTCATGTAGGGCAGAAGGGATCCAATATTACTGCAGAGAGACTCAGATTCGATTTCACCCACCCAGCTCCGATGACAAAAGAGGAGATTCAGGAGGTTGAGGATCTCGTCAATGAACAAATCAAAAGGGACCTTCCTG
>CALXXO010000019.1 GCA_944392705.1 uncultured Spirochaetaceae bacterium
GCATTGATATCCTTTATGGCTGGATCGGGTATGAAGATCGCATTCTCCCTCAGCATCCTTGAAAGGCTTTCCTTGCTTATCTTGGTTGAGGAGGCGTAATACTCCTCGAACATATCTGCAGGTATCCCAAGCGTTTCAGCCTGCAGCTCTGAGAACCATCTATGCTTTATTAGGGGATAGCTCAGAGAGACTGACAATGAGACGAAGGCTGCAGAGAACCGCATAGGGATTGCCAGCGTGCTTTCGAAGATGAAGAATCTGGCTATCCTATTCCTCGTTGCCGCAATCTCAAGAAGAATCTGCCCACCTAGCGACAAGCCTCCGATAGCAAGCACCGAACCTCCACAGCAAGTATCGATGAAACCCATGATTTCCTCAGCTGCTGCTCTTATGGAAATGAAAGGCCTATCGCTGCCATCGTGTCCATCCAGAACAGGTAATATTACATGGAACCGGCTAGCAAGAAGCTCTGCAGCCCTTCTGTAGTTCCACCAGGAGAGACCGGCTCCGTGCAGAAGAATTATCGTATCATCATCTTTCCTGCCATATTCTGTAAATCTCATTGTCCTACCATTGTAATCACAGATGATTCTTATTTTATCATCATTGAGAAGGAATCCATATCTCTGCCTTTTTCCGCATCACCCATTGCTTTGTATGTAATCTCATTGGGTTCATCCAACTTGACTTCAAATGGAAGTCCATGGCACCTGAGGGCCTGATGATAGAAAATTCCGGTTGCTGTACTCAGATCCAGTCCTAAAGACCTGAAGAGAGCTGAAGCTTCCTTCTTAAGTTCTGGCTCTATGCGAATAGTGAGATTGCTCTTCTGTACCTGCATACTATACTCTCCTGATTAAAAAATAACATAAACTTAATTTACAAATGCAATGCACATAAATCAGATTCAAAATCTATTTCCTATGTCAGAGAAACACCAGAGACCGGATCACATCCACGTTGTCAAAGCGATTTGTTCGGATTTGGAAACAATGATGACACAGGTGTGTGGTACTATAATATTGATATCCGCAAAACCCTCGCAAAGCGAAAGAGTTGCGGAGGCAGACAGAGCCGAGAGCAGGCTCATTGTCGGCCTCACCTATTGCGGTCTGAATCTGAAAACAGATGAGCTTCTTGAGATTGTTCCGTCATAGGATAATTGGGGAATCAGCGGCGTGAAGTACGGGGATTATAGAAGAACTCCACGGAATTCAATTACCATAGAAAGGAAACTATCCCTTTTTAACGACCTTTATCAAAGGTAGTTAACAATCTCTGTCTTTGCTTTGGAAGCAGTGTGCATCGGGGATGGAAGCACTCCTTCTGCTCTGTATCCGACAGGCATGGAGCGACAAAGACAATTACGACATAATGATCAACACATCGGGAATCAAGGATCTTCGACTCCTTATTCCGGGACTATCTGCTATGATCGACTCCTGTTTCAGTACAGATGAAGTGTAAGGAATTCTTACCTATCTCATGCAGGGAATGAAGCCCATATCTTGATGGCAGCTCATTCCCTGTCATTTTCGTTGCACAATAAAACAATGGCCAGACTCCAATCACGGGTCTGGCCAAGCTTCTTAGAATACTAGTGAATCAGATTACATAACTTATATCTTCTTCAATAGGTATCGGATAATAAGCGATTGTCTCTCCCTCGCCCATTGCAGCAAGTGCATTGGTGAGATTGTATGCGCTTATGCGCCTGTTCTCCGCAGGTGAGAAATAGTATGTCTTGCTCTCTGCACACATAGCAGTAGTGCAAAGTGTTCTCTCATAAGCGTCATGATCGGCGCTTTCCTTCAGCATTCCATCCGGAACATAGACGACGGAGAATGTATCGAACATCCTTGTAATGCCGTCGATCTCATTCTTTCCGAGCGGTGCGAAGTCCTTGGCAAATGCAAGGCGCACGAAACGATCGGGAGATGAATAGCTGCCAGGAAGCCCAAAGCTACCGCCGGTGCCATTTCCGAATGTTGATACACTCTCGCCTAAAAGTTCACGAGGTGGAGTATGAACATTTGATACCGCAACGTAATTCTTCAGGTTCGTATGCTGCCAGTCATATCCAGGGGCATTTGTCATGACACCGATTGTATTGCGGTGGACTGTTATACCATCCTCATCAGGCTCGATTATTATCGCTTCTCCAGTCGTATCGGAGAAGATATAGTGTACGGACATATTTGCACCGAAGATGAGCTCGTCTGTCAGATTTAAATGCTTCACAGCTTCTGCCACTTCCTCTACAGATGTACAGGTTCCAAGCATATAAGGAACAAAGAACGCGGGATGAAGATCCATGTTGCTCTCGCTTTCCTGCGTATTGTAATGACCATAGCCAGGGAAGTTCTGCAGTGTTCCCATAAGGCCATGCTCATTTATACCATCGGTGAAGATAGGAGAAGCAGATCCCTGGATTCCATTGCCGATGAATCCATATTTCATTGTTACTGTTCCACCATTTCCAGATGGGGATGTATGCAGCTCATAGCCCGGGGCTATGACAGTGATCTTATTTCCACTGAGATCACCGAACATATCATAGGTGCGACCAAGAAGATGGCAATCATCCTCTGTATGCCAGGCAAATCCAGAACAACCGAAAGCAGCTGCAGCCGCAAGTGCTACCGCAGTTAATGTAATTGCTTTTTTCATTTTGTTCTCCTTCATTAAACTCATTGAGTGCAAATGATATACCTAATTATATCATCTAGAACTGGTTGCAGAGAAAAATATAGACAAGTTATGGATTCTGGATAGAACTAGGTAGACAAAAGATCAAAAGTCCAATTAAGGATAGAACCTGAATCATAGTTCTGAGGTGAGAACTGACAGGTGAATATCAGTGAAACACCAAGCTAAATGTTGCAGCTCGATGATACCGAAGAACGGATGGAGGTCAAATCACATATGGAATTCCTGATATATAATAGACTTATGGCAAATATAAAAAAGAATGGATACCTCATCATCGCGCTATCTTGTATCGCAATACTCCTTTCAGCTTGTGACCCATCATCCCCTGCAGTTAAGTATCGAATCACATTTGATGCGAATGGAGGAGAATGGGATACAGGCAGTGTTATTACAATCGAAGCATCTGCGAACACTCCAATCTGGGATGTACGTCCATCGGTTCCTCACAGATCTGGATATAATTTCAGAGGATGGTTTTCAGACTCAGCCGCAACAAAACCCTATGATCCTGATTCGCTGATTACGGAAGATGCGGTTCTCTATGCAGGATGGACTGCAAACAAGGTGTATACAATCACATTCGATTCCAACGGGGGAACTGAAATCGCGCCGGAACTCGTTCCATCAGGACATCATGCGAGAGGTCCTCAGAATGCACCAATAAGAAATGGATATGAATTCATAGGATGGAGCGTGGATGGAAATGATGAATCCTTATTCGATTTCTCCCATACGGTTATCAAGCAGAACATAACGCTTCATGCAGTCTGGAAGAAGCTCTGGAATGTATCATTTGCCTATTCCCTGCCCGTATCGCTTGGAAAAGAAGCAGAACTAAGCGATGTTCCTGCTCCTATCAAAGCAAAGGATGGAAGCACCTTGGAGCAACCTGTAGTCGCGCTATCATACAAAGGTACGGCTTTCAGATTTCTTGGTTGGTTTGAGGAAGGATCCGCTACCCCATTCGATTTCTCTCAAGGAATAAAGAGAAATACTGCGCTTACTGCGAAATGGGCTGATACAGCGGTATCGGGAAGCGGTGAATTCATCACATACACAGAAGATGGATTCTGTGAATGGGCTGAAACTCATCCAGCTTCTTCGCTCGCCCTTATCGCTGATATAGAGCTTTCAAAGCCTTGGCTCCCAGTAGGCTCGGAAGCCAATCCGTATAATTCGGTATTCGAAGGAAATGGCCATACAATTTCAGGACTCATTGTTGACGGAGATTCGGACCATCACGGTCTTTTCAGCTATATCGGAGAGAATGGAGCTGTCAGGAACCTGACTATTATGGATCTGAGCATTGCAGGTACTGAAGCTGCAGGAGGTGTAGCCGGTGATAATCAAGGTACAATCGAAAATTGCCATGTTTCAGGAACTGTGAAGGGTTCCGGTATTGCCGGCGGGGGAATAGCTGGAAGAAATCATGGAAACATCACAGATTGCTCTTCATCTGTCACTGCTGGAGGTTATGGTGATGTTGGAGGTATTGCCGGTATAAACTATGGAAGAATCAACAGGTGCAAAGCAGAAGGAACGGTAAGTGGTGAATATGCTGTAGGTGGAATTACTGGCCTAAGCACCGATGGAGGGACAATAGAGGAATCATCATTCTCGGGCAAGATCAGCGATGGATACTATGCAGGAGGTATTGCAGGATGCAATGACAGCTTCAGCAGCATCTCCGATTGCTCTTTCAATGGAACAATCCAGGATATGGATTATTACATCGGCGGAATTGCAGGACTCAATTCACAGGAATCGGTAATCGAGAGGTGCACAGCTTCCGGCATTATAGAAGGAAGAGAGGAAGCTGGCGGAATCGTTGGATACAACTTTGCCGCATATGTCTATGCCTGTTCGTTCTCAGGATCGATTACAAGCAATACGATTGTCGGAGGAATAGCAGGAATCAGCATGGGACCTCTTGAAGCGTGTTTCTCTTCCGGAACCGTGAATGGCGGCAGCACAGCTGGAGGAATTGCTGGAATAAACAGATTCCATAATATGAAAGCCTGCTATTCAACAGGCATTACAAACGGCAATGATGGATGCGGAAGCATCGCTGGCCTGAATGAGAATGCAGAAATCGAATCATGTTTCTGGCAGGATATGAAAGACCTTCCTGGAATTGGGAAGAATATGTCTTCAAAAACCACAGAACTGCAGGAAATAGATGCCCAATGCACCTGGGATGATGCCATGCAGAGCATGAACGCTGCGCTTTCAGATGGATCATACATCTACATAGAGAATACAGGAGAAGATTCATCCCTATTCCCATTGATAGTCATTGAGAAGTGAAGCGTTTGTCAAGCAGCATACTATAAGCTCAGTTTTTTCATAAAAAAAAGGGATTCACCATCTCCAGCACCAAGATTGCACCTGCCAGATGCAAACGGGCAACTGGAGCTAAGGAATCCCTTCCGCTCTATAAAGATCTTATCTAGCTTTCATTTCCCACTGCATATACTCTGTATTCGAGCTCTGCAAGCATCTCCATATCCTTAGCGGCCGTGATGCCTGCTGTTGTCAGCATATCTCCAGAGATGGCAGCATTGGCTCCTGAAAGGAAGCACGAACGGCCGTTATCAGGAAGAAGCGCACGTCCTCCAGCCATTCTTATTGCTGAACCAGGAATGAGAAATCTGAAAACGGCAATTATACGGCGCATATCATCTGAAGTCAGCTTCTTGTTGTTTCCAAACGGTGTGCCAGGAATAGGATTGAGCATATTCAAAGGTATGCTCATGATACCCAGCTCCCTGAGAGTAATAGCCATATCTATACGATCCTCAGGAGTCTCCCCCAGCCCCATGATACCGCCGCTGCACACTTCAAGCCCTGCACTCTGTGCCGCTTTTATCGTTGCGATTTTATCATCGAAGGAATGAGTAGTGCATATGTAAGGGAAATACCGTCTGGAAGTCTCAATATTGCAATGCACCCTTGAAACACCGGACTCTTTGAGCTTTCTGAATGCATTCTCATCCAGCAACCCGAAGGAGACACAAAGCGAAATACCGCATCGCTCATGTATGCTGCGAGCAGTGGAACACATAGCATCGACTTCACCACTGGAGAGTTTCCTTCCCAAAGTCACAATCGAGAAGCGCTGTATTCCATGTAATGCTGCCTTCTCCGCTGCATCTGCTATCACATCGGAGGAAAGCAATGGATATGACTCCACACCTGTATCATTGAATGCAGACTGTGCACAGAAACGGCAATTCTCTGAACAACGTCCGCACTTTCCGTTCACGATGGCGCAGATATCGAAACGATCAGAACAGAAATGGCGGCGTATTCTATCAGCTTCACTGCAGAGATCCTCAAGTGGCTCCTGATACAGATCCAAAGCTTCTGAAGCATTTACAACGTAGCCATTGATTACCTTGTCTGCAAGTTCTCTAACGTTCATAGCATCCTCACTCATCACGCTCGAGCAGTTCCATGATACGCGGCCTGATAACAGGCGCTATTATTGTGGAAACAACGATCTTAAGAGTGTCCCCGATAATAAACGGGACAAGACCGGAGCTCAATGTTGCAGCTACAGAGAGTCCTCCCATTCTCACGGAAAGCCATGGAAGCCCTACAACATAGATGAATACCGTTGCGACTATTGCAGAAATAAGAGCAGCTATCCTTATATGCTTTTCCAAAGCCTTCATTACCAGAGAACCGAAGATAACCGCAGGTATCAATCCTATAAGATATCCTCCTGTGGGTCCAAATAGTGCAGCAAGCCCTCCGCCCGATGTGAATACAGGAAGCCCGATAGCCCCAAGGAAGAGATAAACAACAACACTTGCAACAGCCAATGACATAGGAAGACACGAACCTGCAATAAGTGCAAAGAGCGTGCTAAGTACAACAGGAACGGGGGCAAGTGGTATTTTAATATATGCACCGGCAGTAAAAAGCGCTGCGAAAAGTGCAACAATAACTATTTTCAAGATCTGCTTTCTTTCCATATTTGTAAACCTCTATATACATAAAAGTTTACAAAATGTGACATGATTCTGTCAATCTGTCAGAAAATACGGGGAATGATGATAGCAGAGATTATTGCCGCGATATCGATGATAATAACCACGGCATCCAGTGCACTGTATCCTGGGATGCTTCTCCTTGCAGAAGCGTCATAACCTCTGGAATAAAGCGCATCCGTATATACCTCTGCTTTATTCAAGAGATCAGAAACCATCGAAACAGAATACTCGGAAATGGTGCGGACAGGATGGCGGGCAAAAGATGCACCTCTTGCACGGCGTGCTTCGAACATTCCAATGGCGCTATCCACTATGATGGGAATCATGGAAATCGTTATTTCCACTGCTGCGGCGAGAATATATGCCCGTCTTCCCAACACATGGGAGAAAGCAGAGCCAAGTGAACGTGAAAGGTCATCGGGCATTGTGCTGTCGGTAAGCAGCATTGATGCAAGAACCATCGCAAGGAATCCTATTCCTTTTGAAGTAGCAAAAACCGCATTATGGGTATCAACGGCTGCAGAAATGACCATACACCCTGCAAGAATCAGAAAGAAAATGCTCTCTTTAAGATAACGAGCAAATGGAAGCCTTATAGCCACAGCCAACATGAGAGCAAGGAACGACAGGATAATCACTAAAAGACTTCCCGCCGATGATACGATGGCAGAGAAGACCAACACTGACAGAAGCTTGGCATTCGGATTCATCCTCGAGAGGATGTTATCATCATTGCGATAATGAAATATTACGCCCTCAGCCATGTAAGCTCCTCAAATGAACAGGACGCTGGGAGATAAATATCATAATCGCGGAGTGTTCCATAAATCTCAGCAGATGGACCGGATTCTGCAAGCCTTCCTTTATCCATGATGAAGAGCTTGTCAGTGTGGGCAAGGAACTTCTCGGCCTCATGAGATACTACAAGAATTGTATAGCCACGTTCATGCATAGCTATAAGTGCCCTAATCACAGCGAGCGTAGACGGATAATCAAGATTTGCAAATGGCTCATCAAGAAGAATTACATCTGGCTGCATCGCAAGCACACCTGCAATTGCAGTTTTCCTAAGTTCCCCTCCTGATAGCGTCTGAGGTCTCTGGCGCCTTTTATCCTCGAGATTCATGATTGATATTGCTTCATCGACGCGACGCTGTACTTCTTCTTTATCGAGTCCGAGATTTTCCGGACCGAATGCTATATCCTTCTCAACGCTCTGCTGCACAATCTGCATTTCAGCGCTCTGAAATACAAGAGCAATCCTCTTCATTCTCTCGCCAGGAGATGAAGGATTGCCATCAATGAGAATACTTCCAGAAGAAGGTTTTCTCAGTCCTTTCAGACACCTCAGCAACTGGCTTTTACCAGCTCCGTTTCTACCGCAGAGAGCCGCAAAAGTACCTTTCTCCAGTGATAACGAGACATCCTTGAATATTGACTTTCCATTGATATCAAGACAGAGGTTTTCTGTTCTAAGAACTGATTCCATAGCCGAGAGATTAGCATCATAGCTTCATTGTGTAAACCTTATAAGCATAGCTGGTTTACTACCTTACACGATAATGCTATTTATTCCTGCGAAGCTTAACAAAAAGAGTGGCATCGATTACCTACATTCCAAAAGGGAAATAAACTATCCGATGCCACATAATCTGTCTCGCAAAAGATTCTTTTCCGATTACATCAGAGCCGCCAATCCATCGAGCTGCTGCAGATGGAATCTGGCACCCTGATGATACAAATCAATTCCAAGCACATCCTCGAGCTTTTTCCTTGCATCTTCATTGTTGCCTTCAGCAAGCGCCCCAAGAGCAAGAAGGTAAATGCAATGCGCTCTGTTCTTCCTTGTAAGGTCATCATCCCAAAGCTGAAGATCTGGAAGAGAGACCGCGAAATAGTCAAATTTTATTTCATCAAAATAATGCTTTTCTCCAAAATCTTTCATAGCATTGAAACGCTTCTTTGCGCCCTTTTCATCTCCTAACTTTCTGCGGCAGAGCCCTTGATAAAGAGCCATATCTGCTGGCTGGTCATTATAATAAAGCGCACTGGAGAGCTCTTCTGTACCCTCTGTACCTTTCTTGAACTCAGCTTTTGCTTCTTCTTGTTTTCCTAGTTTCTCAAGGCAAATACCAATCAAGTAGTGAATATCATTGTCCTTTGTACCTTCCAGCTTGCCTTCTCCCAGATTTTCAGGATATGTCAATGCAGAATCAAGAATAGAGATGGCTTTTTCCCAGTTGCCTGAAGAGATCTCAGCGAGCGCAATATTCTCCAGAGCTCTCTTGTACTGTGTCGTCACCTTTCCTTCACCGCCTTCCCAAGGATGGAACTTCCTCTCTTCTATTCTCTTCAGCGCTTCTTCATACCTACCAGAGAAATTGAGGAGCGAGATATATGTGATATAAAGATCATCGCGCATCTCGACAACACTAAGGTGTTTTTCAAGGAAAGTGAGTCTCTCATCAAGAGCAAAACCAAGCTTCTCCTTAAGCTGATCGAGCTCAAGAAGGACTCTTGCATCTCCTGGGTCAAGGGAGTATGCCTTCTCTAGGGCCTTCAGTGCTTCTTCCTTCTCACCCCGCTTATTGTAAAGAACAATACTTAGATTACGGAAAACAGTCGGGAATCTATCGTTTACTTCAGATGAAATCTTCCAGTCTTCATAAGCTTCTTCATATCGCTTTTTATCATACAGAAGATTTCCTCTGAGGTATCTTGCTGTAGCATCTCCGCTATTTCTATCAATTGCAGCAGAAAGGATTATGTACTCATAAACAGTGGATGGGAAGCAGTATGTAACATCTGTCGCTTCTGCTTCTCTGAGAGCAACCAAGGATTCTTCATGCTTGCCCGCAGCTTCAAGCTCATATGCTTCAGCATACTTCACACTGGCTGTAGCGGGAGCAAGACGAAGAATATCTGCAGCAGCAATATGCTCACCCCATATACTGAGATCAGAAGCTGCATTCATGTAGTTGACAGTACGTCCATTCATCATTTCACAAAGCTTCTCATTGGAGACTTTTCCTTCTCTATTGAGGAAATAAAGAGCTGTGAAACAGAATGGATTCTCTTCCAGTGAATCGACAGCTGATTCCACTGCTTCTTCGTCCAACCCGAGATGCTTGAGGATATAAGCCTTGAGAGAAGATGCGGAGGAATTTACTTCATTCCTGCTTAGGCAGCTTTCAGCAAATGAAAGTGCTTTATCATACTCTGAACGCTGAAGAGCAATAGCTGCAAGATAATAATAAGCTTCACATTTCTCCGCTTCATTCCATGTCGCTTTATAGAACGCATCGTATGCTTCATCCATGCGTCCCTGATAAAAAAGCGAAAGACCAAGATTGAAAGAAGGTTCTCCCGTGTAAGGATTAGGAGTGAACATAGTAAGGCGTTTCAGAGCCCTTCTGAAAAGCTTCTCAGAGGAACGGAAATCACATCGCCGCAGAAGAAGTTTTCCATATGCATTATTCACCCTGATATCATACTCATCTCGCTTAAGGGCTTCTTTGTAATAAGCATCGGGCTCGAATGTGGCGTGCCTGTACTGTTCAAGGTGCTCTCCAATAAGATAAAGCTCCTCGTTTGTCATGACATCCTCAGGAGCCTTGACTTTCTCTGCAGGCTCCGGAAGCTCCTCAATCGTCTTTTCCCTCTCCGTAGCATCGACAAGCAATGTCCCATCTTCATCATAAAGCGATAGTCTTGGTTTTCTGTATTCGCCATCAATATGGATGTTCTCCTCGAAGAAACCATCCGGTGATAGGGATACATTCTTCTCCCAGATATTTCTTCCATCGAGGGAGAATACAAGATGCCCCTTGTTAATAGAACGCATCGCAGAGACAAAAACTGTTACATCCTTTCCGGAACGTTCAAAATTCAATGCAGCATTGAGATTGGCGTTTTTTACATATCCAGCCCCTTTATAAGGCATGAAGTATTGCTTAAATGATTTCTCCTCAAATGGCATCAGCCATGTGAAATCTGGCTGGTTATCAGTAAACACACCTGTCATCAGCTCAATATATGGCCCATTTGTATCTGTCAGGTTTCTGTCCCAGGCCTTTCCGAAATCTCCACAGCCCCAAGTCCACTGTTTTTTGCCAGGAGATATATGATGATCAGCAACATGAAGAATACCTGCGCGCTTTCCATAATCATAGCCACCGACAAAGTCATAAGAACTCTTATATGCCATATATGATGTTGGAACAGGAATATTCTTGTATCTGGATATATCCACTCCTTCGCCGTAATCATGCTTATAATAAACACCTGTTGCTATCGGGAAGCGTGACACATCCCTCTTTCCATGGTCAAAAACAGCATTCACATCTGGGGGAAATACGGACTGGGTGTCATCATTTACTGAAACAGCCGGGTTTGCCCACCATAGGAAGGTCTGCGGGAGTGAAGTTCGGTTGAAAAGCTTTGCTTCAATTTCTATATATGCTTTGCCAGGATGGACTGTAAATGTCGTTGAGACGACGGTACCGTACATCTCGTCAGCATCTCCTATTATCAAGGAAGCAGAGCCATCATCATTCTTCCGAGTGAAATATGAGACAGGCATATACGTTGTCGGTCGATGATGCTGTGGCCAATTGAATTCAATACCACCGCTGATCCAAGGCCCTAGAAGACCTACAAGCGCTGGCTTAATGACTTCATTACGATATACAAAATCATAATTATTCGTCTTGTCTTTTGCCCACTGAATCCTGCCGCCGAAACAAGGTAGAACAGTCACTTCTATATATTCGTTTTCAAGAATTACTGCTTCATATTCAACATCGGACTTCTCATCCCCAATACTGTCAATTACGGGATATGGATATACTTTACCACTCGACCCCTGATATACCCTCTTTTCAAGAAACATAGGATTCCTATCCGGCTTGCCGACAGGATATGTCGGTATCATGATTTTCTCGACTCGAACATCAGCAAAAGACTCAGCCATTTTTCCTCCCACACATCGTACGATATGATTATATATAGTCTGCCTTTCCTATCAGGGCCAACGAATATGTTTCCTTTATCAGAATCTGCACATCTGAATAAAAAACTCTGTTATTGATTTCATTACCCGTCAGATATTTGAAAAGCAATCGAATAGCAAGGAATATCTGCCTAGCAGGGTGCTGGTAAATCGAAGCCTTAACAATTCCCCTGTCGAGATAATCCTTCAGACCTGCAGTGCTCTCATGGGTTATCATGATGATATCATCGCGCCCAGACTCATCAACTGCTCTGGCGACACCATCAAAGATTCCATTCATGACATAGAATGCATTAGTCTGAGGGTATTTCTGCAGAACATCCTTTACCTTCAGATACAGGTCATCATTGAGTTCTCCATCAGAAAGCCCTGTACCAACTATCGTCTGGGTAAGCGTAAGATTCTCTAGCTCAGAAGTTGCTTTGCTTACAAACCCGGCAATCCTGAGCTGCGAACCAATAAACTGATTATTTGAAGAAACGACAATAACATTCAGCTGCTCACTGCCTGCATAGAGACTCATTAGTTTAGCGGCAAGTGTACCAAGGGCCATATCATCAGGTCCAACATGAAACAGTGAACGTGGGCTACTTGTTTTATCGATAATTGTAGCAAATGGAATGCTTTCCGGGATACAGGCTTCAATATCATCAAGAGCAAAGTTAACAACAGCCCCAATAATGATACCAGACACCCCCTGATCCAGGAGGTATGAGATAGCTTCTCTTTGGCCTTCGCTACTGTAATCTGAAGAAGTATGAACAATAAACGATACGCCGTAGGAAGATAACAGGGACTCCGCTTCTTTTATGCCTTCCGCTATCTCATTCCAGAACTCACAATCAATTTCAGGATATGTTATACCAATAACTATTCCCTTTTTGCGCAATGCAAGGACCTTGGCCGCAGAACAGGGTTCATAGTCTATCCTAGAGAGGACTTCTTTCACTTTCGCTTCAGACTGCGCTGATACATTCCCTCTCTTGTGAATGACCCTATCGACTGTTCCGATAGAAACACCTGCCATTGCTGCAATATCTTTGATTGTATATGACGCCTTTTCCATATCAGATTAAAAAACCATAACTCCCTTCAAAAGTATCATCCTGAGCATAATAACACTTTCCGTCATCTTCCCCGATACTCTCAAGGCCGCAACTGGCGGAGGTGACAAGCAATGTATGCATATCATTGCCACCAAAAGCTACAGACGAAGCATTTCTTGCATTGGTTCTGTACTCCCCTATCTTCACTCCGTTCGGGGAAATTACATAAATCATTCCGGCTCCCCATAGCGCCGTCCATACATTCCCGTTTTTGTCGATTGCCATGCCATCAGGTTCCCCATTTTCAGGAAATGCAGAGAAAAAAAACTTCTCATCGTATAGGGAACCTGTCTCATTGTCATAACAATATGCTTTTATTGTTTTATACCCCGAGTCCGTATGGTAGAATACGCGCCCATCAGGAGAGAAGCCAAGTCCATTTGAAATTCTCAGTCCGTCCAGAAGAACTTTCCATGACCCATCCTTTGCTATTGAAATAAGACGCCCATCGCGGTTATCAGCTTTCTTTATTCCTGCAAGAATCCTTCCTTTTGAATCAACTGTGGCATCATTGAATCTCTCACCCTCTTCAAATGCAAATGTTAGCAACATCTCATCGCTGAGTGAGAATCCATTGCCATGCCTTGTTGCCTTAATCAATCCTTTCTCCGTCAGTAGAATGAGATTTCCTGATTTCGTAATCAGAAAAGCTCCCGTCTGATACGGGGTCTCAAGCTCCGTTGCAACAGCTGTGAAAGAAGGATCTGCTGAATATATTGTTCCATGAAGAATATCCGTGAAATAGAATCGCTCATCTATCGGATTCCATCTTGCATTCTCTCCCAATTCACATCTCGGAGCATTCAGGGTTGAGAATCTCACCATTCAGTCACACTCCCATCTGCAAGGCGGTAAATCACGTTTCGCCACTGATGTCCTTCCTTGGCCATTTCTCGAACGGATTCCTCATTTATCTCAACACCGAGTCCAGGTTTCTCAAGCAATTTGATAGAACCTGTACTGAAATCGAAGATATCTGTATTGAGGACATACTTATCCATTTCCTCACCTTTATTGTATGCCATGCCGAAACTCTGTTCCTGGATGCACGCATTTATTGAGGTGAAATCAACTTGCAGGCATGAAGCAAGAGCAATTGGTCCAAGGGGGCAATGAGGTGCTAGTGCAACATCATAAGCTTCTGCCATCGTCGCAATCTTACGAACTTCTGAAATACCTCCAGCATGAGAAAGATCGGGCTGAATGATATCTACATACCCCTCAGAGAGCATACGCTTGAATCCCCAGCGCGTATAACAACGTTCTCCAGTTGCCAGAGGAATTGATGAAGAAGCATGAAGCTCTTTAAAGGCTTCTTCATTATCAATCAGAACAGGTTCTTCCACAAACAGAATACGATATTTCTCTAATTCCCTGAGAAGGGCCTTTGCCATGCTCTTGTGTGCTCTGCCATGAAAATCAATTGCAATACCGAGCTCATACCCTACCTCGCTGCGGATTGCATCGACTTTTGCAATGAGCTTATCCATCTCGCGGCTATCGGTAATCCACCCTGTCTTATCGGTGCCGAACATCTTGATGTTATTGAAGCCAGCTTCCATCTTCTTTCGGGCATTTGCTGCAGCTTCTTCCGGTGTATTCGAATCAATCCAGCTATATATCTCCATCCTGTCCCTGACAGCACCACCGAAGAACTCATACACCGGAAGACCATATTTCTTGCCTTTTATATCCCAAAGGGCCTGATCTATTCCCGAAATAGCACTGGTAAGAACTGCACCCCCTCGATAGAATGCCCCTCTGTAAAGGGTCTGCCAGATATCTTCTATATTCCCGATATCCCTATCCATGATAACGGAACAGAGCTCCTTAACAGCAGCTTCTGCGGATTCTGCCTTTCCTTCGACAACAGGCTCGCCCCAACCTACGTATCCATCATCGGTCTCAATGCGCAAGAAAAGCCAGCGCGGCTTAATCCTGAATGTTTCAATCTTTGCAATTTTCATAATTCCACCCCCTTGAAGAACTTGTTCTCGGTCAGCACTGGAAGAACCGCTCCACCATCGATAGTTACGCAGTTTCCTGTCATGTAGGAACAATCAGGGCTTGCAAGGAAAGCAATAATCCTTGCTATCTCTTCAGGTTTTGCAAAGCGTCCAAGAGGAATGCGCTCCTTCACATCGTAAATACCGGTTTTCGGATCCCAGCCCACATCGGTGTATCCTGGAGCTACCGTAATGATGCGAATACCATACTCTGCAAGCTCCATTGAAGCATTCTTTCCAAATTTAGTAAGTGCGGCTTTTGCAGGTCCATAAATTGTCGCCCCAGGCCAACAACCATCAACATGATTGGAAGACATATTGATAACAACACCTTTAATCGAATGCTTAATCATGTTCTTAGCCGCATACTGTGTACCGAAATATGCACCTTTGAAATCAGTGGAAATCAGGCGAAGCCATTGTTCCTCTGTCACCTCAAGGAACGGATAGAATTTGCTGATGCCTGCATTATTTACCATAACATCAATTCCACCAATCTCTTTATCGAAGGCTTCAAACATAGCAGCAAGCTCATCGAGATTTGCTACGTCGGCTTTATATATGTGATGATTACCTTCAAAGGCGTCACAAGCTTTCTTTGTATCCCCTGCTCCGGCACTGTTTGAACAATAATTTATCCCAACATTGTATCCGTTCTTTGCCAGTTCAATAGCGACAGCTCTTCCGATTCCATGGCTAGCACCAGTGATTAACGCATTCTTCATATCGGCAAACCTCTTTCTGTGTACGTTAACAGGAATATCCTGATTCAAACACATCATAAAGCTAAAAATCAAAAAATCAATAGAAAAATTCGCGAATATTTCGTTTGACAATACCATAAAGTGGCCTTAATCTAAATCCAGACACGGAGAGGTACTGTGTTTTGATAGTCAATTACATTTTTTGACTGTTAACGTTAACACAAAGGGAGAGAACGATGGCATCAATCGAATTCCGGAACATTTCGAAGACTTTCCCCGGCGTAAAGGCTCTCGATAACATCTCCTTTAAAGCTGAAAGTGGAAAAGTCTACGCATTTCTCGGAGAAAATGGAGCAGGAAAGTCCACTCTTCTGAAAATAATGAACGGAGACTACCAGCCAACTTCTGGGGAAATGTTCATTAATGGCGAAAAGAAAAGCTTTTCGACCCCAAAGGAAGCTATAGCCGAGGGAATCAGTGTTATCTACCAGGAAAGACAGGTTGTCAAAGAGATGACAGTTGCCGAGAATGTCTTCCTGGGATCCTGGACCAAAGGAAAACTTGGATTGGTTGACTTCGCTGAGATGAATGCGAAAACTGCTGAAATCATATCTTCTCTGCATATGAACATTGAACCAGACAGAAAAGTCTCAACACTAAGCATTGCAGAGCAGCAGCTTGTTGAAATCATCAAGGCAATTGTCAGAGACAGCAACATCATTGCATTCGATGAGCCTACAGCAAGTCTCTCTGACGATGAGATTGATAACCTTTTCGAAATCATAAAATCACTGCAGAAACAGAACAAGATTATCTTCTATGTCTCACACCGAATGAACGAGATAAGAAAGATTGCCGAGAAGGTCATAATCTTCAAAGATGGAAAACTGGTTGACCTCGTTGATACCGACAATGTCACTGATGATCAGCTGATTAGTCTGATGGTAGGCCGTCCTCTAGGAAAGATTTTTGAAGAACTTGACCGAAATGATAAAATCGGAGAGACGATTATCAAGGTAGAGAACCTTACAACTTCATATGTAAATAATATTTCCTTTGAAGGTCGGAGGGGAGAAATCCTAGGTTTTGCAGGTCTTGTAGGCGCCGGACGCACAGAGATAATGAAAGCAATCTTTGGTCTTGACCGCGTAAAAGAGGGCAAAATCTGGATTGATGGTAAAGAGTATATTCCGCGCTCCCCTGCCTATGCCATCGAAAATGGTATTGCGCTTGTCCCAGAAGATAGGAAGGATCAGGGAATCCTGCCCAATATCTCAGTAAGGGGAAATATTTCAATTAGCGTCCTGAAAAAGAAACTGCTGACAAAGATAAAATTCATCGATGAGGATGCAGAAAAAGAGATAGCAGCAAAAAGCATCAAGGCTCTCAACATAAGAACTCCTGATGATGAAAAGCTCATAAGCCAGCTTTCCGGTGGGAACCAGCAGAAAACCATACTTGGCAGATGGCTAGAGACAGAGCCGGAGATTCTAATCCTGGATGAGCCAACAAAAGGTATAGATGTAGGAGCAAAGAGTGATTTCTATAAGCTCATATGCGATTGTGCAAAGAAAGGAATACTTGTGATTCTTATCTCATCAGAGCTTTCTGAAATCATCGGTCTCTGCGACAGAGTAATGGTTGTCAGAGAAGGCCAGATTTCAAAGGAATTGGACAGATCTGAGCTCTCTGAAGAAACAATCCTGAAATATGCAATGGTAACGAAATAGAGGTGGAGGATATGGATAAAAACGGAAATGGAATTCTTGCTAGGCTGAAGAAATCCGAAATGGCTGACAGGCTGTCATTGATTATAGCTCTGATCATTCTCGTGATTTTCTTCTCAGTACAGAACAGGCATTATTTCACGACACAGAATCTCATAAACATTCTGGTTACTTGTTCGCTGATGGGTTTCATTGCGATTGGTGAGACTTATCTCATAATTGCGAACCAGATTGACCTCTCCGCCGGATCCGTTGCGGCATTCTCTGGTGTTCTGGTTGCCGTACTGGTAGGAATGGGCGTAAACCCGTTGCTTGCACTGCTCATAACTGTCATCGTCGGCGGTCTCATCGGAGCTCTCAATGCTACCGGTATCAACTTCCTGAATCTGCAGCCATTCATCGCTACCCTTGCATCGATGCAGATCATAAGAGGTTTTGCTTACATTCTCTGCGATGGAAAGGCTGTTCCGATTTCAAATATCGACTTCATCAACCTCGGAAGCAAACCAATTATCGGAAGAATAACATTCCCTGTCATCCTTCTTCTGCTCGCTTTCATTGTTCTCGGAGTGATACTGAAAAAGACCTATTTCGGCAGAAGCATCTATGTTCTTGGCGGAAACCCATATGCAGCACGCCTTGCAGGTCTCAATCCAAAAGCCGTCATCTACAAGCTTCATATACTCTCAGGAATCATGGCGGCTCTTGCTGGTGCACTGCTTGCAGCAAGAATGAATTCCGGCCAGCCATCTGCCTGTGATGGCCTTGAATTCGACGGTGTCACCGCAGCTGTTCTTGGTGGATGTGCATTCACTGGCGGTGTAGGAACAATTCTCGGAACATTTATCGGTATGCTTGTTCTTCAGAGCTTTAATACTGGTCTTATCATGCTCAATGTCCAGATATTCTGGCAGAACGTAGCACAGGGTGCATTGCTTGTAGTCGCACTTGCTTTCGATTTCTACAGGAAGAAAGCAGCTGCAAAGAAACTTGAAACCAAAACAGCATAACAATAGGAGGCTTTATGAAAAAGTTTGTTGTTTTACTGCTTACAGTGACATTAATCGCAACATCAGCTTTTGCCAGTGGTGCAGAGGAATCCGATGGATTCACAATTGCTGGTATCTACAAGATGGGCGATGCTGAATGGTTCCTTCAGGAAGGAGAAGCTTCAAGAGAGGTAATTGAAGCTGCTGGCGGAACATTCATGTACATGGACGCAGGGCTTGATGGCGCTAGATACATTGAGATGATTGACAATGCCATCACACAGGGTGTCGACGGAGTCCTCACCTGCCCTCCTGACCAGAATCTCAGCCAGGCTGTTGTAAACAAGCTCGAAGCAGCAGGTATTCCTGTTATTGCCTGCGATGATGCGCTCCAGACACCTGACGGAACACGTCTCGCACCATGGGTAGGAATCGATGGATACAACATTGGCAAGTCAGTTGGCGAATGGGCTGTTGAATACATTACAGAGAACAACCTTGCAGATGATCCAGAGTTCGGTATCATGCTGATGACAGCAGATACAGTTTCCTCTGTTGTTCCTCGCACAGAAGGACAGTATGACGTCATCGATGCTGCTTTCCCTCAGATTGATGATAGCGGAAGAATCTTCAGAGCTGACCACGATACAACAGCTGCAGATGGAAATACAGCAGCGGCTGCAGTTATCACAGGAAATCCTCAGATTACGAAGTGGCTTGTCCTTGGTGTTTCCGATGATGGTGCACAGGGTGCAGCTAGAGCTCTTGAATCAGTAGGCCTTGCAGCTAATTCAATGTGTGTAGGTCTCGGCGGATACTTTGCACCAGAAGAGTTTGCTAAAGAGACTTCCCCATTCAAGGCTTGTGCATACTTCAGCGCAAAGGACGTAGGTGGAACAGCAGCCAGATATATGGTTGACTACCTGCTGAACGGTACTCCGATACCAGAGTCCTATGGTACAGGTGCTGTCATTGTTGAGCCAGGCGATGACCTTGCAACAATAATGCCAGAATATATGTAATCTCATTCGTTTCACTTCCGCCGGTGTCAAAAGCCGGCGGTTTTTCATCAAACAAAATGATCACAAAAGAAAACAACTCATACATAATCACAAATGATTTTATTCGCGCTGTGGTTCTACCTGAACGCGGAGGAAAGATTTCTTCTATTCGTTATCTCAAAAAGGATTTCGAACTGCTTTTCCAGAATCCTGCTGGAAATTGGGGAAAAGCTGATCTCGGCAGCTCTTTCGAGGACTTTGAAGCAGCCGGAGCAGATGACACATTTCCATCAATAGATCCTGAAAATGTGAAAGTAGGAAACAAGGAAGTACATTATCCCGACCACGGAGAATTATGGACAGCTTCAATGAATGCGGAAAGTAATAGTGATGTTCTATCATTATCATGCAGAAGCAGAATACTTGATTATTCCTATAACAAAAAAATCTGGATAGATGGTAAATCAATAATCCTCTCTTACAAGATAGAGAATACAGGAATAGACCCCTTCCCTGCCATCTGGACACTCCATGCGCTTACAGCTGTAGATAGCGACACAGAAATATTCCTTCCTGAAGATGTGAATGAAGTCCAGAACGCTATGGGAAAGGATGGTATCCTCGACTGGGAAAAGGATGAAAGACTGCCATACCCTGTTGTTGATGGATATGATTTCCGAAAAGCAATAAATGAAACAGACAAAGGCAAATGTTCAAAATTCTATGTCCCCGGAAAAGTCTCCGAAGGAAGATGTGGTTACATTTATCCTTCTCGTGGCTTGAGGGTTGTTATAAACTATGACAAGGGGAAACTACCTTATCTTGGTTTCTGGAAGACTATAGGCGGATTCAGAGGTGATGTGAACATTGCATTAGAACCCTCTACTGGCTTCTATGATAATACAGCTAATGCAAAGAAACTTGGTTGCTGCCCGATAATGAATCCTGGAGATATCTATTCTTTCGAGATAGCAATCAGCTTCGAGGATATTTAAATGAACAAAAATGAATTTAGATTAATGAGACCTGATGAGATACAGGAGAAAGCAAAGACCCCTTCTATTGCACTACTGCCAGTAGGATCTCTTGAATGGCATGGGGTACATATGAATGTCGGTATGGATACAATGCACAGCGAGAAAGTAGCCGCGATTGTCGCCGAAGCTCTCGATGCAGTGAGACTTCCTGCTTTATACATAGGCACAGAAGTGAAGCGCACTGAAACACAGCTGAAAAACCTGGGTTTTACCGGAAATGAGAATATCACAGGAGTAGATTTTCCATCCAATTCAATTCCCAGTATGTATTTCCCGCCTGAAGTATTCAAAGCTATCATGGAAACAGAGATAAAATACCTCAAATCAATAGGATTTCATAAGATAATAATCCTCAATGGGCATGGTGCAGACAAGCAAATAGAGATACTGGATGCTCTTTCGAACCTCTATAGCGACGAGAAAACGAAGGTCATCAATTTCCTGTGTTTCTCTCCTGATAGCAAATATGATTTGGGCCATGCCTGTCTGCTGGAAACTTCAATCATGATGGGAATAGATTCAGAATGTGTGGATAAATCTAAACTGCCAGAACGCACAGTTCCTCTTAAATTCAAAGATTATGGATTTTACGATGGGAAAGCAATCTCAGGGCAACCCAATAGCACATATACAGTTGAATTCGACCCACGGGATGCTACAGCAGATATAGGGAAAGAGCACCTAAGAAAAATATCGAAGGAATGCATAAATTTAATCAACAGCCTTTAGAAACAGGGGGAGCAGAAGCTCCCCCCTTTCATCATCTCTGCACTCTTCCGGATGCATTTCCTCCTGCAAGACTCTCAACTTCCTCAACGGATACAAGATTGAAATCGTGTTCGATGGAATGCTTCAAGCAAGATGCTGCTACTGCGAAATCAATGGCTTTATCCGGCTCGTATCCATTTGAAAGAGCATAGATAAGTCCAGCACCAAATGAATCTCCTCCCCCTACTCTGTCAACAATCTGGATTGTATATTCAGGTGCAAAGTAAGCTTTGCCATCACAATAAAGCATACCGCTCCACTTATTGACAGAAGCAGAGATACTTGTTCGAAGCGTTATAGCTACCTTGCTACAGCCAAAACGCTCATGTATCTGACTAGCGACGTCTATATATCCTTCCTTCTCCAGCTTTCCTTTTACAAGATCTGTTCCCTTTGCAGAGATGCCGAAGACATCAGAAGCATCTTCCTCATTTGCAATGCACACATCTACATACTTCATGAGTCTGGACATAACCTCTCCGGCCTTCTCTCTGGACCAGAGTTTGTTTCTGTAATTCAGATCACAACTTACCAAAGCACCATGTGCCTTGGCCACCTTACAGGCTTCTTCACAGATTTCTGGAAGATTATTTCCGAGCGCTGGAGTAATTCCTGT
The DNA here is from genome assembly GCA_944392705.1 of uncultured Spirochaetaceae bacterium. Lineage (GTDB taxonomy): Bacteria > Spirochaetota > Spirochaetia > Sphaerochaetales > Sphaerochaetaceae > Ornithospirochaeta. The sequence goes on from CALXXO010000019.1 coordinate 21,676, forward strand.
GAAATGGAACCATGAGCAACCTGAGAATATGCTGTCCCAGTCAAAATCAGAAGGAGAAGCTTCTGCTATAGATGAGTATGCTCTGTCATAAAGCACCTTAGACGCTCTTTGGCTGGCACCCTTTTCGACATAATAGACTCCAAGACGATTACCACCATAACAAATCATGGAAGTATCAACACCGAAACGGCGAAGCTCATTTACAGCGCATTTACCTAAATCATTCTTTGGAAGCTTTGTAACAAACGCTGCGTCCATTCCGAAATTTGCAAGAGAAACAGCAACATTAGCTTCTCCCCCCGCAAATGAAATCTCGAAAGAAGAAGCCTGCTGAAGACGCTGGTATCCAGGAGGGTTGAGTCTCATCATTATCTCTCCGAATGTCACAACTTTCATGATTCTCCTCCTCTTACATTCTTCCAAGTCTCACTGGCAGCTTTTGCTCTCTTTCCGATTTCCTCCCAGTTATGCTCTTTGATTAAGGCTTTAGAAGCAATCCAAGATCCTCCAACAGCAACTACATTGGGCTCTGCAGCCCAAGCGGATAGATTATCTTGGCTAAGCCCTCCAAGTGGGAACAATTTTATTCCAAGATAGGAATATGGTCCCATCATTGCTTTCATATACTTAATACCACCAAGTGGTTCTGCAGGAAACAGCTTCAGGAATCTGCAGCCTTCAGCATAAGCCGCTTCAACTTCACTCGCTGTAGAAATACCCGGCGCAAACGGCAGCGAGGCTTCTACTGCTTTTCTTACTATCTGAGGATTGAAACCAGGTGCAACACCCATCGATGCTCCTGCTTCCAGAACCTGATCAACCTGTTCTTGGAAAAGAACTGTACCTGCAGTTATGAACATATCAGGAAAAGCTTTATGAATAAGCTTCATCGCAGGGATTGCAGCTTGTGTTCTGAGTGCCAGCTCAATGGCTGTCACACCGTTATCATATAAGGCCTTTGCAACAGGCAATGCATCTTCTTCATTCACAATTTCAAGAACACCGAAGACCCCTCTTTCTGTCACGGTCTTCATCACATCATCGGGAATAACCTTTGACATCCAAACCTCCTTCTATGAATTGCCAAGTATATAAGGCAAAAGAGTCTCCATCTGTGCTCCCGCCTTAGAAAGTTCATTCTCTATCTTCTTCCGCTTTTCATCTGTATACCTGAAGACAGGAAGAGAAACTGATATTGCAGCGACTATACGATTATCTTTGCGCAAAGGACGTGCAATACAGCGAACATCATAATTGCTTTCTTCGCATTCATACGCAAATCCAGTCTTCCTCACCTCTTCAAGCTGTGCTTCAAGAATTTCAAAGGATGTTATCGTATTTTCAGTGATCGGTTTCAGCCCTTCAGGATAGAGCGCTCTCAACTCATCAGCGGATAATTCGGAAATGAGAGCTTTGCCCAATGCTGTTCCATACGCGGGCAAGACGCTTCCAACTGCAGAATATGTGCGAACAGAACAAGTGGACTCTATCTTGAAGAGATAAAGGACATTTCCTCCTTCAAGTCTTGCAAAATGCATTGTCTCTCCACCGCAGCGTTCAGCAGTTTTGGCCAGAATTGATTTCACTGAAGAATAACCACTATCAGCAGAGATATATGCAGATCCTGCGAGAAACATGGAGAGTCCGGGATAATACTTTCGGGTCTCATAATCCATA
>CALXXO010000020.1 GCA_944392705.1 uncultured Spirochaetaceae bacterium
CATGCCGGAAAACGGGGACTTGGTTATAGCAAAAGGTTCCCTTTCCTACTACACGAAAGCCGGAAAGCTCACATTCGTCATAAGGGAAATGAAGAGAAAGGGCGATGGGAATCTTCTGGAAATACTTGAAAAAAGAAAGGCTTACTATCGGTCGATGGGCTATTTCGATGAGGATATCAAAAAGCCTATTCCAGAGGAAATCGAAAGAATCGGTGTTGTGACAAGCCCAACAGGTGCCGCCCTCCGCGATATCCTGAACATTACGAAAAGAAGAGCCCCTTCTATAGACATAATCCTGTTTCCCACCTCGGTCCAGGGAGAAGGAAGTGCGGAGAATATCGCGCTACGCATAAGACAGGCAAACAACTTCGATGCCTGCTCTGTCCTTATTGTAGGAAGAGGTGGTGGCAGTACAGAAGATCTTTCCTGCTTTTCAGATCCGCTCGTTATAGAAGCGATTCACGAATCATCGATTCCCATAATCTCCGCAGTCGGACATGAAATCGACTGGCCAATTTCGGACTTTGTCGCCGATAAACGCGCACCTACCCCATCTGCCGCTGCAGAGATTGTCACAGAGACCATATACAGACGGCGCGAACGACTAGAAAAATCAATGCTTTTAGCAATCTCCTCGATGAAGGAGAAGATTGCAGATAACAAGGAAAGCGTAGAAAGCTGCAAGCATTCATTGACAATCCTCGAGAAGCGAATCCTGCGTTATGCAGGTACGATTCCTTCAACAGAGGACCTGAGGAAACTCCTTATCCTAAGGATACAGAATGCTGAGACAAGACTAGGCTACGCAGAGGATGCCATCATAGAGAATATGGAAAAGAGGATAAACAACGTTTCCTCTGCCATCTCAAGGCTCCTTGCAGAGTGTACAGGTTCTATTATCTCAAAATGCAGGGAATCGGAAAGGATGATAGCAAAAATCAGGGAGGATAACAGGGCCTGCATGATGAACAAATCGAAAGAGAGGAAACTCCAGCTTGAATCGCTCAGGAACGAGCTAGATGCGCTCTCCCCTCTCTCGATCCTTAACCGCGGCTACTCTGTGACAACAGACAGTGAAGGCAGGATAATAAAATCAAAAAGGGATGTACGCCCTGGATTCGAGATAAACACAAGATTAAGCGATGGCATGATAAAATCCATCGTGAAGGAAGGATAGCAATGAGCTTTGAAAGCGACCTGAAGAGAATGGAGGAGATTACCGATCTCCTGAAGAATGAAGATACAGGACTTGAGGAATCTATCAAGCTCTACGAAGAAGCCACAGCTCTCGGGAAAAAACTGACGAAGACTCTGACAGAGATACAGAGGAAGGTCGAGAAAGTAACGACGGACGACGAGATGCAGCTTGAAACCGAAGAGATGGACGAGGAGGAATCTTGATCAAAGCGATTTTCCTTATTCAGAGCCCTGACAGCAAGGGAATACTCTCATCTGTAACAGGATTCTTTGCCCAGCGTGACTTTAATATACTCCATTGCCAGCAGCATACCGACAGCTATGAGAAGAGATTCTTCATGCGTATAGAAGTCGATGCCAGCGACATGAAGATGACCAGGAAAACCCTTGAGGATGATTTCGCCCTCCTTGCAGAAAGGCTCGCCCTTGACTGGTCTTGCCATTGGTCGGACTACAAAATGCGGGTTGCCCTGCTCGTCTCAAAAACAGGGCATTGCCTGTATGACCTTATCGCCAGGCAGCTGGAGGGAGAGCTGAATGCAGAGATACCGCTCATAATCTCGAACCATCCAGACCTCGAGAAAGCCGCCTCTCAGTTCAGGATTCCTTACTACTATTTCCCGATGGACGAGGGGAAGGAGAAGCAGGAGGAGAATGTCAGGAGCATTCTCAGGAAATTCGACATAGACCTGGTTGTGCTTGCAAGGTATATGCAGATACTATCCCCGGCATTCATAGATGAATGGAAGGGAAAGATAATAAACATACACCATGCCTTCCTTCCAGCTTTCCAGGGTGCCAATCCATACCTTAGGGCGTATGAGAGAGGTGTGAAGATGATTGGTGCAACAGCCCACTATGCTTCTGAAGACCTCGACCAGGGGCCTATAATCGAACAGGATGTGATAAGGGTGAATCACGAACTGACACCGAATGGCTTGAAGGAAGTCGGCAAGGATTGCGAGAAAAGAGTACTTGCCGCCGCAGTAAAGGCCCATCTGGAACACAGAGTAATCATCTACAAGAACAGGACGATAGTCTTCTCTGTAGAACGCTAGACAGTGATGGTGAGCTTACGCCCTGAACACGGCTCTATATAGCTTATAGACACAGCTTCTAGGCCGAAATCATCGGAGACATTTCCACCATACTGGACGTCTCCGCGAATCGGATAGCCCGCCCAGGCAAGATGGGAACGTATCTGATGGCGAAACCCCCTCGTAATAGTACAGCGAAGTGCATCTCCCCCATCTGGCTCAACTATCGTTGTGTAAATGCGCCCATCCATATAGCGCTTGTTCGACACTACAGGACGCACGCTCTTTCCCCCTGGACCAAAGGATCTGAAATAGGATGAGATCATAGTGCTGCCTTCGAAGGGATCTATATAAGGATAGGGCTCGAATCCTTCATCTACAGAACGGCCGCGGCAGATTTCAGCCCTGTATTCCTTCTGGATCATATCCTTCTTCTGCTGCTGCATCAGCGCGTCGTACGCCTTCTGGCTCCGTGCGATGAGGACAATGCCTTTCGTAAGGCTATCGAGCCTGTGTATTACCCCGCCCTCCCATTCATTCTGGCCATGGCAGCATCTTATCTCGGGGTAATATGCGGACGCAATCGAAAGAAGCGTGCGTCCATCTATTGTAGTTTTAAGCGGCACCGTCGGGATGCCGCTCTCCTTCCAATATACAAGAGTATCAGGGCCTTCGAATAAAAGCTTAGTTGTCACTGCGCCCGAATATCCTGAGAAGATAGAGGAAGATGTTGATGAAGTCGAGGTAAAGATCAAGAGCTCCAAGGATTCCAATCTTTGTAAGCTCCTCGCTTGTCATCTCCTGTCCATACTGGGCATTCATGTCAGCAATTCTCTGTGAATCCCATGCAGTAAGCGCTGTAAAGAGCACAACGCCTACGATGGAAACAAGGAAGTTAAGTCCGGACGATGCGAAGAACATATTGATAAGCGATGCGATCACAAGTCCGAAAAGTCCCATTGTAAGGAAACCGCCCCAGCTTCTCAGGTTCTTCTTGGTCACAGCCCCATAGATTGCGCCAGCAGCGAATACGGAGAGCGCCGATACGAAAGAAATCGCAATCGAGGTACCTGTAAATGCAAGGAAGATAGATGAAAGCGTTACACCGGTAAGTGCTGAGTATCCGATGAAAAGGGAAATTGCAGTACCGGTCCTGAGACGCTCAACACGCCCCGAAAGCATGATTACAAGTATAATCTGTGCAACAAACACGCCGATTGTCACAAGCGGATTGAGAAGCACGAAGCGCATAAGTGTCACAGACTGGGATACAGCAAATGACACTCCTGCTGTAACAGCAAGTCCTAGTATCATCCAGAGATAGACGTTCTTCATGAGGGCATTCTCCCTCACCTTTACATCTCTCAGAACAATTGATTTCTTATCATTCATTGTAAAAAGTCTCCTTTTACACTTTAAATATACCTTATAATCCTTCCAGAAGGCAAACAGAGAGCGGATTCTACACTAAGAATACAGATTCCCCCTCTTCTGATACACTTACGCATAAGGAGAAAAACAATGCTAGAAGAAGGAACAAAAGCTCCTGATTTCACCCTACAGGATGAAAACGGGAACGATACAGCACTCTCATCATTCGCAGGAAGGAGAATAGTCCTGTACTTCTATCCGAAGGACAATACACCTGGCTGCACGAAAGAAGCCTGCTCGATGAGGGATTCCATAGAGGACCTGGCATCGCTCGATGCTACCGTCATAGGGATAAGCCCTGATTCCCCCGCATCGCACCAGAGATTCAAGGAAAAGCATTCACTGCCATTTACTCTACTCTCAGACCCTGAACATAAGGTCATGGAGATGTATGGCGCATATGGAGAGAAAGTCCTTTATGGCAAGAAGACAATTGGCGTAATAAGGTCAACATTCATCATCGGAAAGGACGGAACTATCGAGAAAGTATTCAAAAAAGTGAATACAGCAACACATGGTGAGGATGTAAAGAAGGCCCTGGAGAAGCTGTAGAATCAGGAGGAGCCTGGCTCCTCCGTTATCAGTTCTTGAAACTATGCACAGGGGCGGGAATTCTTCCGCCTCTAGCGATGAAGGCTTCCGAAGAGAAGTTGTTTACCTTCATAATCGGGGCATAGCCAAGGAGACCTCCGAATGTTGCTGTGTCCCCTTCCTTCTTTCCTATAACAGGGATAAGACGCACAGCTGTTGTCTTCTGATTGACCATTCCAATGGCCATCTCATCTGCAATGATACCTGAAATCGTGCTTGGAGCAGTATCACCGGGAATTGCAATCATATCCAGGCCCACAGAACAGATGCAGGTCATAGCTTCCAGCTTCTCGATGGTGAGAGCTCCGGCATTTACGGCATTGATCATCCCCTGATCCTCGCTGACTGGAATGAATGAACCGCTCAATCCGCCGACATAGCTTGAAGCCATCAATCCACCCTTCTTCACCTGATCATTCAGAAGAGCAAGGGCCGCAGTGGTCCCTGGTGCGCCGGTTCTCTCAAGTCCCATCAGCTCCAGGATATCGGAGATACTGTCGCCAATTGCAGGAGTCGGGGCGAGGGAGAGATCGACTATTCCGAAAGGAATGCCAAGGCGCTTTGAAGCTTCCTTAGCGACAAGCTGACCAAGCCTTGTTATCTTGAAAGCCGTTCGTTTGACAGTCTCTGCAAGCTCCTCGAAGTCCTTGCCGACGCATCCTTCGAGCGCGTGCTTTATAACCCCAGGGCCGCTTACTCCGACATTGATTACAGCATCTGGCTCCGTTACTCCATGGAAAGCACCTGCCATGAACGGGTTATCATCGGGGGCATTGCAGAAGACAACGAGCTTGGCGCATCCGATTGAATCATTGTCAGCAGTCAGCTCAGCTGTACGCTTTATGATCTTTCCCATCAGAGCAACCGCATCCATGTTGATTCCGGTCTTGGTGGATGCAAGCGCTATCGACGAACAGATCCGCTCTGTCTGGGAAAGGGCTTCAGGTATTGATTCGATGAGCATCTTCTCTGCTTCTGTCATTCCCTTAGCGCATAGTGCGGAATAACCGCCCAGGAAATTCACACCGACTGTCGCAGCAGCCCTGTCCAGTGTTCTCGCAATCTTTACGAAATCCTCCGGTGAATGGCAGCTGGATGCACCTATTATCCCGACAGGAGTGATTGAAATCCTCTTGTTTACGACGGGAATTGCATACTCCCTTTCAATCTCCTCGCCCGTTCTGACAAGATCTTTCCCTATAGTCGTTATCTTCCTGTAAACATTGTCGCAGAGCTCATCCAGATCGGAGGAAATGCAGTCAAGGAGTGAGATACCAAGAGTGATTGTCCTCACATCGAGGTTCTCCTTCTCTATCATCGTGTTTGTCTCGATTACTTCATTTATATTGATCATCCTAGATCCTCTGCATACTTTCGAAAATCTCTTCTCTCTGCAGCTTGATGATGCAGCCAATGCTCTTTCCAAGTGCTTCCAGCTCTTCAGAGAGCGTCAGGAACTCCTTCTTCGCATTGTTAGCATCGCAGATCATCATCATGTTGAAATAGCCATCGACGATTGTCTGGCTTATATCCAGGATATTAACATTGCACTGGGCAAGGTATGTACATACTTTAGATATGATACCTACCTGATCTTTTCCGACTACTGTAATAATGGACTTTCTCATAGCTCTGATATCTTATCCCAGCAAAGCAAAAAGATACAGAGAGACAATCAGCGGACACGTCCTGCAAATGCACGGCGCGCAAAGCGTCCGGATTCATAGCTGAATGCTGTTCTGAGCATTATGGAGGAAAGGAGAATGTATGAGATATCGTTCTCCTCGCACATTTCCTTACCCATATACTCTGTGTGCAGCGCTGAAAGGAATGAAGATGGGGAATATAAAACGCCATCTGCATACATCGCACCGCTTTCCAGCACAGAAACCAGCTTCCTGTCGAGTTTCCTCTCATATTTCATATGATCTGACAGCAGGCCATGGAATATGTCTGGATTATGCGGATATGTGAAGCAATCTGCAGCATAATGTGTTATCTTTCCAAGCGTATAGGCAGCGGCAATACCATCGGGCACCAGACATTCCTCAAGCTTTCCGATTCTTTTAATCGCGGTCCTGTAATTATGCCCTCTCCGCTCATCTCCTGGAGAAGTACCGCGGAAATAAGTAGTGACACACAAATCAGGCTGTATGTTTCCGAAAATATAGGCAAGGGACTCAACAAATCCCATAGGGTGGCTGGACAGTATTGATAACGCTAGGCGGATATGGCTTATTAATCTCACAGCAGTATTACATCCTATAAAAGTGAAAAACAGATGGTGATTTCATTAACTTTTCGATAATTCATGCAAAAGCCCCTGAAGCGGCGGAAAGCAGAAGCGGTTGAAAAGCGCAACGAATCTTCCAACCCCGAGAAAGGCTATGATAGTCCCTATTCCAATCCCAATCACACCACCGCTGAGGGCAAATCCGAGCATCAGGGAAAGTGCGACATTGCATCCATCAAAGATATTCTTCACAAGCCCTGTCTCTTTTCCGGAAAGGTCGGCAAGCGCTTGTACAATGCCATCCCCAGGATTCGGGACAATACGCATATCCAGAGAAGCCGCGGCCCCGATTCCAGTGCAAGCTATAGCTGCAATCAGCACAGCAAAGCGGCCTGTGAAGGATGAGAAGAATACCCCTTCCGGAAGTGCATCAAGCTGCGGAATCAAGGCTTCGAAAATATTCATAACCCGGGTGAAGAGAAGCGACAGCGGAAGCTGCAGTACATCCTTCAGGAGCGTGCTCCTTATATGATACGCCCTGTCCTTCCTGAAGAAACTGAGATGAATCAGGATTTCTGCGATAACAAACACAGAATATAGTCCAAATGCCGCATCGCCTATTGGCATGGAAAGCAATACCCCGAATACATGAGCTACCGAGATTATCGGAGAAACACCAAGGCCTGTCTTAACATTAAGGGTTATCCCCAGTGCCAGGATAATCAGGCCCAGAAGATAGACGGCGAAACGCAGAATCTGACGATGCATAAAGTTTTTATAGGACTTTATGGCTATGAAAAACAAGTGCCGGGAAAACCCCGGCAACAAGTCATTTCAAGAATCCTTTTATAATCCGCTCCTCCGCTTCTTCTTCAGTAAGGCCGAAGCTCTGGAGCTTCAGAATCTGCTCCCCTGCAATCTTCCCTATTGCCGCTTCATGTATCAGCGCGGCATCCAGATTGAGCGCATCGAGCTCTGGAGATGCGAAGACCTTTCCGTTCCCGGTTATTATCGCATCGCATTCGCTGTGGCCTGTGCATTTCGCATTACCTTTGATCACGGAATGGTAGGATTGGAATGAATCATCCTTTGCAACCGAGCGCGATACAAGATCGACAGAACTATCATCCCCATCCATAGAGACCTCGAACTCGGTCTCCGCCCTCTGGTCCTTTTCCGTAAGAAGACGCTCGTGGATTATAAAGCTGCTGCCCTTTCCGACAGTTCCCCGAGTAACTCTCTTTGTCCTTGTCACTCCACCGATCTGGGAGGTATCCATCTCCATTACGCTGTTCTCCCCGAGCGTGACATCTGTAACGGGATCTATGGATTTCTCGCCGCTTCCCTTTCCGAGCCCTATGTGCTTCTCAAGGTATTTGACTCTGGACCTGTCCTTTATAAAGAAGCGATGGATACCATTGTGCCTGGCCATCTCCCCGTTATCTGTATGGACACCACAGCCTGCTATTATAGTGACGTCACAATCCGAACCGATGTAGAAATCATTGTAGACGAGATCATCAACATCACCATGAGTGACACAGGCGGGTATTGCAAGGCTCTCGCCCTTGGTACCATCGTCTACAACAATATCAAGCCCGGGTTTATCGGTTTTCGGTGTTATATGCACGTGCTCAGTGCTCATTCTCTCAACGCTCTTTCCATCCTCCCTGATAGAATAAGCTCCGCAGAATGAACCCTTCCAGTCCGAAACAATGCGCAGAATTTCCTCTGTGGTACTGTTCATATTCCAGCCCTCCTTAAAGTAGGAGCAGGACACGATGGACAGCCGGATGCAGAGAGGATATGTGGAAGCACTTCACTTCTCTCTCCCTCTTCTGCAATATGCCCATCCTCAACAACGACAATCCTGTCTGCAACGCTGAGAATTCTTTCCTGATGGGAGATTATTATCTCAGCCCTATCCCTGTCTTTCTTTATCTCCTGGAATGCATCTATGAGACCAGAGAATGACCACAAGTCTATTCCGGCTTCAGGCTCATCGAAGATTGTCAATTTGGCTTTCCTCGCGAGGACCGATGCGATTTCAACGCGCTTTATCTCTCCGCCAGAAAGGGATGCATTCACCTCCCTGTCCTCGTAGTCCCTCGCGCAAAGCCCTACTTTGGAAAGAAGTGCGCAAAGCTCCTTCTCCCCTAGCTTATCGCCGGCCGCAATCTCCAGCAGGTCGCGGACTGTAATGCCTTTGAATCTTACAGGCTGCTGAAAGGCATAGCTTATGCCCCTCTTCGCGCGCTCTGTGATACCAAGATCCGTTATATCCTCGCCATCGAGCGCGATTCTTCCGCTCTCTGGCTTCTCGATGCCTGCGATTATCCTCGCAAGCGTCGTCTTTCCTCCACCATTGGGGCCTGTGATGACAGTGAGACCCCTCCCCATTATTGAGAGTGAAACATCGTCAAGCACACGCCTTCCTTCTGGTGTGGACCAATATATATTCTTCAGTTCAAGCATATGAACTCCTCGACAGGAAGATACTCAGGCTGAGGAGAAAAGTGAAGGTCAAACCTCCTTGCGATGCTTTCTTTCGGATGATTTGATGGTATGCTGCTTTCTGAATTTAAGGGGAGAGATTCCTCTTTGCTCCTTGAATACCCTGTCGAATGTCTTCACGCTACTGAAGCCTGTAGCAACAGCCACTTTAGATATGCTGTCATTCGTATTTATAAGGAGAATCTCTGCCTTGCGTATCCTGTAGACTGTGAGGTAATCATAAAAAGTCATTCCAGTACAGATCTTGAACACACGAGAGAAATATGTCGGGACATAACCAGACGCTTCGGCCGCGGTCGCAAGCGTTATTGACTCCATATAGTGCTCTTCGATGTATTTGAAGACATTGCCGATTCTATCCCTAACCTTGGAGCATTCTATGCTCTCATCCTTATCCATCCTGGCATGGCCGTCATCTGTCAGAAGTGCAAGCAAGCGGAAGAGCAATGACCTGACAAGCAGCGGGTAGGAAAAGCTTCCGCTATCTAAGCGCTCCAGCTCGGAGAGAATCGACAGCAGAGTTTTCCTGTCATCGTCGCTCCATGCCACAGTAGTCTTGGCATTCTCCTTAAGCCGTTCCTTTACTGCGGCTACAAGCTGTTCGCTTCCCGATGCCGATGAAAGCAGATTGGGAGAAAAGAGAACTGCAGTTATCTCTGCCTTTGATGGAAAACAGTAATGGCAATCGCCAGAATTGATGATTACTCCATCCCCGGCTTTCACGAGGTAGTTCTCGCCATTGATGGAAATCCTTAATTCACCTGAATTGACATAGGTAATCTCGAATTCATCGTGCCAATGAATTGGAAAGGCTTCAGTCTCTTTCTTATGCAAGAGGACATAGTGAAGATCCGTCTCAGAAGTGCTGAACAAAAATGGTGTATACATTGCTTCTATCCTCTATCCGGTCGCCCGGAAAACGATTCAGGAATAAATTTAACAGAAAAGCCGACAATGGGCAAAACGTTTTAGCAAAAGAGTTTTCCTAAAGTACGGATGGAACGGCTTTGCCGAGAAAGGAAGAGAGAACATCGACAATCAGCTGATGGTCCTCCTCGCTCTTCATTCCGGAAACCGTAATAGATCCTATCGTCATGCCTGATGAAAGCATTATCGGGAACGAGCCACCCTCTTCTGTGTAATCGAAGGGAGAAAGACCCCGCTCCTCAAGCGGCCTGCCCTTCTCCCTGTTGATTATACCGTCCCTCATCGAGCTTCTACCTGCAGTCTCTGCGGTATTTGCTTTCCTCGTCGCCCAAAGGATATTGTTTTTGGAGCTTCCATCCATCGCAGTTGCGAAGACTACCATGCCAGACACCCTGATAAGCACATATACAGAGCCACCCATCTCCCTTGCTCTTTCGACAAGAGCATTTCCTATCTGGGCAAGAGATGAGTATGACACACTGCCGAACCTGAGTTCCTTTTCCTGCGTTTTCAGTATTTCAAGTATTCTTTCAGACATACAGGAAGTTTAGCATAATCAGCTGACAATCTCTGCACCTTGAGGAGAAGGAACTGCATATTCCATCCAGCTTGGATCTATGGTGAATACTATATCGGTATCGCTCCACTGCCACTGGGAGATGATATCCTTCAGCATCGACTTCCTTATCCCATCGATTGTCCTGACAGATAAATCCTCCCTGAGAACGATATGTATGGTCGCAGAGATTGTGCGGCCATGCTTGGATGAGTAGATCTCATAGTCCTTGAAGCCATAGATATCCGAATAGCGGAGAACAACTTTCTCCAGCCTTTCCTGGGCTTCCTTTGGAGGTGCCGCTTCCAGAAGATCCTTAACGCTCGAGATAAGCTGCTTCAACAGAGATGGCAGCAGAGAAAGCGCGAACATGATTGTTATGACTGGGTCGATCATATTGGCAATATTGCTGTAACCGAAATGATCAAGCACCGCCATTATCCCGAAGGATATAAGGACGGAAACGCTGATGAGCGTGTCATTGAGCCAGCTTTTCGACTCAGCCCTGAGAATCGGAGAATTAAGGCGCTTTCCTTCCCTTCTGAGAAGGACATAGACAATAAGGCATCCGACTATGGATATAGCTGTAAAAGCAAGCGCAACGGTGGCTTCCACGCGGCGTCCGCCTTCCCTTATAGACTCAATGGCGCCAGATGCGAGAATCGTATTCATCGTAAGAAGCACCACAGTCCTGATTACAATATAGAAGGGTTCGAATGCCCCGTATCCGAACTGGTAATATTCATCATCCTTTCGCCCGATAAGGGAGACCACAAAGCCTGAAAGAAGGATGAATACAGACTGTACCATCGAATACATCCCATCGAAAAGCATCGATGAGGAATTGGTGACAAGTGCAGCAGCAATGCCGAGCACGCCGAAAAGAAAGCAGATCAAAGTGACTGCTCTGATGTAAACAAGTTCCTTTTTCATTTTGATTTCAGGACGGCTCATCCGAGGCGATTCCCCGGTCCAGGCCGCTACCCCTCCTGACACCACCCCACAAGCTGTGGGAGAAATATCTTCTGTTATAATAATAACAAATCAGGAGGGAAAAGGCAATCACATCCTAGATACGGTAAATGCGGTCCTCTGCTTCAGCGTCCTGTCGGAAGAATACTGCGGTGAATCCTGTAATAGCAACCAATGTGGAAGATGTGGCTTTTTCAAGGTGGGATGAAATCTCCCTCACATCATCCTTGCTGCCTGTAAAACGCACCTTTACAAGCTCATGCGAAGTGAGCGCTGCATCGAGTGCGGCAGCAACACCATCTGTAAATCCATCCTTTCCTACATACACAACAGGATCCAGAGTCTGTGCCCTGGAGCGCAGGAATGCCCTCTGATAACTCTTAAGTTCCATAACATATGAAAGATAAGTGGTAATGGAAGGATTTGCAAGGCCCGGGAAAATGCTGCTGCATTGCCACCCCAGGATGCAGCAGCAACATCTCACTGATACATTGCTCTGACTTCAAAGCGCTTTATCTTCTTCGTGCTTGTCATTGGCATAGGAGTATCGACAACTGTGACTTTTGTTATCTTCTTGTAGCTCTGAAGGTCCTTGTTCACCTCAGAGACAATGTCATTCATATGCCGTTCGATCACGCTCTTGTCCCCATTTACGGAATCGGAGTACTTCTTCGATGGATAGATAAGGACACGAATGCCTTCGCTCTTCATCTCCTTGTCAATCATATAGCCGACAACACACACCTGGTCTATATCATCATAGAGCTGGAAATGGTCCTCAATCTCCTCGGGGAAGACATTCTTCCCGCCTTCTGTGACAATGACGCTCTTTGCCCTTCCGGTAAGATAGAGATACCCATCCTCATCCTGATGGCCAACATCACCTGTATTGAGCCATCCATCGGAAGAAAGAACCTCCTCCGTAGCTTCTGGATTGTTGTAGTACCCCTGCATGACCATAGAACCCTTTATATAAATAGTTCCATTGCCATCGCTGTCCGGATTTACAATCTTGACTTCGCATCCCGGGATTTTCCTTCCTACAGAAGTTTCAATATATGCTTCCGTAGGATTGAGGTGGGTTATTGGGGAAGTCTCTGTCAATCCATAGCCCTGGACAAAGTCTATGCCAAGCTCATTGAACATCTTGAACGTAGATGCAGGAAGAGGGCCGCCACCGCAGATACAGATTCTGTTCTCCTCAAGCGAGAGGTTGCGGAGGAGGAAGCCAAACATCTTCTTTCCTATATTGACGCCGAATGCCTTCTTGATGAAGCCGGAGAAGCCCATCATCGCCCTTATGATGCCATAAACAACAACACCCTTCTTCCTCACTCCTGCCATGAGCGCTGCAATCATCTTGTTGAAAAGCATAGGTACTGCAAGGAACATCGTAACATGACCTTCTTTCAGCTCCTTGAGTATCTGGGAGACAACAAGCTTCTTGCCGAATACCGTAGCAGCTCCTACGGAGAAGGACTCGAAGAAGACTGCGAGCATCGTATATGCATGGTGTATCGGCAGGATTGCATAGAAAACATCTGTCGAATAGATATTCATATTACCCTGTGCAAGGTAACAGTCAGACACGAGGTTCTCATGGGAAAGCATTACGCCCTTCGGAGTTCCAGTGGTTCCTGATGTGAAGAGGATTGCACAAGTCTCCTTTATGTCTGCATCCTCCCCTTCCATCTCAGGCCCTGTCATATCGAGCACGAAAGGATAGGATGAGTCAGGCTCTAGGGAATACTTTGCGACAAGGCCGACGCTTCCATCGCTATCGATTTTATCGATTCGCTCCTTGTCAATGAAGAGCCTTGAGACTCCACCGAAAGCCATGAGATGCTCCATCTCGCTGTCCTTCAGCGCATAGTCGAGAGGAACGACGATAGCACCAGCGTAGATAACGCCTAGATATGCGATTGCCCATTCCGGACTGTTCTTTCCGGAAACTCCGATTTTATCGCCTTTTTTCACTCCCTGAGAAAGCAGAAAGTATGAGACTTCCTTTATCTTCTTCTCCGCTTCACGGTATGTGAACTTCTCTTCTTTCGGTGAGAATGCGTGGAAACAGAGATTATCTGGATATCTCAAGCATGATATATGGAACATGGTCTTAACATTCGGCCAGGCACCATCGAACTCTTTTCCTCTGAACTCGTCGAGGAATTTCCACGGCTGTGTTTCCTTGAATTTCATATTGCCCCCTTTAAAGGATTCTTAAATTGTATCCTCAGAGGGCAGTAAATTAAATAATAAATGAATGGAAAAACGTAGTGAATAATCACTATCAGGGTGCAAAAGCACCCCGATTGTCAAAGAGAGGGAAAACGCACCGTGATTTCAGTGCCTTCTCCAAGCTTCGATGAAAGAGAGACAGTACCGTGGAGCATCATGACACTGTGGCGGACTATGGAGAGTCCAAGGCCTGTTCCTCCGGAAGCTCTTGAGCGGGACTTGTCAACGCGATAGAAGCGTTCGAATACCCTCTCCTTATCCTCTTCAGGAATACCGATACCATTGTCCTTGACGGAGAGAATGACTTCGCCATCGCTTTGACTTACAGAGACAATGGCCTTACCTCCCTTCCTGTTGTACTTGATTGCGTTATCCACAAGATTGGAGACAAGCTCATCAAGCAAGAGTTCAGAGCCGTTTATGTAGCTCGGATTATCCGCTGAAAGAACGAGATGAACTCCGAAGCTCTCAGCCCTTTTCCTGAGCCGCGATACAACATCTTCGGCAATCTCCGAAACGGACACTCGTTCCATAGCTTCGCTGTCATCCCCTTCATCGAGCTTCGACAGCCTGATTATGTCATGCACAAGCGCAATAAGGCGCTGGCTCTCATCGTAGATTTCCTTTCCGAAATCCTTGACTGTGGATTCAGGGATTCCTCCATTCTTCAGGAGTTCGGCGAATCCCGAAATTGAAGTCAGTGGAGTCTTCAGCTCATGGCTTACATTCGCAGTGAACTCCCTCCTGAGCCTTTCCCTTTCAGATTTCTCCGTGATATCCATGATGATAATCACAGCACCAGTCACAGTTGAATACTCGAAAACAGGGGATGCGATAATCTGCAGGGTTCTCGTCTTGTTATCGATGATTCCTTCAGCTCTCTTTCCATCGAGAGAATCGGTAACGAGTCCTGAGAAGATCTCTGTACGGTTGATTGCAAGCACGGAGTCCCCCGGCTTCACTTCCTCCGAATCGAAGAGCCTGAATGCCGCTTTATTGACCGACAGAAGTCTCATTTCCTTATCAATCACAGCAAGCCCCTCGGCCATGTTGTCCGTGATTATAGAGAACTCCCGGCCCCGTCTCTCCGCGCTCTCAAGCTGCTCGCGGATAGTGGTCTGCTGTTTCGCAATCCTGTAGAGAAGAGGAGAAAGCTCCTCGTATTCATCGCTCGTCTCCGGATGTTCGAGATCGATTGAATTGATTGGATCCGTTATATGCTTTGCAGCCTTCATCGAGAACCAGGCAAAGAAAGCCAAGAGGAGAAGGAGTATGAAAACCATCGGCAGAAGCATATCCATAATGACCGAGAAGAGGGTATCGGCAGGGACTGAGAGACGGAGGATATCACCATTTGCAAGCTTGGATGCCGCATAGTGGAGATTCTCCATGAGTGTATGGCTCTCCCTTGTGTCTTCCCCGAATCCGTAGAGTATGGCGCTCTGGACCTCCGGTCTGGCAAGGTGGTTTTCCATTTCACCGGTATCGGCTTCGCTATCATAAACGACAGTTCCATCCTCTGAGATGATTGTCACTCTGTGTCCGGGAATCGAAACGGATGAGATATCAGCGCTACCATCATTCGCAGCTACTGTAAGGAATCTGAGCTCCGCAGAGAGATCGTCCTCGATCCTGTTCTCGTAGGTTGTATAGAAAACAGAGATGGAGACACCGAGAACCAGTACCAGCGTCATAAGAATTGAAAGGAATACTGTCTTGAATATTTTCTTATTCATCTTGCCCTCTGAACCTGTAGCCAACGCCCTTCACAGTCTCAATCCGCAGCCCCTCATCGCCAAGCTTTTCCCTGAGGTGCCTGATGTGAACATCGACAGTCCTATTCTCTCCATCGAAGGAGTATCCCCAGACTGTATTCAGGATACTGTCCCTATCGAGAACTATTCCTTCGTTGTCCATCAGATAGAGAAGCAGATTGAATTCCTTCAGAGTAAGCTCTGCCTTGACTCCGTTCACTTTGACGGTGTGGGAAGATGGGGAGATAGTTATACCACCCCATGTTATGTCATCCTTCTGCTTCTGCCTTTCGCTCCTCCTGAGCACCGCTCTGATCCTCGAAAGGAGCTCCATCATGCCAAACGGTTTTGCGATATAATCATCGGCACCACTGTCAAGGCCGAGGACCTTATCGTACTCAGTGCCCTTGGCAGTAAGCATTATCACGGGGATATCGCGGAGCGAGGAATCAGCCCTGATAGCCGAAAGAATCTCAAGCCCAGATGCTCCCGGAAGCATGATATCCAGAAGATACAGCTCAGGCTTGGTCTTTCCGGCTTTCGCCTTCATCTCTTCCCCCGACTCAAAGGATTCGACTTCGTAACCGGAACCGGAAAGTGCATAGCTGACGAGCTTTCTGATTGAAGGGTCGTCCTCTACGAGGTAAATCATCTAGTCCACCTTTACTGGGTTGTTAATCCAGTCTCCGGAAGCATCGAGCGAATTGAGAACCCAGCGCGCAAGGGATGCCGCATGGTCTCCCATTCTCTCGAGATACTTTGCAATCATAAGGAGATCAGGGGCTTCCTGAGCGTCCTTGTCTCCAGCTTTAATCATATCAGTCACCATCTGCTTTGCCTGGACGAAAGCTTTGTCAGCTTTATCATCCTCCGCAATCACAGCGCCGGCCTTTGCAGCATCGGAGTGCACGAATGCATCGATTGCACCTGTCACCATCTCGATGACGGTCTCTATCATCTTATCCAGCCCTACGCGGAGAGTAATGTCATCGGATGAGATGAATGGAAGGATTTCCGCGATATCGACAGCATTGTCGCCGATACGTTCGATATCATAAATCATCTTCATTGCCGATGATATCGTCCTGAGGTCCTTGGCAACAGGCTGTCTTCTGAGGAGAAGGCGAAGGCAAAGAGCTTCTATCTCCCTATCCTTCTCATCGATTTCATGGGCGATATCAGCAATTCCCTTGAGCCTCTCCCTGCCGCGGCCGGAAAGCGCATCCTGAAGTGCTGTAAGGGTATCCTCAGTAAGGGATCCCATCTTAATCATGCTCACATATAGTGTTTCAAGCTCGCTGTCGAATCTTGTTCTCATATCAACCAAACCTTCCTGTAACGTAATCCTCCGTCCTTGGATCCGATGGTGTGGAGAATATCTTCTCCGTATCGTCGTATTCTATAACTTCTCCAAGGAGGAAGAAAGCTGTCTTATGTGCAATTCTGAGCGCCTGCTGCATATTGTGCGTAACAATTATAATCGTATACCTGTCGCACAGGCTCATCGCAAGTTCCTCGACCTTTGCCGTTGAAATCGGATCAAGGGCCGACGTCGGCTCATCCATCAGAAGAACCTTCGGCTGGACTGCAAGAGCACGGGCAATGCAAAGTCTCTGCTGCTGTCCTCCTGACAGTCCCAGAGCGCTCTTCTTGAGCCTGTCCTTGACCTCATCGAAAAGAGCTGCATCGATGAGTGCCTTCTCGACAATCTCGTCGAGCTTCACCTTGCTTCTTATTCCATGGGTCCTCGGACCATATGCGATATTGTCATAAATGCTCATCATGAAAGGATTCGGTTTCTGGAAGACCATTCCCACTTCATATCTGAGCCCATTCACATCAACCTTGGGAGAGAAGATGTTCTCGCCGTTGTAGAGAACCTCCCCTTCTATCCTGACACCGGGAACCAGGTCATTCATCCTGTTCAGAGTCCTCAGGAATGTCGACTTACCGCATCCAGATGGACCGATAAGAGCTGTGATGCTCTTCTCCTCCATACTGAGATTTATCTTCTTCAAGGCCTGCATATTCCCATACCAGAGATCCAGGTCTTTTGTTTCTATGATTGTCACTGTCCGTTTCTCCTCTCCATCAGCTTGCCAAGATATGTGGTGATCAAGTTGATGATAACAGTAAGGACCATCAGGATTGCTGCGATAGCAAATGCTATATCGAACTCGCCCCTCTCGCTTGCATATACATAGAGAGCAACTGTGAGCGTTGCGCCAGCACTGCCCATACCCTTGATGAATCCATTGACATTGTGCGCGAAACCTGCCGTGAACAGGAGCGCTGCAGACTCACTGAGAATCCTTCCTATGGATAGGATACAACCAGTGATGATACCATTTATACAGGTCGGAAGGACTACTGTCCTTATTACCCTCCACTTTCCAGCTCCAAGCGCGAATGCACCTTCCCTGTAGCTTTCAGGAACAGTCTTAAGGCTTTCCTGAGTTGTCCTCATGATTGTCGGGAGGTTCATCACGACGAGCGTCATCGCGCCTGCAAGAAGCGAGGTGCCGAACGAGCAGAACTGCACGAAGACGAGCATACCTACAAGGCCGTATATGATTGACGGAATACCTGAAAGCGTCTCTGCAGCGAACTCGATAACCTCAACAACCTTCTTGTTTGTCGCATACTCATTGAGGTAGATTGCAGCTCCTACCCCGATAGGAAGCACAATGAGAAGCGTCGTGATGACTATATAAAGAGTGTTGAGGATATCCGGGAGAATACCGATTGTATGGCGAAGCATACTCGGGCTGGTGAAGAGCAGCTGCGATGTGATATGAGGAACACCACGCACAAGTACATAAAGGAGCATGAAGGCTGTAAGCGCAGTAACTACCACAACAGAGACTATGCACAGTCCCTTCATCAAGGAGCACCATGCTAATCTTCGCCCTGATATTTTCTCTATCATTTTCTATTCCCTCCTGTCTTGAGCACATTGAGAATCGCATTGATGATCATGATGAACAGGAAGAGCACGAGTGCGATTGAGAAAAGCGCTTCCCTCTGAAGGCCAGATGAGTATGACATCTCTGAAGCCACCGCTGTTGTAAGGAACCTTACCGATTTGAAAAGCGAAGGCATATTCGCAACATTGCCTGCAACCATCATAATCGCCATGGCTTCCCCTATTGCCCTTCCAATGCCGAGAACGATTGCCGTGAAGATTCCGCTCTTAGCTGCAGGGACCGTCACCTTGAAATAGGTCTCAGTGCTTGTAGCCCCAAGCGCCAAAGAAGCTTCCTCATACTCCCTGGGAACAGCCTGGATTGCTGAGAGGGACACATTTATGACTGATGGAAGAATCATTACAGCAAGAACTATGATTGCCGCAAATAGCGTTGCGCCATCTGGCACATTGAAAACCACCCTGATTCCAGGAACAAGGATTGTCATACCAACAAGGCCGTAAACAACGGATGGAATACCTGCCAGTACACCGATGCAGAGTTCCATGACTTCCCTGACCCTTCTGGGTGCCATCTTCGCGAGGAATACAGCTGCGAAGAATCCAATCGGCACGCCTATTATGATTGCACCAGCTGTACCATATATGGATGTAAGGATGAATGGAAGGATACCGAATTCCGGTTCTGACGCCGTCGAAGCCCAGCGTGTTCCAAAGAGGAACTCCACCGGGCCGATCTTGAAGATGGCCGGCAGTCCCGATACCACAAGATAAATCGTGATTACCAGAACAGAGCCGACCGCAACAAGTCCGAGGGCCAGGAAAACTAGGTGAATCAGATCCTCCATCAGCCTTCTAGGGTTATTTCCATACCCCTTCTGGTCGATGAATGTTCTAAGGTTCATTCCTGACCCCTGCTATCACTGTGCTACAGGTACAGCACCAGCACCTGCGATGATTGCGTCTGCATCTGCGCTTGTGCAGTAATCGAAGAATGCCTGAGCTGCATCGGAGAGCGGTGTATTTGTAAGTGTTGCGAAGACAAACGGTCTCTGGATCTTGTACTCTCCGCTCTGTACAGTTGCTTCAGATGGAGCAACACCCTCTACTGTGACAGTCTTTACTGACTCAAGGTTGCTTGCAAGCGATGCGTATCCGATTGCACCAGGATTCTGGGATACAGCTGTGATGACAGCACCTGTTGATGTAAGCTCCTGGCTGTATGTGCAAGCATCTTCTGTTCCTGTGATGGACTCGAATCCATCCCTCGTACCAGATCCTGCTTCACGTCCGATAGCAACAACTGGCGCATCATTTCCACCTACTTCGCTCCAGTTTGTGATGGCACCTGTGAAAAGGTCATGAATCTGGTCGATTGAGAGGTCGGATACAGGGTTGTCAGCATTAACGATGATAGCAATTCCATCGAGTGCGATGATTGTCTGAGTAAGTCCGCTGGCAATCTCATCATCCTTAAGAGCACGGGATGAAAGACCGATATCGCACCTGCCCTCGAGAGCTGCTGTGATACCTGTGCCGCTTCCTGTAGGATTATATGTAATATTCACTCCCTGATGATCAGCCATGTACTGTTCAGCAAGCGAAAGGATTACCTGCTCCATAGATGTGGATCCATCTGTAGAAACTGTAGCGCTGTCCTCTGCTGCGCCGGATGCAAAAACTGCAGCCATGGAAAGAACTGCAACAAGCATAATCATGAAAATCTTCTTCATTTGTGACTCCTATGGGCCTGGGGCCCTTATTCGTTTACGGCCTGAATCATAATGAATGGAGATTAATTGATAAGCTCAGTCATGTTAAATCTCTGTTAAAAATTAACATTGAAAGAATCTTGATATTCCATTACAGGAAAAAGATTAACGGAAAATGAACAATGTTAATGGAAAGCGTTTGATACAGAATCTTAACTTACCTTCCCCACGGGCAGGCAATTTCCATCATGCTCTCAATCATTGAATGAAGGAGCCTGGTTTTTTCTGTATCTGCGGCTTTATAGTAAACTTCCTTTCCCCGCCTTGTACTGATGATAAGCGAACCAGCCTTCAGCTGTTTCAGGTGATGGGAAACAGCCGGCGATGACATACCGACCATCGACGAGATATTGATCACACATTCCTCGCAGTGACATAGGAGCCAGAAAATCCTCAGCCTGCTTTCATCCCCCAATTCCTTGAAAATCTCAGAGAGAGTCCTGAAACTTTCTGATGGGGGCATACAGTCCAATTTCTTCTCTACGCTCTGCCCATGATCATGGGGAAGCGATGGCAATGATTCTTGTTCCGGTTTCATCAGGAGTAAATATAACCGCTCTGCTGAAAAAAGCCAACAATTCCCTTGACAGGGGGAGAACAAGGTAATAACATCAAATCAACGATTAAGCATTTGTTTAATTGTTATGGAGGATATATGAAGAAGACATATGGAATAGAAGTTGACTGCGCAAACTGCGCTAACAAGATGGAAGCAGCTGCGGGCAAGACCGATGGAGTGAAGTCATGTACCGTGAATTTCATGATGCAGAGGATGACTGTTGAATTCCAGGATGGTGCTGATAAATCTTCCGTGATGCAGGAAGTCAGGAAGAACTGCAAGAAAGTAGAAAGCGATTGTGAGATCTTCATATGAACAGGAAACAGCGAATAATGCTGATACGTATAATCGTATCGGCTGTAATAATGGTAGCCCTTTCATTCATTCCTTCATCAGGAGCATTGCGCTTTGTCCTCTATATGCTCCCCTACCTCATCGTCGGATACGACATTCTCCTCAAGGCATTCAAGGGAATCATCCGCGCACAGGTATTCGATGAATGCTTTCTCATGGCCGTAGCGACTGTCGGAGCCATTGCCCTTGCGCTCTATGAGCGAAACGGCGATTACACGGAAGCAATTGCTGTAATGCTCTTCTACCAGATTGGTGAGCTCTTCCAGAGCTACGCAGTAGGAAAGAGCCGCAGGAATATAACGGAGCTGATGGACATACGCCCCGATTACGCGAATATCGAGGAGGGGGGCAAGCTTAGGAAAGTCGACCCCGATGAAGTTGAAACGGGTTCCATAATAGTGGTACAGCCCGGAGAGAAAGTCCCTATTGATGGCATCGTCACAGAGGGTGAATCGACGCTGAATACGAGCGCCCTTACAGGGGAAAGCCTTCCAAGGGATGTGCATGAAGGCGATGAGATAATCTCCGGATCTGTGAATATGACAGGTCTTCTTAGAATACGGACAACAAAGGAATTCGGAGAGTCCACGGTCTCGAAGATTCTGGACCTTGTCGAGAATGCAAGCTCCAGGAAATCGAAATCGGAGGATTTCATCGCGAAGTTCGCAAGGATATATACCCCTGCAGTCTGTCTCAGTGCCCTGGCACTCGCAATTCTGCCTCCTGTTATGAATATCATCACGGGAAATGCAGGAGGATGGGAAACCTGGATTTATAGAGCGCTTACATTCCTTGTAATAAGCTGCCCGTGTGCACTTGTTATATCAATTCCTCTCTCGTTCTTTGCCGGACTTGGTGGAGCCAGCAGCCAGGGTGTGCTTATAAAGGGATCGAATTACCTTGAGACGCTCGCCAAGACAAAGATCGTCGTATTCGATAAGACAGGTACGCTCACCGAAGGGGTATTCGAAGTCAATGGAATCCACCACAGTTCAATCGAGGATGAAAAACTGCTGGAATATGCAGCGACAGCTGAAAGCGCTTCTTCCCACCCTATCTCGAAGAGCCTTCAGAAAGCCTATGGATACCCAATCGACAGATCGCGTGTGTTCGACATAAAGGAAATAAGCGGGAATGGTGTCATTGCGAAAGTCGATGGCAAGACCGTAGCCTGTGGCAATGAGAAGCTGATGAAAGCAATCGGAGCAGAAGCAATCCCATGCCACAGCATCGGAACAATCATCCACATAGCAATCGATGGTTCCTACTCCGGCCATATCGTGATATCCGACAGGATCAAGAAGGGATCGGCAAAGGCAATCGAGAAACTCAAGAAAGCCGGCATACAGAAGACGGTGATGCTTACAGGAGATACGAGGAAAGTTGCTGAAAGCGTCGCTTCAGAACTTGGAATCGACGAAGTATACAGCGAACTCCTGCCTTCCGACAAAGTCGATGAGGTCGAAGGTCTCCTCGAGAGAAAGGCAAAGAATGAAAAACTTGCTTTCGTCGGCGATGGCATAAACGATGCGCCGGTACTCAGCAGAGCCGATATCGGGATAGCTATGGGCGCCATGGGCTCCGATGCCGCAATCGAAGCTGCGGATGTAGTCCTGATGGATGATGATCCGGAGAAAATCTCGAAGGCAATAAGAATCGCAAGGAAATGTCTCACAATCGTCTATGAGAATATCTTCTTCGCTATCGGCATAAAGCTGATTTGCCTTGTGCTTGGAGCACTGGGAATCGCGAATATGTGGCTTGCGATCTTTGCAGATGTAGGCGTCATGGTGCTTGCAGTGCTGAATGCAATCAGAGCGCTTTTTGTGAAGAAACTTTAAAAATAGCTTCTGCCCAATGACAAATAATCAGAAGGCAGAAGCTTTGCATTAGTCCCCGATGCGCGAGAGGACAAAGTCCCACTTACCAAGACCGGCAGATGGAGATGGATTCTTGTACATTCCCATTTCCGCCAGCCCTGTACCTTCATTGTGGAACACGACCTCGGGCTTTCCATCCTTCTCGCGGAATGTCCAGGATGTTATCGTCTTGTTATCACCAACGGCATGGGTTGTGGTATAGACGCAGACGTAATCGCGGAAATTAACATTGGTTATACCTCCAGATGGAGTCTGCCACCAGTCGATTCCAGCGCTCATAGTCGACCATTTGTTGTAATTCCAGAGGTATGCGGCATTGGATGCTTCAAGATACTCAGGTGGATTATCCGGATCGATGTGTCCTCCTGTATACCTCGAGTCCTCAATAATAGGAAGCATTCT
>CALXXO010000021.1 GCA_944392705.1 uncultured Spirochaetaceae bacterium
GTTGTCGGATTCGACGGAATAGAGGTTGATGACGGTCACAGAACAAGGCTTACCACAGTACATCAGAGCGGAAGGGAGAAAGGCATCAAGAGTGCGGAAATCCTCTTCCGCCTTATCGATGGAGAGGAAGCCCCTACACAGACAATAATCCCATATTCCTTCTGCGAAGGAACGACACTGAAGGAGTTTTTATGGACATAAGCGGAAAAAGAGAATCGGGGATACTGCTGCATATCACATCGCTCCCGTCCGAATATGGAATCGGAGACCTGGGGCCTGAAGCGTATGCAGTTGCAGAGAAGATAGCAAAAGCAGGGGCCACGCTCTGGCAGGTACTCCCACTGGGACCAACAGGCTACGGTAATAGCCCCTATGCACAGAGAAGCGCATTTGCAGGCAATGAGCTCCTTCTCTCACCTGAACTTCTATACCAGGACGGATATCTCAGGAAAGAAGATCTGCTTCACCCTGATTTTCCTTCCGACCGTGTTGATTTCCAGGAAGTCAGCGAATGGAAGATGCCACGGATGAAAAGAGCTGCATGGAATGCTCTGCAGGGAAAAGAGAAGGATGCAATCGAGGAATTCAGGGAAAAGGAAAGCTACTGGATTGAGGATTATGCACTCTTCATGGTGCTCTATGAGAAGTATCAGGATGCACGCTGGCACAGTATCTGGGACAAGAAAGAGGGCTGGAGGGACAAGGAAACCCTCGAGAGGGTAAGAAAAGATAAGAAGAACGATATAAATGTCTATATCGCGATGCAGTATCTTTTCTCCAAGGAAATTTCCCAGCTGCTGACCTTCATCCATTCGAAGAAGCTCAAGCTTATCGGGGATATCCCAATATTCGCAGGTGCGGACAGTGCCGACACATGGTCGCATCTGGAACTCTTCAAGACCGACTCGAAGGGCCACTACAGTGCGGTATCGGGAGTACCACCAGATGGGTTCTCAGCAACAGGGCAGCTCTGAGGCAATCCTGTTTATGACTGGAAGAAACATGAAGCCGATGATTTCAAATGGTGGAAGGAACGTGTCAGGAGATGTCTTGAAATGACTGACATACTCCGCATCGACCATTTCCGTGGATTCGATGCCTACTATGAAATAAAGGCGAATGCGCCGACTGCAGAGCATGGAGTATGGAAGAAATCCCCTGGAAAAGCCTTCTTCTCATCGCTTGAGAAGGAGATGGGCAAAATCCCTATTATCGCGGAGGACCTTGGCTGGATAACGCCTACAGTGACAGCTTTGAGGGAAAAATTCGGATTCCCTGGAATGAAGATCGCAGAATTCGGTTTTGTATGGGATGATGATGAGAATCTCAGCCCATATGATGATTTCATGCCGCACAACTACTCCAGGCAGTTCGTTGCATATACAGGAACCCACGACAATGACACGGTAAGGGGTTGGTATGACAAGCTCTCAGATAAGAAGAAGCACAGCGTCAGGGAATACCTCTCCTCCCCCGATGAGGAAATTGTCTGGGCCATGATTAAAAGCGTAATGATGTCGAACGCGGACTATGCCATATTCCCGATGCAGGATGTCCTGGAAAAGGATAGCGATGCAAGGATGAACTTTCCTTCAACCTGCAACAACCTGAACTGGGCATGGAGGATGGAAAACGGTGAATTCTCCGACTACAGAATAGAGAGGTTCAGCTTCCTCTCAAGGATTTCAGGCAGGAATGGATTGACTGCGGAAGAGTACTGGAAGGAACATCGCTGATACAAGGACTGCCAAGTGCAGTCCTTTTTTCGACCATAAATGCGGGTGAAAGCGTATTAAGAATCAAAGGATGGTTCTATGAGAAAAATCACTTTCACCCTACTTGCTTTCATTTTATCGCTGATGGCGTCCTGCCTTCCAACTGCCAATACCACAGAAGAATACGATGCAATATCTGCAGAAGAAGCTGCACTTATACTCTTCAGCGACCTTACAGCCGCCGAGTTCATTGAAAATACCCAAGACGCGGCTTTTATCTACAATGGCAATTCCATCGAAGGGCGGATAAACCTATCCGGCTATGGCATCAGCAAAGCAGATGGATGGATAAGCCTGAGCTTTGATGGCGAATGCATTGAGAATATATTCACTGCAGAAAAGTATTCAATGCAAGGATGCCTGAATACCTTCTCGAAGGAATTTGAAATCGAGGACACTTCGGGTTTTGTGGATAATCTTGAATTCATCGTCAGCGGAAACAATGCTGAATTATCGTCGGGGTATTCCAGGCTATGCTATCCGGAGAAATGGACCATAAAGGAAGGAGGAATTATCCTGCATATTGAATTCCCGGAGGATAAACCTGAAGCAATTGACACAGAACTGTTTTCCAGCCTTACAGCAGAAGCCTTCGATCTTTTTCCATTTCTTCCAGAGGGAACAGAGGTAAAAGCCCTAGACAACGGAACTGCTGAATTCTCTGCTGATGACAATGGCAACTGGAAGATGACAATCAGAAGCGAAGCAGATGGAAAGGCTGTTTTGATTGAAATCTCCACAAGCAACAGCGCGGCCGCCATCATGTACGGAGAAAGGAACTTCAAAGTAGCAAAAACACTGCTTCTCTCCTCTTCCAAGGTACCAACGGAGAATGAAGCGGAGACAAACGCAAGAAAGCTTTTTGAAGCCCTCAGGTCAAGCAATATATTACTCGCGCTTGAAATGCTGATGAATGGCAGCAAGAGCGATGTCATAAAACTTGAAAACGAAGCTCTAAGCGAGGACAGCAGAACTTATACTGCAAAGCTCATCCTCGATAATTACGGAATCACAGCATCAACGGGGTTGAAAGCCAGCGGAATACTGCAGCTCTCTCTTTCTGGCGATACAGATGGCAACAGCTTGGAAGCAGATAGGTATATTCTGCAATCAGAAAGCCTTGTATTCATTCATGAAGATTCATCCGTAAAGCTGTATCTGGAGGATATAGAAGGCCCCCTTGATGGAGGGAGCCAGGAAACTTTCACGATAAATCAGGATCTTCAGGCGGAGAGGAATGGACTTTCACTTGGAACCCCCTACTCCGGAAAACTGGGAGCAGGAGGAGAATCAATCTCTTTCTGAAGCTGTTCCACGCCCTGTAATCACCTTGATTATCATCAGAACGACCATTATTACCATTGCGCCAGAGATTGTCGCGATCCCCCCCTCGATTCCGGCAGTCTCGGCAACACTTCCGACAATACTTGGCATCAATATGGCACCGACGGTAGCTGTGCCAATGCAGAGTCCAGTTGCAACTGTAGAGCTGTTGTACTTCTTTTCCATCGTGGAAAGCGTTGTTGGATATATACCGCTCATCGAAAGGCCGATGAGGAATACTGCAATTGCAATCACGGCAGGATTAGTTGCTGTAATCATCAGGATGAAGAAGGAAGTCATCATCAATCCGAGAATGAGTATCAGGACATTTCTGTTGACCTTTGTGGATACGGCAGCGCACATCAGACGGCCGATGAGAATCATAATCCATAAGAATGATTGCATGGCCGTAGATATGGCATCCGGGAATATACCGGCATCCTGGAAGTAGGTAACAAGCCAGCCTATAAGCGATGCTTCAGAGCACAGATAAAAGAACATTATCGCGGTGTTCAGCCAGAACTGGAAAGAATGGGGGAACGTTCCCTCGCCCTTCTCCTTTTTAACAGGGGATGATGAAAGCTTGCTGAAAAGGAGAAGTACAAGTGTCAGGAGCATCAGCGCGGCGAAAAACCATGGAGCGATTTCCCAGTGCACTGGAATTACGGCAATCGCAAAGAACGGTGAAATGAACGCGCCGACAGCAAATGAAGCATGAAGGAGATTGAGTCCCGCCCCTTTATTCTCCGCAGTCTCTCCTACAACGACATTGGTTATATTGCTCATGGTTCCACGGCCGATTCCTGTGAACACGAAAGCCACGAAGAGCAGAAGCGGATTGCCTGTAAGCGTCATGAGCACAAGCCCTATCACAATGCAGAGCCCAAGGAAGAATGTGCTTTTCTTCCGTCCTATAAGATATGGTATGAAACCAGAAGCTATGACTGCGCAGAGATTCCCAATCTGGTGGGCTGAAAGCAGAATACCGCGGAATGCATAATCGAGGTTATAAGCTTCTCCCATCTCAGGCAGGATTGCTCCAAGAAGCGTACTCATTGCCCCTGACGCGAAAAAGGCGAAATAAATACGGTACAGAAGGCTCCTATTCTCCTTCTGTACACCAAGAAAATTACCAAGCGAGAACATTTATCCTCCAACGGCTGTGAAGTATATCAGGATGGATGATTACAGTCAGCCGACAATGGCAAATCCAGATTTCTCGAGATATGATTTTATCTGGCGGCGGGCCTCTTCCTCATCCTGTTGAATCAAAGTGCCACGTATTGCGAACCCCTTCATTACTGAAGCTCCTGGATATGATTGCATAAGCATACGTTCAGTCATGCCAAGTCCGGATTCCTCATGAGTGCAGACTGGGTATATCTTCAATCCATCTGTCTCAATCGAATCCAGAAGCGTATAGACAGCCATCGGCAGGTCTCCCCACCAGTTGGGATACACGAGTATCATGGAGTTAATATCGGCCATATCGGGGAATGGAAATCTGAGCTGTGGCCTGAGATTCTCATCCCTCTCCTGCTTTGCAATCCTGCTGCACTCATCGTAATCATCAGGGTAGCCGGAGACTGTGCATATCTCATACTCCGGGACCTGGAGCAGAGCGCTTATTATCGATGCTGCAATGCGTCCATTGCCTTTCTCAATCGTCCCCACTTTATAATTCTCACCGCTATGGGAGAAGAATGCGACCAGTGTTCCTCTGTTTGCCATAAAACCTCCTGTTTCCCAGATAATAGCCGAACAGAGGATTAATTGACACAGGTCTTCTGTACCCTGAAAATCCAAATATGGAGAATCTTATTGCAAGAAGGGCATTTCCAAGCTCTTACATATTCATGGATACAGCTTTCCTGCTGCTTTTCCTCTTCCTGCTGCTCTGGAAAAGGAAGTACATGACAGTCATAGTCGGCATTGTAATGGGCATTGTCTACATGGCTGTGGATTATGGGATCTTCCACCTTCTACTGGGAACGAGATCGATAGAGGGAGGGAATCTTTTCTGGGTCCTCTTATGGATGTCGATGAGCTATGGTTTCACGAATTTCGTATGGATCTGGCTATGGTTCAGCAAGGACAGGAATCTATTCGAATGGTCTCTTCTGATTCTCTCATGGTGGTTTTGCTGCCCGCTCCTCTCATCGCTTTTAGGTGGCAACATGATTGTGATAGAGCGTACCACAGGAGCTTATCATAGCTATATGGCTGCAATCCTCATTATCGGTTATATCGCTCTGATAATCTGGAATCTGAATGAGAGGAATATAAAAATAAACATTCCTTGGATTCTCGCAATTGGAATACTTGTTCAGGCCGGATGGGAAACAGGACTTCTCATCGGAGGGATAAGAAGCGCAGGACTATCTGCAGGAGAAAGCCTTAAAACACTTATAGTCAACTCGCTTCTGGAGACAAATCTCGGAATACCTTACGCTTACGCTATCTTCATAAAGCTCACTGCATCGTTCACCGAGGAGCTGAAGAAAAGAAAGACCCCGCTGTCTTGGCGCGAGAGAATCGCTGAAAACAACGGGGAAAGAATCGGCAGATCAGGTGGTACCTGAAATATCGCTATTGAAATACTTCTCAGAAAGCTCCTTCAGCTCTCCGGAAGCCCTCATCTCATCAATTGCTTCATTGATAGCTGCAAGCAATGTTGCAGAATCCTCTCCTTTCCTGACAGGGATAGAGACCTCCGAAGCCGTGTCTGTAAGAGCTGCAATCCTTATAGGAGCATCTGGATGCTGCGCCATGTAATCGTAGTATGTCACCTCTGCATTCAGCGTTGCATCGACTCTTCCTGCTGTCAGAAGCTCAATTGTCTGGGCAAGATCATCGACACCTGTTGCTGTAGCTCCATAGCTTTCGGCAAGCGTTGCATATGTGCTTGCAAGCGTATTTGCAGTCTGCTTGCCTTTTAGATCCTCGAATGAAGTTATATCGGTATTATCGGAACGTACGATGATTGCGGTGCGTATATATGCATAAGGCTCGGAGAAATCATATGTCTCCGCCCTCTCCGGTGTCACCTCAACCCCATTTGCAACGATATCATAACGCTCTGAATTGAGACCAGCAAACAGGCCATCCCACTCACCTTCAACGAATTCGACTTCAACACCGAGATGCTCTGCAATGCCCTTTGCAACCTCGATATCATACCCTACCAGCTGATTATCCTCATCATGGAATGTCCAAGGAGCCCAGGTACCTTCCGTAGCTACAATTATGCTTCCCCTCTCCTGTATCCTAGAAAGAAGGTCTCCGCCGCTTTCCGCCGCAGCTTCATCTTTCTTGCTGCAGCTGATTCCAAGAACCATAAGCGCTGCCAGAAGCAGTGCAAACTTTATATATTTTCTCATTTATGTTCCTCCAGCCTGAGAAATTCCTTTGTCCTCTCCTCCTTCGGGGAAGAGAAGAACTCTTCAGTGGAACCCTGCTCCACTATAACACCATGTTCCATGAAGACAACGTGCTTTGAGACATTCCTTGCAAAGTCCATTGCGTGAGTGACAACAACCATCGTCATCCCCTCCTCTGCAAGCATCCTCATAACACCAAGCACTTCAGATGCAAGCTCAGGATCGAGTGCGGAAGTCGGCTCATCAAAATAGACAATCTCCGGGTCCGATGCAATAGCACGCGCGATGGCAACACGCTGCTGCTGTCCACCTGACAGCTCGGAAGGATAATGGCTTTTCCATGCGGCCATACCGACCTTTTCAAGCGTCTCCTCAGCCTTTTCCGAAGCTTCTTTCCTGCCCATCTTCCTGACGACAATCAGGCCTTCGCTGACATTCTCGAGCGCTGTCTTGTTCCTGAAAAGATTGAAGTTCTGGAATACGAACCCTGTACGCTTCCTTATACCGGCTTTGTCCTTGTTGGAGATGCTGTGCATATCATAGGTATTTCCTGCAAACTCCATAGTCCCGGAATCAGGGACCTCAAGGCAGTTCATGCACCTCAGCAGCGTTGTCTTTCCAGATCCGCTCGGACCGAGAAAAGCCACGACATCGCCTTTATCAACATCAAGACTGATACCATTGAGCACCTTCAAATCATCAAAGCTCTTCTTGAAATCATGTATGCGGAGAATCATATCCTATACCTCCCGAGCTTCTTCTCACCATATCTCTGTAACCTTGTAAGTACAGTGCAGAAAACAAGATAAATGATTCCGACTTCAATATAGAGAGCCAGTGGCTCATATGTCCTTGCAACAATCCTCTGTGTTGCCATGAACATCTCCGTTACCGTGATATTGGCGGCGAGGGAGGTATCCTTAATCATTGAGATGATTGAATTGGCAAGTGTCGGGAATGAAATCCTCAGAGCCTGAGGAAGCAGGATACGCCGCATTATCTGCATATAGGACATACCCACACACTCCCCCGCTTCCATCTGACCATATGGAACAGCTTCAAGACCTGCCCTTATCGTCTCGGCGCAGTATGCTCCTTCGTTTATCGCGAAGACAAGCACGGCAGCAGGAAAAGGATCGATCAGTATCCCTACATTCGGAAGTCCGTAAAAGACAACAAAGAGCTGTACGAGAAGAGGTGTTCCTCGTATCACCCATACATAAAACCTTGCAATATCCTTCAGCACTCTCACCTTCGCAAACTGGATCAGGGCAACGACAATCGCAATGACCATTGCCAGCGCAAATGAGATTACCGTCAGCGGAATTGTCACGGTAAGGCCGGGGATGAGGATTTTGAAGAATGAATCAGCAAGTATCCCTATTATTCGTTCACTCAGCATCCCGCCCTCCATTTATAATCAATATATGCAAATCTGACTCCTCAGCAAATTATCGCTGTTGGAAAGATAATACAAAGACAGCCCTACATCAAATAGTTTTTCTGCATTATATCCATGATGAAGTGAAATGACGATTTAACAGATTACTAACATTTTGAACGCTCATTATTGTTTACACGGATTTAACAGTTGTTTTACGATTTCTCGCGGAGGGAATATCTCGAAATGGACGTAACATTCGCCAATTTCTGTCAGCAGATTTTCTCAACCCCCGCGCTTCTGGTTACTGCAGCGCTGACCATAGGGGTTATTTTCGTAAATGGCTGGACAGATGCCCCCAATGCTATCGCGACGTGCATAACAACGCGCTGTATGCGGCCGAGACCAGCAATCATAATGAGTGCTGTTTTCAATTTCCTCGGCGTTCTGATAATGACGAAGATAAATGCTTCTGTTGCATCCACAATAAGCAATATGGTCGATTTCGGAACGGATACCAATACAGCCCTGATTGCCCTGTCCGCAGCGCTTTTCTCCATAGTCGTTTACAGTACTGCAGCATCCTACTTCGGTATACCTACAAGTGAAAGCCACAGTCTCATCGCGGGACTTACCGGAGCCGCACTTGCAACGGGGAAAGGATTTGCCGCAGTCAACGGAGCGGAATGGGTAAAGGTAATCTACGGTCTGGTTCTGTCCCTGCTGCTTGGTTTTGCAATGGGATTTGTCGTCTGCAAGATTATAGTATTCATCTGCAAAGGATTTGATAGAAGGAAAACAAACCGATTCTTCAACTTCGCCCAGATTGCAGGAGCTGCTGGAATGAGCTTCATGCACGGAGCACAGGATGGTCAGAAATTCATCGGAGTGCTCTTCCTTGCAATAGCCTTTTCCAATGGAGAGACAAGCGTTCATGGCATACTTATCCCTGTATGGCTGATGATTCTCTGCTCTATTGTCATGGGTGCTGGAACCAGTGTCGGCGGCGAGAAGATAATCAGGTCAGTCGGTATGGATATGGTGAAACTGGAGAAGTATCAGGGCTTCAGTGCGGATGTCGCAGCATCGCTTTGTCTGCTTTTCTCCTCCGTTTTCGGAATCCCTGTATCCACAACACATACGAAAACCAGTGCAATAATGGGAGTCGGTGCATCAAGGCGCCTTGGTGCAATAAACTTCGCAGTCGTCAGGGATATGATGCTAACATGGGTATTCACCTTCCCCGGCTGCGGTCTGATCAGCTACATAATGGCAAAACTATTCCTAGCAATATTCTAAGGAGTCAGATATGGCAAAGAAACAGGATACATTCTATTTCGACACATTCATAAGCTGTGCAGAGCACGCTGTACAGGCATCGAAGATACTTAGAAAATGCATTACTGATTACAATCCGGATGGGCTCGATTCCGTTCTGGAGGAAATCCACAAGACAGAACACGATGCTGACATGAAGAAGCATGAGCTGATGAATGTGCTCTTAAAGGCATTCATCACTCCGATTGAAAGGGACGACATAATACTCCTTAGCCAGTGTCTTGATGAGGTTGTCGATAAGCTTGAGGATGTTGTTCTCCGTCTCTACTGTGACAACGTAAGGGTAATCAGGCCAGAGATGCTCGATGC
The DNA here is from genome assembly GCA_944392705.1 of uncultured Spirochaetaceae bacterium. GTDB lineage: Bacteria > Spirochaetota > Spirochaetia > Sphaerochaetales > Sphaerochaetaceae > Ornithospirochaeta. Next base: position 9,507 of record CALXXO010000021.1, read on the forward strand.
TGTCGATGTTGTGGAAAAATGCTGTACAGAGATGAGGGTTCTGATGGATGATTTCAGCGACTTCAAGCATTCAAAGACATTCAAAGGCAGGATAATAACCATCAATACGCTTGAGGAAGAAGCTGACAGGATATTCATCTCAAACATGAGGAAGCTCCATACTTCAGAGACCAATCCTCTGGAAATCATAATCTGGCGTGATATCTACCGCTATCTAGAACAGTGCGCCGATGCTTGCGAGCACGTAGCGGATGCCTGTGAAAAAGCATTCATGAATAATACGTAATGCACAGGGGCTTCGAACAGAGGCCCCTTTCCAATTGCTTAAGAATCATATTTTTCAGGATGTCTTACTACCATTTCCAGAAATCTCGTCGGATTGTAATCAATCAGGAAAAAGGAGAGCGTATTCAGGACATGGGTTTCTAAACGTTCCTGGAATATGGCAACCTCCTGCATATAAATTCTAGACCATTCCATGTCCATATAATCATCACACGATGGAAGGATATATTGGCTATGAAGAATCTCATATGCCTTCTTGATATTCTGCACAGCGATTTTGACAAATGTCTCATACGTATACTTTGAAAGATCGGAAAACCGGCTTTCTTCTCCTACCCTTTCCTTGTACCTATAAGGAGATGCGAATCTGGTTCTGTATCCAAGATCCGGAAAACAATAGAAATGTTTAAACGACTGCATCATTGGATAATTGATATACAGCTTCCCCATATCACTTGAATCGGAGAAGTAAGCAAGCATCCTTAATACAGTATCGAAATTTGGCCGGTCATGATGTGGCTCGAAATCGAAAGCAAGAACTATGTCAGAATATTTTTCCGATAATAGCTTCTTCTTTTCCTTGTCCGTCTCCATTTCGCGCAGAATCAGATTAATATCCATTTCTCCGGAATCGAAATCCGGATAGTCCATTTCCAATTTAGAAGCCAGAGTATGAATTGTAGTTTTATACGGGTAAATCCTATAAGGAAGCAAAGGATAGGAAACTTCCATAAGCCTTTTCAGAAAGGCTGGCTCATCTTCCAGTCCTTCACAGATGAACAAAATACGCATTTCACCCATTCAAACCGCCATTTCTGTAGATTTTCTCAAGATTGTGACCTTCCCGTATTTCCCTTCCACCTGCCATATCTATATAAGAACGAAGGCTACGATTATGAAAGATAAGATAACAATCTGGCCGGAGGACGGTATTTCCCAGCAAAGAGGTATTATGAGTAGTGAATACAGCCTGCATATCAGGATAATCCTTGAGTTTCTCGATAGTCTTGAAAGCCAGATCAAAATGGTAGAATGCATCGAATTCATCCATGTACAGGAATGAGACTTTATTAAAACTCTTCATCCAGAAATAGAAAAGCTTAATTGCATTGGTACCACTGGAAGAAACACCACTGAATATAAGAAGACCGTTATTATGTCTTTCGACAAGAATTGGCTTTCCATCAACACCTTTTACGGTATCAAGCTGAATATCGATGCCACACGTTTCACTCAGGAAATCAGAAAAATCGGCGATATACCCATTGTTGATAATCCATTCCTCCAGTTGCACCCGACCAGACTCGAATCCAATATATGCATTTCCTCCTACGGAACGGAACCAAAGCATATGTGATACAAAGTCCATAATCGAAGCAATTGGGGACCCCTCGTTCTGAACACTGTTATTTGCAATATAGCGAAGAACAGAAAGGTTTTCTCCGAGGTAGGCAAAATTAAGATTCTCCCCTGCTATATCTCTGAAGTTCTTAACTAAAAACTCGTGTGCTTCATAATCATAATCATAAAGCACCTCATCATTCTTTTTTAAGATTTCCCGGGAAATGCTTTCCTCAGAGGGCTTGTAATACTCAAATGTGAAATGCTCTTCCTCTATCTTAAATGTATAGGAAAAATATGCCTTTGTCGTATTTTCATCTACATTGAGAAAAATTCCAGGATTGGATTTTAAAATAGAACTTTCCTTATCAGTAAGATGTGAAACTATATTGAATATAGCAAACCCAAGATTGCTCTTGCCACAACCATTTGGTCCATAAATTCCAATCTTTGTGATTATTCCATCATCGACACACTCTGTATTGAATTTGTAATCATGTACATCGGTGAAATCGACGGTAATCGGCTGACCGAAATTTCTATACCCAGATACAGTAAACTTAGCAAGTTTCGCTTTCATAACCACATCCCTTTCTTAAAGGGTAAAACTGCTATGAAGCATAGTCAACAATATTCCGTAATTCTTTTACGGCAACTTGTCAAAACAATAGACCTGTCACCGAAGCAACAGGCCCATTGTTTATAAAGAAACTCAGAAAAGCCTTAGAGGGAACTTATCTCCTTTCTTCATGATGATAAGCCGTCCATAGCCTTCTAGATACGATGCTTTGATGATATCGACCTGGGCTGCAATCTCACGGCTCCTTGAAACGACAATCCATTCATCATTTCCGGCTTTTAGGGAGAATGAACAGGCTTCACTGCCATTAAGCTTGCGACCACTGTCGATAAGCTCTGTTTCAAGACATTCGACCTCGCCATTTCCACCAACTGTGAATACAGTAACAACCGAGCCCATACCATTTACTCTGCAGTGCGTCTTTATGACCTTTGATTTCTCAAGGACATTGTATGTATCACTATAAAGCCCTTCTGCTTCACTGAGGGAAGAAGCTGTCGTCGAAAAACCAAGAACTGCATTACCTCTTTTGATAATCGAATCTGAAAAGGTTGCATCTGAGGGAAGATGCCAGAAAGCTTCATATTCAAAGGACCTTGATTCATCCCCAAGGATTTCATCTATGACAACGACCGCAGAGTTTCCAATCCTTAAGAGTTTCCTCCTTGTGAGAACACCGTCATTAAGATAACCAAGGTAAATGCCTGAAGCTACATCATAATCTTTTGAGAAGACTGCATTCGTCAGCTCTTTGTCAAAGATTCCAGTGTATCCCCAGGAGCCAACAGCTCTCTCTGGAACCTTTCCATCAACTGTAAATACATTATGTGATTCAAAATCTTTCAGTTCCTTTCTCGGATTAGAATCTACATATGTATATCTACCTGTATCTGTCACCATGAGAGTATTGCCTATCGCGATATCAACATGGAGAGGACACAGATGGCCATGCCCGGATCCCATCAGGCCGGAAACCATGTGAGCTGTCATTGATTGAGAGCGGAGGAAGACATTTCCACTTGCTTTATGGAAGACGCTTTCACGAGGTACAGGAGAAAGAGCTGGAGCTGTAATTCCATCCCAGTAGTTCTCTTCGCACTTGCTGCATTCAAACGGAAGAGAAAACAGATAGGATGAAAGATATAATAGATCATCTGTTTTGATTATATCGCTGTCTCCAGTAGGAATGAGGGAAGAATCCCCAAGCGTCATATCATATAGAGCTTTGGCCATCATCGTAGCCCGTTCTATGATTATATCTGGAATCACAACCCCTAGTCTCCGTCCGACAAGAATCGTATCGAGTGCGGAGTGAAGCACCTCAGTGTGATACAATGGGCTCTGCTCCCAGTCCTCACCATCCTCTAGAGCCTGCAGCAAAAGTTCCTCTTCAAGCCTATCCAGTGCAATCTTCATTGAACTCTCATCGCCCAGAGCTGCAGCTGCGACAAAGAGTCCATGCTCCTGGATAACTCCCCAGTTCGAAAGGCGCTGGAATGCACGGTGCGTATCGAGAAGCTGCCTTATATGGACGCCGAGGCTTTCCTCCATCCTTGAAACAACGGAAGATGGAAGAGGATCCAGAGAATCGAAGAGCTCTATGCTCCTTATCCAGTTCTCAGGCCTTATGCCTGTCTCAAGACTTCGCCAGCTGGAGTTAAGGCACTCCTCTGAGTATGAAGTATTATCGAGATAGGATGTAATCATCCTGACAAATGTATCCCGGTACTTACCCTGCCCTGTCAGGACGAAAGCCTTTGCAAGATTCAGGAGTATGCTATGCCTGTTCAGGGCATAGAGCCACTCCGGATCATTATTGAGGATCTCCGCAGGTACCGTATTCCATATAGAATCGGAGAAAGCAACTGGAATATAACAGCGCTCCATCTCGTAATGGGCCCGGTGGCATATAACCCCGGAGACAGTCTCATCGGCCCATGTGATAATCTCATCCACATCCTTTTTATCGATGCCTTTTGCAGCGGCTGCCGCATCCTGTATATAAAGCTTTCTCAATTTCCATTCCTCCCTGTTATGCGCTCCGCATAGCTTTTGGGTGTAACACCCATATATTTATCAAAAACCCTGATGAATGTATTGCTTGAAGCAAATCCGACCATCTTCGCAAGATCGTTTATCTTGACTGCAGGATTTGAATCCAGAATACGCTGTGCTTCGTTTATCCTGAACCTGTTGAGGTAGTTCTTGAATGTATCACCACTGACTCTGTTGAATATCTCAGAACAGTATTTAGGAGACAGATTGAACTCCTCCGAAAGATCTATGAGCATTATCGGTTCAGAGTAATGCTGCTTGATATAATCCTTCATCGCTGCAACGACCCGGCTATACCGCGCTTCATCTTCCTTGGTCTTTCTGTCAATGTACGCAGAAAGAATCGAGCGGAGAGATTCAATGGTCTTCCCTGGATCGCGGCTGTCACGCATCTCCTGCCAGGCTATGCTGCTGTCTTCTTTGACCTCCTGAAAGACTCTCTGCACTGTAGAGACAAGTGCAGAAGCAAGCTGTCTGTACTCGTTCTCCGGAAGCATACGCTCTTCGTCAGTGTTCTCGGCAATAATCTCATCGAAGATGTTCAATGTCTCAGGGGAAGCCGACAGGGCGGCATTGATGAGCTTCCTCTCCGAAGCTATCGGGTAATGCATCAGATGAGCCCCCTTGATATCCAGCTCGGTCAGAATGGTCTTTTCCCTGCAGATATAGCGGCAGCCTATTATTTCCTTGGCCTTGCCGTAAAGCCCCTTAATTGACCTCCATCCCTCTGCCGGATGGGTTATCGCAGCCTGGAGCATCGCGCTTTCATCGATGGAGGTATAATCCTTTACAAGCCTGAACAGTCTAGAGAATGACTCCTCTTCTTCCTTGTCCTTATATACCAGTACCGCGACGCCATCGTCCATAAGGAGGAAATGAAGGTGTGCAACCTTCTTCGATAGCGAGCTGATATGCAGCAGAAGCGCTGTCTGTCTTTCATCCAGATCCTTATCGGAAGCGAGGATTGCAAGGGAGAAGTACGCAGTCTCATCATCAGGAAGCCTGGATGGAGAATCCATTCCCCTGATATAAGACCGGTATTTCTGCGCCTCCGATGCGCTCTGTAGCTCCTGGGCCATATCTTCGATCGTATTGAAAAGCTTATCGGCTTCCCTGCATTTGGCTATGATGGCTTCAAACTCATCCTTCTCAGCTGTGTCTTCATCATAAAGGCTTTCAAAAGCCGTCCGTACAGGTTCATACAGCGACCTCTGTGTCCTGTATGCAAGGGATACGGCGCCAAGGAGAATCACGGAGATGAAAATCACCGAGAGGAGTATCGGAAGCAACAAGTCCGAACTATGGGCATAGACAAGGGAGAATCTGAATGATGGGAAATCCTCAACGCGGAGCGAATAATGCCCTATTTTGGAGGTTCCCTCCGGGATTTCATCCAGATTGACCGTCGAAAGCTCTGCAAAAAGCCCGTCTGAAGAGGTAATCACGACTGAGCGTGACCTGTCCACAACAGCAGTATCGATACCACTGTCCAGAGGAAGCGTTATGAGCGTAAGCGGAAGATCGGCTATAAGCGTCAGTATATTGCGCCCGATATAACGGTTGATTATCACAAGGAAAGCATTTCCATCTCCGGAAACATAAACTCCTGGTGCGAAAGAGGAAAAGCCCTCCGAGGTTATACCATAGGAAGAGATGAAGTCGGTTTTCGAAATCGTCCCAGCCTGCGTTATCACGAATGCATCGGGGCCATCCGTCGTTATGGAAATGCCGTATGAATAGCTATCAGCGGTAGGAGACCGGCGCTTCAGCTCCTGGAACACCTTCAACGCACTGAAATAGTACTCAGAACTCCCCGGATTGGAAGCAATCCACTCCAGGACATTGTCGGAAGTGGACAGATAATCCACAGTCATAAGTACGTTCGCCATCGTAGAGGAAGCTGCATGAATCGAGACCTCTTCCAGCGATTCCTTCGCGTGCTCAACAGATATTCTGGAGCTACGCTCCACAAGCAGCCCTGCAGCGATGAGAGCCACAGACAGCACGGCCGCAACAACAGTGAAGACTTTGATCAGCTGTCTCTGATATGTTCTCCCTTTTACGCGCATAACTGAATTTTACCAAAAACATCGTCAATTCTCCATATTTTCCGTTCAGAATCGCTTTTCCGGATTCCCGGAAAACCGGTGATTATCGGAAAAATGATGATTTCGCTATACAAAACACCGATTTAACCTTTGACAAACAAAGGAGGTTGATGATGGGTCTTTCCAGAAGTCGTTCCCTTAAAAAACGTTTCATCGGAAGCTGGCAGCTTCTAATTCTGCTTCTTCCTGGTCTGATCTGGTACATTCTCTTCTGTTATCGACCGATGATAGGACTGAGAATGGCTTTTTATGACTACAATGTCTTCCGCGGATTCGAAGGAAGCACATTCGTAGGTCTGGATAATTTCAAAACATATGTAATGGGCCCGGATTTCTTCCGGACAATCAAGAATACCCTCTTCATTGCATTGTGGCAGATGCTTATCTGCTTCCCCGCTCCTATTCTCCTTGCAATCATCATCACGGAGATGAGATTCAATGTACTGAAGAAGATAGTCCAGACCGTTACATTCATTCCATACTTCATCTCAGCTGTTGTTGTCTGTGGTATGGTAGTGAACTTCCTCTCGCCGTCGACTGGAATCATCAACAAATTCATAGAGCTGTTCGGCGGTGAAGCAACTTACTTCATGGTCTATCCACAGTATTTCCGCCCTGTTTATACATTGATGACGCTCTGGCAGACTGCAGGATTCAATGCAATCGTATACATCGCAGCTCTCATGGGAATCGACCCGCAGCTTTATGAAGCAGCGCTTGTCGACGGTGCCGGTCGCTTCCAGAGAATCTGGCACATCACGCTGCCTGGAATCATTCCGACTATCGTGACAATGTTCATCATGAACATCGGCAAGATGGTAAAAGTCGGCTACGAGTCAATTCTTCTTCTGTACCAGCCATCAACATACTCTACAGCAGATGTCATAAGCACATACTCATTCAGAATGGGTATCCAGAATGGAGACTATGGAATTGCTACAGCGGCAGGTCTTTTCGAAGCTATCATTGCCCTTATCCTGGTCGTAGCAGCAAACAAAGTTTCCAAGCGCCTGACAGAGTCAGCACTGTGGTAAGGAGGAAGCGATGAGCCATAAAGTAAAAGCAAGAAACAACGGCGGATCTGCAGTCGGAATCGAAAGCCGCGGCGAAATTGCATTCGATATTGTCGTAGCAATCATCGGCGTCCTTCTGATACTGGTCTGCGTTTACCCGATTTACTATGTAGTAATTGCATCTATTAGCCGCCCTCTCTACGTGGAGAATGGTGAGGTTATGTTCCGCCCTATCATGGCGAATCTTGAAAGCTATAAAGAAGCGCTGAAGACACCATATCTCTGGGCAAGCTTCGGCAACTCCCTCTTCTATACGCTCTTCGGAGTACTTGTGAACATGGCATTCTCGACGACGATGGCATATGCGCTTTCACGCCCTCGCCTGATCTTCAGGAAGTTCTTCACGCTTCTGGCCGTCTTCACGATGTGGTTCAGTGCAGGAATCATACCGCTTTATATGACATTCAGGGATTTCGGTCTTCTCGACTCAAGGGCTGCAATCCTCTTCGGTTTCTGCATCAACACATACAACATGATTATCCTCAAGAGCTTCTTTGAGCAGGTTCCATCTTCACTGGAGGAAGCAGCATTCATCGATGGCGCAAGCGACTTCAGAATCTTCACACAGATTTACCTGCCGCTTTCAAAACCGGCGCTTGCTACTGTAGGACTATTTTATGCAGTCACAAGATGGAATGGATACTTCTGGCCGATGAACCTTCTTACATCAGACAGCAAAGTTCCTCTCCAGGTTCTTCTCAAGAAGCTTCTCGTCGACAGGACAGCAAATGAGATGGAAAGTGCCATCATAACAGCAGAGTCTCTCTCATCGCAGACAACTGTTATCTACGCGCTGATAATCCTTGCGATAATCCCGATGATCATTGTTTACCCATTCATACAGAAGTATTTCAAATCCGGTCTTACTATCGGTGCAAATAAAGGCTGATAAAGGAGGAAAGATGAAAAAGACAGCATTTATATTGCTACTTGCACTCATTGCGCTCTCTATGCCAGTAATGGCTGGCGGTTCAAAAGAGAGTTCGGCAAGCGCCGCAGCACCACAGACTCCGACGCTCAACGAGGACGGAACATTCCATCTCCCGATTACGGATAAGAAGACGGAGTTCTCGATCTTCCTCAATTTCAACAATATGCCATTCGACCCGAACTGGAAGGTATGGCAGAAACTTGAGGAACTGACGAACATAAGGTTCAAGAGCGTTATCTCGCAATCGAACTCAAACGAGGATGAAGCATATAACCTCATGCTCAGCTCGGGAAACCTTGCTGATGTGATCGGTTATGTAAATGCCTCCGACCTTGAGAAGCTCGGACGCGACGGCGGTCTTCTGCCGCTCAATGACCTTATCGACGAGTATGCGCCGCACATCAAGGCACTCATGGATTCAAATCCTGCCTTCAAGCAGTATGCTACATCCACAGATGGAAACATCTACTTCATCCCGAAGAATCAGACACTCAAATTCGCAGAGTTCTGGTTCATCAGAGGCGACTGGCTCGAAAAGCTCGGTCTTGAAGTGCCAACAACTGTCGATGAGCTCTATGATGTACTGACTGCATTCCGCAACGAAGATCCGAACGGAAACGGACTAAAGGATGAAATCCCACTCTTCGACAGAGCGGGATGGAAGATGCCTGACGAGTATCTCTACCTCTGGGATACATCAATCGAGTTCTATGTACGCGACGGCAAGATTGTATACGAACCACTCGAGGAGAACTTCAAGACTGGTGTACGCAACCTCGTCAAGTGGTATCAGGAAGGACTTATCGACCCTGAAATCTTCACACGTGGACCTAAGGGAAGGGATACACTGCTCGCTGCAAACCTCGGTGGCATGACACACGACTGGATCAGCGCTGTTGACTACAACACTAAGCTTCCTGCAACAATCCCTGGATTCAAGATGATCGGTATCGCACCTCCAGCAGACCAGAATGGTGTCGTCAAAGAGAGAACTATGAGATATCCAGGCGTTGGCTGGGGAATCTCAACTCAGTGCAAGGATCCTGTTACAGTCATGAAGTTCATGGACTTCCTCTTCACAGAGACTGGTTCAAATCTCATGAACTGGGGTCTCGAGGGCGAGAGCTACACAGTAGATGAGAACGGCAACAAGCAGTTCACGGATGCAGTTCTCAAGAGCGATCAGACTCCTGTTGGATACCTCAGAAGCATCGGTGCTCTCTACCGCGTCGGAATGAACCAGACCGGAGAGTACGAGATCGTGTCTACAAATGATGAAGGAAAAGCAGTAATCGACCTCTATGAGTCGCATCCTGAGTGGTATGATATGACACAGCCACCATATGCAGACGGAGAGCTCGATATGAAGTACTTCCCTGAGGATGAGATAAGGTACGAGAGAATCATGGGCCAGATTCAGCCATACGTGGAAGAGAAACTCCAGGGCTGGATTCTTGGAACAAGCGACTTCGATGCCGACTATGACAGCTTCATCAAAGAGCTTCATACAAGAGGAATCGACGAAGCTATCGAAATCAACCAGAGAGCTTACGACTACTACATTGAAAGTGGTCTCGGAAGCAGCAACTGATGATAACGGGGTGCCAATAACGGCACCCCCTTTGTGAGGAACGTATGAAAAGAAAGAATCTGATTTATATTTTCGCCGACCAGTGGAGATACCACGCAATGGGATGTACTGGGGAAGACCATGTCAATACACCGGCAATGGATGAATTCGCTTCATCCTCAGTCTTCTGCGATTCAGCACTTTCAACCTATCCTTTGTGCTCTCCTCACAGAGCTTCCCTTCTGACAGGAAAGAATCCCCTTTCGCTGGGAATGTGGACAAACTGCAAGATCGGCCTTAACGAGAACATAATGCTTCAGCCACAGGAAACTACCATTTCCGATGTACTTGCAGGGGAAGGCTATCTGACAGGGTATGTCGGGAAGTGGCATCTGGATGCAAGTGAGCTGAACTATACTTCATCCCCGGTTTCAGGTGCTTCTTACTGGGATGCCTATACTCCACCAGGGGAGAGAAGGCACAATTTCCAGTTCTGGCATTCCTATGGCGCCATGGACGACCACACAAAGCCACACTACTGGGAGAACTCCCCTGAAATGCTCACATATTCACAGTGGTCTCCTACCCATGAGACAGATGTGATGATCCGATATCTTGAGTCCGTGAAAAATGAGGACAAGCCAATCTTTGCAGTGCTTTCATGGAATCCCCCTCATCCACCATATGACAAGATCCCAGATGAGGTTCTTGGTTTATATGAAGAAGACTATGCATTCAGGGACAATGTGCCGGATGAATGGAGGAATGATCCTGTATACCTGAAAAAAAGGAAGGAGTATTTTGCAGCTGTTGCCGGCCTGGACAGGGAATTCAACAGGCTCATATCGTATCTGAAGGAAAATGGACTCTACGATAATTCAATAATAGTCCTTTCGGCAGACCATGGAGACATGATGGGCTCACATGGACTGTATGGAAAGAACGTCTGGTATGAAGAATCGGTAAGGATACCTTTGATTATCCACGACAGCGATATCGGAAGCGGCCGAAGCCATTCGCGCATCGTCAGCGAGGACCAGATGCCGACACTCCTGGATCTTCTCGGTGTCAAGATTCCTGACACGGTGAATGGAAAGAGCCATGCATCATCTCTCCTCTCCAGCGATAAAGGCAGGGACTATTCCTACCATATGATGATTCCAGGAATGCCTGAGATTGTCATGCCATACCGCGAGAAAGGATTGGACAACCGCTCATTTGGCTGGAGAGCTGTCAGGACGGATACGGCAAAGTATGTTGTCGACAATGGAACAGAGCCAGGAGCAGAGAGGAAGAGGATCCTCTACGACCTTGTGAACGACCCGATGGAAATGAATGGAAAGGAGATTTCCGCAACAGATAAGGAAGCTGTGGAATTCGATGCCATCATCCGCAAAGAGAAGAAGATACACAACGATATATTCCTTCTTTAGGAGAGTATTATGAAGGACATTAATTCGCTTAAGGCGATTGACAGGGATACGCTGAGGAAAGCCATAGATGATGCCGTGATGGTAATACGCCATTATCTTCCGGAATTCTCCGGCTTCTTCAGATACAGCCACAGTGTCAATAATTTCTATGAGAAAAGCCAGAATGTCGAATGGACAACAGGCTTCTGCACTGGAGAGCTCTGGCTCTCCTATGAACTTACAGGAGACAGCATCTTCAAAGATGAAGCGCTTAAGGATGTTGATTCATTCTACGACAGGATACTGCATAAAATTGACACAGAGCATCACGATATGGGTTTTCTGTACACCCCATCGTGCGTAGCCGCATACAAGCTCACTAAGAGCGAGAAAGCGAGAGAAGCGGCGCTGATGGCCGCTGATAACCTAATATCCCGCTTTCAGGAAAAAGGCCAGTTCATACAGGCGTGGGGCAAGCTCGGAGATAGGAAAGAATACCGTCTTATCATAGACTGTCTTCTGAACCTCCCCCTGCTCTTCTGGGCCACAGAGACGACTGGGGACAATAAATACAGGGACATAGCTGAAAGGCATTTCAATACGGCCATAAGCTGTGTTCTCCGCCCGGATAACTCAACCTACCATACTTACTACTTCGACCCCGATACAGGAAAACCGTCCAGAGGTGTCACTGCACAAGGAAACAGGGATGGATCGGCATGGGCTCGCGGCCAGGCCTGGGGCGTCTATGGGACAGCGCTTGCATACAGGCATACCCACTCGGAGAAAGCACTCGATGTATTCAGGCGCTCTCTCGCATTCTTCCTCGACTCGCTTCCTGATGACACCATCCCATACTGGGATTTCGACTTCACGAATCCGAGCCCGGAACCAAGGGATTCCTCCTCTCTCGCAATCGTAATCTGCGGAATGCTCGATGCCGCAGAGAGCATCGGAGGAGAAGAGGGAAAAGACCTTGAAAGCAAGGCGTCCCGGCTCATCCTCCCGCTTTATGAGAAGTGCGCGGTTAAGGATGTGAAAGTATCCAACGGCCTGCTTCTCCACGGAACATATGCAAGAAGCAGCGAATGGAACACCTGCAGGAACAGAGGTGTGGATGAGTGCAATACATGGGGCGATTACTACTATCTTGAAGCGCTGAGAAGGCTCAGCGGAAAA
>CALXXO010000022.1 GCA_944392705.1 uncultured Spirochaetaceae bacterium
ATCATTTGTGGTCTGAATTGCACCAGAAGAGGATATTGTTCCATCATTTTCAGGGATGAGCATGAGTGTAAAGTACTTTCCTGAAATAGCCATCCAGTCCACTGTTCTATCGCTATCTGAGATAAAGAGACCATCACCACTGAATCTCGCATCAGTCCTGCCCTTTTCATCGTATCTTACAGACACTCTCCTGTAATCGTAGTTGTTGGACATGGACTCAAAAGCCGGACCAACCTGAGGACCTACGGAGATTGTATACATATTAGATGATACATTGAGAGGTATAGCGGAACCATCAGGTGTTGATACACTTACTGAAAGCTGGATTATGTACTCACCATTATCTGGAATTGCGAACTGTTTTGTAATCGTAAAAGGTTCATCATCCGCTGTGACAAAATCCCTAGTAAACGAAACAATATTCAATCCATTGGAATTAACGCTCTCACTGTGGCTGAAGACTGCATCTATCGGTGCATCCATATTACCGCCTGCATAAAGCATGAAAGCATTATCATCATCAGTATCCTTGAACAAAAGCTCAACAGGTTCTCCATCATCCAGATGTTCTGAAAGCTTTATCGATGAAACAGATGCTCCCTTAGGATCGAAGGTTATTATATAAGAACCTGCTGCAACCTCGAATGGTGTTGAATCAGGATCTTCGCCAACTGCTTCTATATTCGATCCAGAAGCTTCAGGAAGCGAAGCATTGATTTCTTCTATAGTTGTGGTTTCTTCTGCGACAGGAATTTCCGGAGGGAAAAAAGCTGTCTGAATGGTCATTCCAACTGTAATTACTATTACGGAAAGAACGATTGCAATGATGGTATTCCTATCCATCTCTTCTCCTTGCTGATGGAAATATTGTATCCGGGAAGCTGGAATAGGAAATCTCTGCTGATGAGAATGAATAGGAACTATTTCCGCCTTGTCCTGTCCAGCAAATCACAAAAGCCGGACTCAAGCAAGGAGAAGGTGGAAACCTTACCGGGATACAGAATAAGAGCGAAATCCCGCCCTTCATTTTCCATTGGTTCTTCTGAACTCAACCTATGTTCGTAATTTCTGAAAATCTCCTTAGCTCTGCGGCGAGCTTTATTACGCTCAACGGCATTGCCAAAATGCTTTGCAGGAATGACGATTATGCGGTCATAGCCCAGATTGTTGCTAAGACTGATTAATCGCATTCCCCTGCAGGAGATAGCTTTTCCCTGCCTGAAAATGCGATTGATCTCTTCTTTCTTTCTAATGATTTCTGTCTTAGTAAGGCTTCTTCTCATCGCTGGCTGTAAGGCTATGTCTACCCTTAGCTCTGCGGCGAGCAAGTACCAGACGTCCACCCTTTGTGGCCATTCTTGCACGGAAACCGAACTTCCTTGTCCTCTTCATCTTACTTGGATGATAGGTTCTCTTGCCTTTGTTACTCATTTGATATACTCCAAATCCATCGCTATAAAGCGGTTAATATCTGAATAAAGACTGTCTTTCAGCCCAATTATTGGATTCTAGCAAACACAGCATCACAGGTCAACCCATATTATTCCTATACACATCATGTAATTCTGAGTATACGGAGATCATCTGCAATTACATTAGGAAATCTTTTATTGAAATCAGATATTATCCTATTTTTCTCAAGCATTACCCTTGTTCTGGCAGATGCGCCCTTAACATAAATGCATATAGTATTGCCGTCCAGCTTTGCAAATGAAGTGAATCTTCTGAGATTAGGACCAGCAATCAAGGGCCATAATCTGTAATAACTGACCTCGGGAGATACTGTTTTATCAACATAAGCACGTACAAGGTCTTTTATATCCTTAACTTCTATCAATGATAAACTCTCCTTCAGTAGCAATATATGATAATGCATTATTCTTCTTAGACGAGAAATAATTCTCATTTGGAAGGAATGTATAGAAAGCCTGGGAATAAGATGGAAGAGATTCAAGTACAAGTCCTCTCTTCTGGCTATCGAGTTCAAGAAGTACATCATCTATCAAAAGCAAAGGCTTTTTACCTGTCTTTTCTGAAAAATACTTTGCTTCAGCTATCCTGAACAATATTGATGCAAGTCTTATCTGACCGGTTGAACCTATTGATGAAAAAGGTATACCAGAACACATCACAGTGAATCTATCTCTATGGGGACCACTTGATGTTGTGGAGAGGACAATATCCCTTTCAGTGTTATTGGAAAGATAATCGCAGATTTCATCCGAGCTCTCCATAGCACCCCACGATGGCTGGTATTTTACAGTAACATCCATATCTGTTCCCGATATCTTTCTGAAAAGATCCGGGAATATAGAATTGAAACCATATACAGCTTCAGCCCTTTCCTTCATTATCTCGAGTCCGAATGAAGCTAATCGGCTATCATAAAGATTTATTACAGCCCTGTTATTGCTTTTAATAGCAGCATTACGCTGCATCAATATACCTCTGTAAGAACGTAATGAATCGAAGAAAAGAGGTGAATAAAGACTCATCATCTGATCGAAGAACTTACGCCTGTGTTCGGGTTCACCTTTTACAAACAGGATATCATCATGTGAGAAAACTATGCATGGAAATGAATAAATAAGATTCCTGCGATCATTTATATCCTTACCATCAATAGTTATCTTTCTTTTATTATCAGAAAAAAGAATTGATACCTTTTCTTTCAAACCATTATCATCTTCAGCGATGGCAGAGAGCGAAAAACCATCTGTTTTATGTTTTATTGCTTCCTTTATATGGCTTGTCCTGAACGATGATCCATAACAGAGAAGATATATGGCTTCAAGGAAATTTGTCTTTCCCTGACCATTTATACCTGTAAGAACAATATCCTCTGCATCTATATTGACTGCTGCAGAGGATATATTTCTGAAATTATTTATTGATACAGAGATGAATCTCATTGAATCTGCATAGGCATCAGAACAAAGAGATAATCTTTCTCAGGTTCTGAGGTGAATATCATGGCTGAAGATGGCTTATTGAACATTATCTTCAGATATTCTGAATCTATCTTCTTTACAGGTGTAAGAAGAAGCTGGCAATTAAATGACATTCTTACCTCTGGACCTGAGTACGAAGCAGGTATTGATTGCTCACCCTCACCAAATTCAGTATTCTCGCTGGAGAGAATGACATTATTCTCTGTCATATCGAGGAAGATTCTCTTAGATTTGCTTTCTACCAGTATTGATATAAGGGAAATAGCCTTTTCTGCATCTTCCTTTTTGATTATACAGGTGTTATCGAGTCCTTTTGGAATTACTTTCTCATAAACAGGATAAGGTCCCTGAATCAGAACCGAATATATTGTCCTGTTTCCTATCTCAGAGAATATATATCCTTCATTTACTCCTATTGAAAGAAGTCCCTCTCCTGTACCCATTGATTTCATTATGCTAAGGAATTTAGGTGGGATTATAGCTGGCATGAAATCAGGTATGTTCTGTTCAAAATGTCTACCTACATATGCAAGTCTTTTTCCATCTGTAGCTACTAGGACAACTTTATCATCCTTCTTCTCCATGTAAACACCTGTAAGGAATCTTCTCGAATCCTCATCTGCTACAGCAAAAGATGTTTTATCAATCATGTCGAAGAAGTCTCTCTGAGTTATTGAGAAATAGAGAGATTCATCTATTTCAGCAAGCTGTGGGTACTTTGATGCTTCTATGGTCTTTATGCTTATTATGAAACTTTTGCTACCATCAGCTGGCTTTATATAGAGGTTTCCATTCTCTTCAGACACTTCAATTTCAGTGTCAGGTATATTCTTAAATAACTGCGAGAGCTTATCACAATAGACTGTCGTAGAACCTGGAACAAGAACAGAAACAGGTATAACTGAAGTAAAACCCATATTCTGATCAGTTGCTTTTATTGTAAGTGCATCATTATTTGCTTCAAAAAGAATGTTGCTGAGTATTGATAATGAATTTTTGGAACTTGTGAAGTTACTAGCAAAATCTATCTCAGCTTTTATCGCGCTGGCCTGGCATATGAATTTCACAGAAATCACTCCTTATTGTTTATTAATATATCACAAAATAAAGGCAGTAATAATAGTAAGAGTTGTGAAATTGTGGAAAACTGCATCTAATTCTTTTAAATGAAAAATATTATGCTGTGGATAAACTTGTGGAAAAACTGCATGGTTATCCACATTATTCCACACATTGATGCAGTATAAAAAAGAGGGCTGTGGAAAACCCTCTTTTTATTAACAGCTTTTTCAGATGCTTTTCACATCATTTCCACAGCTTTTCCACTGGGTTTTTCCACCGATTGTGGAAAACTCAGCTCTGCAGCAATTCTGACTTTATTGTATTAACAGCCTGCCTTACAGAGTCATCTGTATCGAGTATTGATTTAATTTTCTCCACTGAATACATGATTGTCGTATGATCTTTTCCATTCATCATCTTTCCAATCTCTGACAGGGAGTATGATGTTAGCTCTGATGCCAGATAGATTGAAATGTGTCTTGCGAGAGTGATGTTCTTATTTCTGCTTTTTCCTCTTATATCGTACTCTTTAACGTTGAAATAAGCTGCTGTACTATGGATTATCATATCAATTGAAATATCGCTGTTTTTTATTGCAGGCGATACGATGAAATTCTTCAGCTGCTCTTTTGCTATATCGAGAGTGACTGGTTTTCCAACAAGAGTTGCAAATGAACTTAGTGTTGTGAGAGCACCTTCGAGGTCCCTTACATTCGTATTTACATTCTGACAGATATATTCCAGTACCTTCTGATCTATTTCGTATCCCTTTTCCCTGCACTTCTGCATAGCAATAGCCATTCTTGTCTCATATGCAGGGGGCTGAAGATCAACATTGAGCCCTTTTCTAAATCTTGTCTTAAGCCTGTCGGTTATATCTGTCAGTTCAGTTATAGGTCTATCGCAGGTAAGGACAATCTGTTTATGGCTATCGTAAAGCTCATTGAATGTATGGAAGAGCTCTTCCTGTGTTGAGTCCTTTTTCTGAAGGAAATGTATATCATCGATAAGAAGAACATCAACACTTCTGTATTTTGCTTTGAAGGAAGATATTTTCTCCTTTGAAAGCAATGAATCTATGAATTCATTGGTGAAGCTTTCCGCAGTTGTATAGATTATCTTCATCTTCGGATTATGCTCATCGATATAATTTCCGATTGATTCCAGAAGATGTGTTTTTCCCAATCCTACTCCTCCGTAAATAAGACATGGATTGAATGATGTGCCAGGATTCTGTGCGATTACCTTACAGGCATTGAATGCGAAACTGCTGTTATCTCCGGAAATGAAATTATCGAATGAATACTGTTTGTTTAGCGTTGTGTTTTTCGAAACAGGCTCTGTTTTTTCTTTCTTCACTGTCTTCTGGATTGTTTTTGCAGTTGCTTTCTTCGCGGTATTAACTGTGAAAACAATCTGTATATCATGCCCGGCTATTTCAGAGACTGTATTCTCTATATCAGCCCTGCAGTTTTTCTCGGTTGTTTCCTTGTAGAAGTTCGAAGAAAGGGAAAGTACCATTGCTCCGTTTTCTTCACTTTCGAATGAAATTCTCTTTATCCACTGTTTCTTGGCTTCGGGGAGAGTCTGCAGAAGATGATCTGCTGCTTCCTGCCAGATATTTGATAGATTTTCCATATTGCGGAAGATTATAACAAAGGGATTTCCAACCGTAAAGCAACTAGATTGATATTGCACTTGGAGTCTTCAGTTAATTTAATTAATGGCAAAGAGATAAACACAATATTGATTTTGTGTCTCCCCTTGAATTCGATTATTCTAAAGTGTATAATCGAATAGTACTGAAAAATCCGAACACGGCTACGACTATCCACCTGCTCGATAAGGTCCCAGCCCCCTGATATCGGAATCAGACTGGAAGGATTAAATGGACAACGAAGAACTGAAAATCGCAGGCCATGACAAAGCGGAGCTTGAAGCTGAAATCAAGGCTAGCGAAGATTACAATTCCAGCGGTATTACAGTCCTGAAAGGCCTCGAAGCAGTACGTCTAAGACCTGGAATGTATATTGGGTCAACAGGAATTGACGGTCTGCATCATCTTGTCTACGAAGTCGTGGATAACTCCATAGACGAGGCAATGGCTGGTTACTGCAATGACATCAAAGTCTATCTTGAGGATGGCGAGAATGGAGAAATCTGCACTGTAGAGGATAATGGAAGAGGTATTCCTGTAGACATTCATCCTGAAGAGGGAAAAAGCTCCCTTGAGGTCGTTCTTACACAGCTTCATGCTGGAGGAAAGTTCGATCACAATGCATATAAAGTATCCGGAGGACTTCATGGTGTAGGTGTTTCTTGTGTAAACGCGCTTTCATCATGGATGGAAGTTACAGTCCACAGAGCTCCTCATATTTATAGACAGACTTATCACAAAGGTATTCCTGAAGGGGATGTTGCTATTATCGGGGATACTGATAGGACGGGAACAATAGTAAGGTTCACTCCCGATTTCGAGATAATGGAACCAAACTCATTCAGTTATGAAACGCTTTCTGCACGCTTTAAGGAGCTCTCATACCTGAATAAGGGAATAACAATTACTATCACAGATAGGCGTACGGAGCCTGAGAAGAAGGATACATTCCATGCTGAAGGTGGACTGTCTTCATTTGTTAAGTACCTTAACGAATATAAGACAGTGCTATTCGAGCCTATATCTTTCGAATGCCAGAAAGATGATGTATCTGTTGAAGTATCTCTTCAGTACAACGATAAATACGATGAAAAGATTTATACGTTTGTAAATAATATCAATACACGTGAAGGCGGTACTCATCTATCGGGTTTCAGGGCTGCTTTGTCAAGGTGTCTTAACAACCAGCTCAAAAAGAGCGTTAAGTACATGAAAAAGTATCCTGATAGCCTTGAATCCTCCGATATCTCTGAAGGCCTTACGGCTGTTATATCAGTCAAGATTCCTAATCCTCAGTTCGAGGGGCAGACGAAGATGAAGCTTGGCAATTCCAATGTTAAGGGAATTGTAGATTCGCTTGTCTATGAGAATCTCACCAACTATTTTGATGAATTCCCAGATTCAATCGACAGGCTTCTCGATAAGGTAACAAGTGCTGCTCTTGGCCGTGTTGCTGCAAGAAAAGCAAGGGAGAACATAAGGAAGAAATCAGAAGGTGGTGGACTTCCTGGAAAGCTTGCTGATTGTACAGAGCGTGATCCTGCTCGCTGTGAGGTATTTATAGTCGAGGGCGATAGTGCTGGTGGTTCTGCAAAACAGGGCCGTGACAGCCGTTTCCAGGCTATTCTTCCTCTCTGGGGAAAGATGCTTAATGTCGAGAAGGCTCAGGAAGCCAAGGTTCTTAACAATGATAAGCTCGAGCCTGTAATCCAGACTATCGGAGCTGGAATCACTAGGTACAATGATACTGGAAAGGACCTTGATGACGATGAAGATGGGAAGAAGGATGATAAGGAGAAGACATTCGATATTTCGAAAGTCAGATACCATAAGATAATCATCATGGCAGATGCCGATGTTGATGGTTCTCATATCAGAACTCTCCTTCTTACTTTCTTCTTCAGATACATGAGACCTCTTATTGAAGCTGGATATATTTACTTCGCTATGCCACCGCTTTATAAGATCACTATCAATAAGAAAGATTTCTATGCTTATGATGAGGTGGACAAAAAGAAGATACTCGATGAGTATGCACCGGGACTTGATGAATCAAAGGTTCCAATCCAGCGCTACAAAGGTCTTGGAGAGATGAATCCTGAACAGCTCTGGGAGACCACCATGAATCCTGAAACAAGAATGATTGGAAAGGTTCATATCGAAGATGCTGAACAGGCTGATAGGGTATTCTCTATGCTTATGGGTGAAGATGTAGAGCCCAGAAGAGAATTCATTGAACAGAATGCGACCTTCGTCAGGACGCTTGATATCTGAGGTGCTGTATGGAAGATAATCAGGAACTTAATCCGCGTATCATTCAGGCGGACATCTCTGAAGAGATGAGGACAAGCTATATAAACTATGCTATGTCCGTCATCATAAGCCGAGCTTTGCCTGATGCAAGGGATGGTCTTAAACCAGTCCATAGAAGAATTCTTTACGATATGTGGGAACTCGGTATTAGGTATAACTCCCCTAATAAGAAGTGTGCCCGTATCGTAGGTGATGTTCTCGGAAAGTATCATCCGCATGGAGATGCATCTGTATACGATGCGCTTGTGCGTCTGGGACAGGATTTCTCTCTGCGTTATCCTGTTGTTTCTCCTCAGGGAAATTTTGGATCAATCGATGGCGATCCTCCTGCTGCTATGAGGTATACGGAAGCCCGAATGAGCAGAATCGGTGAGGAAATGCTTACCGATATACAGAAAGAGACCGTCGATTTCACTCCTAACTATGATGGATCTACAGACGAGCCTTCTGTACTTCCGGCTGCGATGCCATTTTTGATTGTAAACGGTTCTTCTGGTATTGCTGTTGGAATGGCAACCAATCTTGCTCCACATAATCTCCTTGAGGTTGTCGATGGAATCTGTGCTTATATCGATAATCCTGATATCACGATTCCTGAGCTGATGAACTATATAAAAGGCCCTGATTTCCCTTCATATGGAATCATATGCGGAAAGAAAGGAATAATGGATGCCTATACTACAGGTAAAGGCAAGATAGTAATCAGGTCACGCTATGAGATTGAGGAGAACGACAGAGGTCATGATGCGATAATCTTCACAGAGCTCCCCTATCAGGTAAATAAGGCTGAGCTTGTAAAGAAAATCGATGATCTGAGAAAAGATGGAGTAATTCCTAATATTGCTTCTGTGCGTGATGAGTCTGGCCGCGATGGTATAAGGGTCATTGTTGAACTCAAGCAGGGAGCTGTTCCTAAGATAGTCCTCAATATGCTTTTCAGCCGCACTGCCCTCCAGAGCAATTTCAATGCATATAATCTGGCAATTTATCAGGGTCGTCCAAAGCTTATGACTCTCAAGGATATGATTCAGATTTACGTGGATCACCGTGAAGAGGTCATCGAGAGAAGGACAAGGTTCGATCTCAAAAAAGCAGAGGAAAGGGCGCATATACTTCTTGGTCTGAAAATTGGTCTTGAGAATATCGATGAAGTTATAAGGATAATCAAGGAAAGCCAGGATAATAATATCGCTTCACTTGAGCTCCAGAAAGCTTTCAATCTCGATAAGATTCAGGCCGATGCAATCATCGATATGAAGCTTGGTAGGCTTTCTCATCTTGAGACTGAGAAAATACTCGATGAGCTTTCCGATCTCGAAGCTAAGATTGCCTACTATAAGGATCTTCTCTCCGATAGAAATAAGATTCTCGGTGTTGTGAAGGATGAAATAAGGGCAATCGGTGCTGCATATGGAGATAGAAGGCGCACTGAGATTATCGAGCAGGAGCTCAATGATGCTTCGCCAGAGGACTTCATCAAGAAGGAAGATGTTGTTATCTCGATTTCCAGGAAAGGATTCGCAAAACGTCTAAGCACTACAGAGTACAAGGCGCAGGGACGCGGAGGAAAGGGAACAATCGGAGCCAAGCTTGTCGATGGTGATTATGTCGATCATCTTTTCGTATGCTCTTCACATGATATCATCATGTTTGTTACTAACTTTGGAAAAGCATATTACAGTAAGGCATTCGAGATTCCTGAAGGTGCAAAGGCGACAAAGGGTTCCAACATCAAGAACTTCCTCCAGATTGAGAATAACGAGAAAGTCACATCCATTGTCACATTCCCGTCATTCCAGGATAATACATACCTCTTGATGGTGACAAAGCTAGGTGTTGCTAAGAAAGTAAGGCTGAACGACTTCATCAATGCTAAGACAAAGGGCGTGAAAGCTATAATCCTCGATGAAGGTGATGAGCTTGTCCAGTCTATATTCATCAAGGATGAAGAAGATGCGATGATCATTACAAAGAATGGCAAGGGTCTGAGGATTCATGCTGACGATGTAAGGACAATGGGCAGGGCGACACACGGCGTAAGAGGTATCAGGCTCCTTGGAGATGACGTGGTTGTTGGTGTTGTTGCTGTCGACGATGATAAGCGTATCCTCATGGTGACAGAGAAAGGAAAAGGTAAACAGGTAAGATTCGATCAGTTCAAGGCTCATGGTCGCGGAACGATGGGTCAGAAGATTTATACTGTTGAAGAATCCGGACTTGTCGGTGCTGTCGCAGTCAATGATGATAACGATGTAGTATTCGTTACATTCAGAGGACAGACAATAAGGGTACACGCGAAGGATATTTCAATACAGGGAAGAGCTGCTATGGGTGTTCGCGTTGCATCTTTCAAGAAGAAAGATGACATTGTTAACGCTATTGCGGTAACTGACTATCAGGAAGTTGAGGAGGATGGTGAGGAAATCCAGACTCCGGAAACAGCTCCTGCAGAGCCAGAAAATCCTGTAAATGAAAAATAATTCATTATAATGAAATAACTTAATGCCTGCCTAACCAGCAGGCATTTATTTATACCAAATAAAACCATGAAAAACGCTCATTTTATACCCTATTATATAGGGAATTTGAAGAAAAACCACTGCTTCAATCTGTTTCTATAGACAGAAATTTACCTATGAAAAACCGCATTTGAAGCGTTTATTTGCGGTTTTTGGATTTCAGAGGTGCCTGAAAAAGGTAAACCTCAAATAAACTCATACTGCATGATATCACATATATTTTATTTGGGAATAGCTAATCGAAAGATAGTTGATGAAATATTCGTATAAGTCCAATTTCTTCGTTACGATTATTCGAATTATTACTAATATGTAAATCTACTTTGTTTCACGTGAAACATTGATAGTGCAAGGTGATTATCAAAAATCATTTGCAATATGTATAAGGATTTTTGTTAGAAAAATAATTATTACTTATTTTATTTAGTGCTTGTTTTGCAAATTAATATAAAAGATATTGGTAAAACCTTTTAGAGTTTCTCATAAATGGTTTATAAGGTATTGTTTCACGTGAAACAAAAAGCAGCTTCCCGATTTGAGAAGCTGCAGGATTTGGAATTATTCAAATATTTTAAAAGTAATTTGAAATCTGATCATCGTTGATAACAGTAATTTCTTTATCAACACTTTCGCGAATATACCTCTGAACACCGTTTGTGAGTGTGAGCTGGCTCATTGGACATCCTGCGCAAGCTCCTACGAGTTTTACGTGTACATTCTTTGTCTCTGCATCGTATTTGACGAACTCAATGTCTCCGCCATCATTCTGAAGAGCTGGGCGAATTGCATTGATAGCATCTATTACTGACTTTTCAATATTATCAGCCATAAGGTTTCTCCTTCTTTTGATGGTTTAAGATTACTGTTATGATTGAATCCGGTCAAGATTGTATTTTTGCTATTTAATATTAATGACAAGAAGGGATTATCAGTGTACCCTTGAAATATGAAAAATGCGAGGAAGATAATCTTTTATAACCAGAAGGGTGGAGTTGGAAAGACAACCTCGGCTGTCAATTTAGGTTCTGCTCTTGCTGCTATGGATTACAAAGTGCTTTTAATTGATTTTGATGCGCAATGTAATCTTACTGGAGCTGTATCTGGTGATTTAAGGAAAGCCAATATATATCAGATTGTTGTTGGGGATGTTCCTGCTGCTTCCGCGGTTCAGGCTACAATCTTCAAAAACTTATATCTGATTCCTGGCTCTCTTGATGTTGCCAGTCTTTCAATTGAATTGGTCAATGAGAATAATAGGGAATATTATCTCAAAACTGTTCTCGAGTCGCTTGAAACAGATTATGACTACATTCTTCTTGATTGTCCCCCGTCTCTTGGGCTTGAGACAATGAACGCTCTTGCTTGGGCTGATTTTGTTATCATTCCGCTTCAGTGTGAATATATGGCAATGGAGGGCCTGAATCTCATTATGCGGACGATAAACAATGTCAGAAAGGGTGGATTGAATCCAAAGCTTAAAGTTCTTGGAATTTTGTTCACTATGTATTCTAAGAGGGCTTTGCTTAATCAGCAGGTGGTTGAGGATATCTCTGAATTCTTTCCTGATCTTGTTTTCAAAACGATAATACCAAGGTCTGTAAGAATATCAGAAGCGCCATCACATGGATTGCCGATTAATTTCTATGATAAGTCGAATGCTGGATCAAAAGCCTTTGCAGAGCTTGCTAAGGAGGTTGTAAGCCGTGTCGAGTGATAAGAAACATGGACTTGGAAGGGGAATCAGCTCTTTATTTGGTGGTGATTTCTCTCTTGATGAACAGGTTGAGAATATTATCAATAAAACAACTGGTGCAGAATCAAAGGCGACAGAGACGCCATCTGAACCTAAGTCTGCCGTTAAAAAGAAGACTTCATCGGAAATCAAAATACCGAATGCGGTGGAAGAAGATACTTCAAACAGAATTCAGGCAATCAATGTCCCTCTGTCTTCTGTATCTCCTAATCCCAATCAGCCAAGAAAGTCTTTCAATCCAGAAGCAATCAGTGAGCTTGCTGAATCAATTAAATCACAAGGTATTATCCAGCCACTGATTGTCGAAGAGATTGTGCCTGGAAAATATTCTATTATTGCAGGTGAAAGGCGCTTCAGGGCTGCAAAGGAAGCTGGTATAAAAGAAGTACCTGTAATTGTAAGAAAGCTTTCTGAACTCGAAAGGATTCAGATGTCTCTTATCGAGAATATCCAGAGGGAGAATCTTAATCCAATTGAAGAAGCTACAGCATATCAGTATCTGATGCAGCGGTCTGGTATGACACAGGAAGAAGTATCTGAAAAGGTGGGTAAATCGAGATCTACAATAGCAAATTCAGTCCGTTTGCTTTCTCTGAATGATTCAATAAAAGATGATATCATTTCAGGAAATATCACAGCTGGACACGCTAGGGCGATACTTTCTCTAGTTAATCCTTCCGATCAGCAGCTCTTACGAGAGAAGATAATCAACGGAGATCTTTCTGTCAGAGAAGCTGAAAGGTTGGCAGAAGAGTACAATAAGGGTCATAAATTCATCGCGAAAAAAGGTTCGAAAGAGGAAGATCCGGAACTCTCGGAGGTTGTTGAGAAGTTTGTATCTGCAGTTGGTGCTCGATGCGATATCAAAGGTAGTTTATCTAAAGGCAAACTTACAATCAAATTCCGTTCACAGCAGGATTTGGAGAGGATTTATGGCCTTATAAGCGGTGGCGAAGAATTATTTACGGAGTGATGTATGGATATTGAAAAGCTTAATGATGGCATTTATGCCCTGATAACAACAAATAAAGGAGATATTCTCCTTGAACTTGAATATAAGAAGTGTCCTATGACTGTCTGCAACTTTATCGGGCTTGCAGAAGGCACACTGAACCTGGATCATCCAGGTGTTCCTTTTTATGATGGGCTGAAGTTCCATAGAGTCATAAAGGATTTCATGATTCAGGGAGGATGTCCGAAAGGTGATGGGACAGGTGGCCCAGGTTACAGATTTCCCGATGAGTTTCATCCAGAACTGAAACACGATGGTCCTGGCGTACTTTCGATGGCAAATGCAGGACCTGGAACAAATGGCAGCCAGTTCTTTATCACGCACGTTGCAACACCGTGGCTTGATGGCAAGCATTCTGTGTTTGGACGTGTCATTGAAGGGCAGGATGTTGTAAACAAAATCGAGCAGAATGATAAGATCAAGAGCGTGAAGATAATCAGAAAAGGAGAAGATGCCGAAAAATTCGAGGTTTCTGGAGATTCTTTTGCAAAGCTTTGCGATGCTGCAACATCAAAACGCGCTGCAGAACTTGCCGAGGCACGTAAAAAAATCGAAGCAGAGATTGATAACAGGTACCCAAATGCAGAAAAAACCAATACCGGGTTAAGGTATGTAATAACTAAGAACGGAACTGGAAAGGATTCTCCGAAATATGGACAGTCCGTAACTGTACACTACCAGGGTATGCTTCTCAATGGCAAGATCTTTGACTCGTCGCTTATCAGACATGAGCCTGCGGTGTTCCGTGTCGGACAGGTGATTGAGGGCTGGAACGAAGCTCTTCAGATGATGAAGAAGGGGGAGAAAAGGACCCTTATTATTCCTCCAGAACTGGGATATGGTGAGTATGGATATCCGGGAGTCATTCCTCCTGATTCATACCTTATCTTTGATGTAGAGCTTCTGGATTTCTGAGGGTATATGAAAGAGAATTCTGTACGCTATGTTTGCCGTGAATGTGGTCATGTTGAAAATAAATGGAATGGCCGTTGTCCGGAGTGCGGGAGCTGGAACAGTTTCGAAGAGGAGAAGGTTGCACCTATCCAGAAAGGAAGAACCGATTCCCGGCCTGTCATGGACAGTAGCGTACAGAAGCTTTCTGATATCCCGTATGAGAAGACAATGCGGGTTTCCTCCGGAATGGAGGAGCTTGATAGAGTCCTCGGCGGCGGTGTAATGCGGCCGTCGTCAGTTCTCGTAGGTGGTGAGCCTGGAATTGGCAAAAGCACTATAATGATACAGATGCTGAGCTATCTTTCAGCATCGGGACCAGTTCTTTATGTATCTGGAGAGGAGTCCCCATCACAAGTGCGGATGCGCTCCGATAGGCTGGGGCTCAGTAGCGATAGTATCTCCATATTCTGCGACACAAGGCTAGAGGTGCTCTCAGAAACGATTGAGAAGCATTCTCCATGTTATATTGTCATCGATTCGTTACAGACGCTCTACAGCGCTTCTGTGGCTTCTGCTGCAGGGTCTCCGAATCAGATCAAAGTATGTTGCATGGAACTATCGCTGCTCGCAAAGAAAATAGGAGCATCCGTATTCTTTATCGGTCATGTGACAAAGGATGGTCTCATAGCAGGCCCGAAGATTGTAGAGCATATTGTCGATACCGTCCTTTATTTCGAAAGCGCAGAGAGCGGTATAAGGCTTTTGCGCGCAAGCAAGAATAGGTTTGGCTCTGTTGATGAAATCGGGCTATTCACGATGGATGCAGAGGGCCTTCATGGTGTAAAGGACCCATCTTCCGTGTTTCTTTCCTCGAGAGGGAGCGGAATGCTTCCTTCCGGAATAGCTTTCACCTCTGTTGTTGAAGGGAGCCGTACTTTCGCAGTTGAAATACAGGCACTTGTTGTTCCTTCCAGGTCAGGGTATCAGAGGATATATTCCGACAGAATAGACAATGCACGTGTCAGCCGTGTCGCTGCGATTCTTCAGAAGCACGCGGGATTGGTTCTCTCAGACCAGGATATATACGTGAATGTTGCGGGGGGTATGAAGCTCTCTGAAGTCTCTATAGAGCTTGCGTTGGCGCTTGCGCTTTACAGCTCAAAAGAGGATATACCACTGAAAGCAGCTGCAGCAGCCTTCGGCGAGCTCTCGCTTGCGGGTGAGGTCAGACCAGTATCTTTTGCGGAAAGAAGAATGAAGAATCTTTCTGATATGGGCTTTGAAAGTGTCATTTCCGCAGATAATAAGCGTGGTTTACCAATAGCATCCGTAAAAGTTGATACAATAAAAGCCGCATTGATAGCGGCTTTCAGTACAAAGAGATAATCATTTGTAAGTGGTGCTTTCAAATTCTGGAAATCAATAGCGGGAACGCTATGAAAGTTCCAAGCATACTTCCAACTGAACTCAGGAAGAACACAAGAAGGCAGTGCAATATTCTGTTCTTGTACCATCCAGATAAATGCATTGCATCATCGTTGAGCGTTTCGAAATCCTTCACTTTAGGCTTCCTGAATGTTGCTTCGAGGATACCGCCGAGCATTCCTACCCCTAGAACAGGATTGAGTGCAAAGAACGGAGCTGTAACTGCACAGCATATTATGTTCAATGGATGGGCAGCTGCGATAATCGAAGCGATTAAGGTACCTCCGGCATTAACAATAACCCAGTAGAGGAAGGTCCTTAACCCCTGGTCCCAGCCATTCATAGCTATTCCGATGATGAGCAGAAGGACTATCAGGGTAGGGATTATATATCCTGCAGCCTTGCCGCCACCCTTGCTTTTGGGAACAGTTTCAAGTTCCTCTACGGATTTAACACTTCCTCCGTTCTCGAGCTTTTCAAATGTCGACAGTACACCTCTTGTATGGCCTGCACCGATGACAGCCACCTTCTTCTTTCCAGGAGCGCTGTAGATTTTGGTAGCAAGATAAGTGTCGCGTTCATCGATAAGAACCTCTTTGATCGATGGAAGTTCCTTTGCGACTTCGTTGAGCATCCCTTCCAGAGTTTCCTGTTTCTTCAGTTCTTCCAGCTCCTCAGGGGAAATCTCCTCGTTGGAGAATGCCGCCGATATAAGAGTTCCTAGGAGCTTGCATTTATTCCATAGTGACGATTTAGCCCAGGCACGTCTGAAAGTAGTCTGGATATCCCTGTCGCAGAGGGATATCGGGATGTTCTTCTCCTCTGCAAGCTTTACAGCTCCAAGAAGTTCCTCTCCAGGGTTGGTTCCAGTCTGTGCCCCGAGTTTCTTCTGGAACGAAGCCAGTGCTGTGTTGGCAAGCAGAAGGAACCCCTTTCCTTCCTTGAATACTTTCCTTATATCTGTATCTTCCCAGCTTTTCTTCTTTGTCTTGCTTGAAAGCCTGGATGAATCAAGCTCGACACAGATTCTGTCCGGTGTCTCTTTCTCTATAACTCCTGCGACTTCCTCAACGCTGTTATGTGAGACATGAGCCGTTCCGATAAGGAATACCTCGGAACCATCTGCAAACGTGATGTGATGGAATGTGTCGCTGATTTTCTCAATCTGCATGACTTGAGTATAACCAAGCTTCAGGGAGAGGGGAAGAGAAGCTGGAGAACACATTCAAGTATGTTCTCTTTGTAGATTCTGATATAGAACCGTCCTTCTCTGTCTTTCAGGTAAGGAAGTATGATCCTTGGTATCTCATTTTCCTCGGGAATGAATGGAAGCTGCTCGAAAAGGTATTTCCCGGAAGGAATCTCTACCGATTCTCCATCCTTTCTTTTGATTGATCCACCGGCTTCTATTATCTTCCTTTCCTCTTCGGTATAGCCGTCCCTCTCTCCAGAGCCTATCGTTGAGATTGATAGTTTCTCATCTTTGAAGGAGTAGGCGAATTCTATCACGGCATCATATCCGATAGCTTTTTTATCCGCACTGGAGACAGCCTCCCCCAATGAGAGAGAGACTGGAAAGTAATAAATAGGTGAAATGAGATTCAGTGTAAGTGCGCGCTGCATCTTATTTCAGCATCGGGAGCATCTTCTTTACAAAATCAGCTGTACGCTCCGCTGAAGCCACATCAGCCTTTTCATTGACAGAGTGAACATCTGCAAGGTTTGGGCCGAGTGAAACTGACTCCATTCCCGGAATGATTGAATTTATGATTCCGCATTCAAGTCCTGCGTGTATCGCTGTTACTTGTGGCTTCTTTCCGGTAATGCTCTTGTATGCAGCTGCAACTTCCTTTGCCAGCTTTGATTTCGGATCAGGTGTCCAGGATGGATATGAGTCTCCTACTTTCACGTCGAAACCGAAGGCATCCGTTAAGGTGAGGATTTTCGATACGAGCTCCATCTTCCTTGAATCGGTATTGCTTCTGATTGAATAAACAACGGAAAGCTTGTCCTTGTTCATGCTTACTATGGCAAGGTTATCGGAAGTCTCAACGATTCCGGGGATTGCAGTACTCATATTCTTAACGCCGCAAGGGGAGGAGAAGAGCAGATTCACGATCTTCTGGCTTTTCTTTGTCTTTATTGCCATATCGGGCATCTTGGCATCGCTTACTTCGATCTTCACTCCAGGGTCAGAGTATCTGAACTCTTCTGTAAGCTCTTCCTGCATAGTCTTTGCCTGGGAAATCGCGGCTTCCTTGTCCTTGACTGTTATCACAGCTTCGGCTGAAGAAGGAATGACATTTCTTCTCGTTCCGCCTGAGATTGAGACAATCTGGAATGATGGGAGTCTGTCGAGATAGCGAGCAAGCAGGCTTATCGCATTTGCTCTTTCCTTGTGGATTTCTCCGCCACTATGTCCACCAAGCAGTCCTGAGATCTTAACAGAGATTGCAGAACCCTCTGCTTTCTCGTATTTGAGCTTTGTTGTTGCATCCACATCTATACCACCGGCACAGCCGATATAGAGGATTCCCTCCTCCTCGCTGTCGATGTTGATGAGTCTTCGAGCTGTTATCTTCTCAGGATCTATTGCATATGCTCCACCGAGCCCGGTTTCCTCCTCTACGGTGAATATGCCCTCTATAGGTCCGTGAGCAGCTTCCGGGTCGGACATAATGTCCAGAATTATGGCAACACCAAGTCCATCATCAGCGCCGAGAGATGTATCAGATGCGAAAATATAAGTACCATCAGTCTTTACGTTGATTGGATCCTTTGTGAAGTCATGTTTCGAGCCTTCTTTCTTTACACAGACCATATCGACATGAGCCTGAAGTGCGACAGGGGGAAGATTCTCCAGCCCTTTTGTTCCTGCCTTTCTCATATAGACATTGCCTTTCTCGTCGGAACAGGCTTCTATCTTGTTTGAAGCAGCCCAGGATAGGAGATACTCTCTTATTCCCGCTTCATTGCCGCTTTCCCTTGGTATTCTGGAGATATCAGAGAAAATCTTCCAGAGACGTTTATTGTTCAGTTTGCTGTACCACATACTATTTCTCCGTTGATCATCGTGAATTTTATTCCTAGATTACTGTCCATTACAACAAGGTCAGCCCTCTTTCCTGGAAGGATCTCGCCCCTGTCGGATAGCGAGTAAATCTTTGCAGGTGTTGTTGCTGTCACCGCGGATGCCGTAGCCATCGGCACACCCCAGCGTACAAGGTTGACGAATGCCTTGTGCATTGTCAGTGCAGATCCTTGGATAAGCTCAGGTCGGCCTTTTGTCACCCATAGACCATCTCCCATCTCCACTTCAACACCATTGGCAGTCAGTATGCCATCTTCCTGCATCGTCGGGCGAAGAGAGTCTGTGATGACGACCACTTTGTCCTCTCCTTTTGATTTGATCACGAATTTGACGATATCTGGATGCACGTGCTTTCCGTCTGCAATGATCTCTGCACTCATCGCGCTGTTGAGAAGACAGCAGCCCACGACCCCCGGGTGGCGATGGACAAGGCCGGACATTGCATTGAAAAGGTGTGTCGTGTGCCTTATGCCAAGCTCCATTCCATGGACAGCTTCTTCGTAGCTGGCATCTGTGTGACCCATCAGAAGGACTATGTTATTCTCCTTTCCCAGCTTTGCAATCTTCTCGACACCTTCGAGTTCTGGAGCTAGTGTCATAGCTCTCACAAGCCCTTTGCCGGCTTCGAGCATCGTATAGAATGCCTTCTCGTCTGGATCAAGCCTTCCTGCAGGGTTCTGGGCTCCGATTCTGTTAGGAGAGATGAATGGTCCTTCTATATGGATACCTGCAATGGATGCGCCTTTTTCCTTGCCTGCAGTAGCTGCGATAGCTTTCTCATCCATTGTTATGCGCTGCATCGTATCCGTGTAAATTGTAGGGAAGAAGGAAGTAACTCCAGCTTCTGCAAGTTTTGCAGACATTCCTAGAATCGCTTCCTCTGTCCCATCTTCCGTTCCAAAGCCCCCGATTCCATGAATATGGGTATCAATGAAGCCTGGGACAGCAATCAGATCCTTCCCATCTATTTCCTTTTCATAAGGTCCAGTCTGGCTATAGCTGAATACTCCGTCCTCGATTACGATATCCGTTCTTTCCACTCTGCCTGATACGACAGCTTTGATATCTCTGATTATTGTCTTCATAGCCAGAGTATAGCATCAGAAGCGGAAACGGGCATATTTTTCCTCGCTTGTGCCATCTTTTTCTTGTCCCTCGCAAGAGCATCCAATAGAATTAATCTGTTATGCTTAAAAAGGACATACTCCTTATCATCAATCCAAATGCATCCAAGGGGCAGGGGAAGAAGAAAGCCAGGGAAATCCAGGAGCTTTTCCGGAAACTTGGAAGAGAGTGCACCGTTGCATATACGAGAGCTCCAGGCCATGCTGAGAGCCTTGCTAAGAGAGGTGCACTATATGGTTATGATACGATAGTTGCAGCTGGCGGTGATGGTACAGTAAACGAGACAGTCAATGGCATAATGAAATCAGGAGGCTCCAGTGTCCGGATGGGTATCATTCCAATCGGCAGGGGGAATGATTTTGCGTGGATGGCAGGGATCCCCCGGAATCAGAAGAAAGCTGTAAAGCTTATTGCTGATGGGCTTTCCTCCCATATTGATGTTGGTTTCTGCGTAGGCACGGGCCATGAGGATGGAATGTATTTCGTCAATGGGGCCGGATTCGGTTTTGAGCCAATGGTCAATTTCAGGGCAATGGACTACAAATACATCAACGGTATGCTCAGTTATGCTGTTGCCTTCATCTATATACTCAGGCATCCCCCGAAACCATATCATATAAAGCTTGTAATCGATGGCATTGAATCTACGCTCGATACACAGCAGGTATCGGTATCGAATGGGCGCAGGATGGGTTCTGCTTTCATAATGGCACCTCTTGCAGAGATTGATGATGGCGTTTTTGATGTTATGTACACAAACCATCCCCTTGACCGAAAGGGGATAGTCAAAGCTGTCATGACATTTTTCAGGGGGTCGCAGGTAACTGATAAAGAGACATTCTCCTACATCAGGGCTTCGAGGATTATGATAGCTTCCGATAATGATTGCATGGAAGCCCATTGCGATGGTGAACTCTTCACCCATAATGGCAAGTATTTTGATATCAGCATAAAACCTTCATCGCTCTGTCTTATCCACGGAAAGAAAAGACAATGATGGTCCCAAAAGGACAAGTCAAGGGGCCTGTAAAAAATAATTTTAGGCTAATTCCTTTTATAGTAAAAGAAAAGATAACAAAAAAACAATTTGACTTCTCAGCACCCTTGCGATAATATGTAGAATGCGATTTAAGGACAAAGAGCAGGGATTTTT
>CALXXO010000023.1 GCA_944392705.1 uncultured Spirochaetaceae bacterium
ATCTTTTTCATAAGCGTCTAAGATAGATTCGTTTATAACAGATCGATTACCTGATTCATTTTTCACATATTGAGCAACAGCAGGAAAGTCGTGTTCTTCATCAATATTCAAATGTATTTCTTCTGCAAGAGGACGTAAAAGATCTTTCCAAACAACAAAACCAGAAGGACGAGATAATCCTGCCCCTGCAAACAGAGCAGCATTTCCATTTCGAATAGCATTGATATATTTCTTTAAAAAAGTCTCTTTTGTCACAAATACCTCATCGATGTCAATTTTCAGTACGATATTCAGCAAAATAACAATCAAAAGGATTCAAGCGAACATGAACTTCTAATTGCATTGAAATTATTTTTCACCCTTCAACACCCACCCCATTTTCTTTGCTTCATTCCACCACTTTATTGCCAGCATACAGTCTTCACCTGAGGGGACAGAACTAATTCTACCCAGATCCATGTTAACAACCTTCATAATCTTATTGACCTGACCATCCGTAAGCTCGGGAAACAAATTTCTGTTTGAGCTCAAGAATTTAACCAGCTTCATCCAATTGTTTTTATATGGCGGTCTCAGAATCATCTGATAAGCAGTTGCCTCATCATCAATACGCTGTGTGGCTTTTGCTTCCTTTGCAATCTGATAAGACTCGGCTTTTGACACCAGATAAGAATTAATTGAAGTTCCGGGGAACTGATAATTAGAAAGAGAGTTTTTAACAGCCTCCCAGCATTCCTTCCGTTTACAGTACTGTGTTACGTTTTCTGTAGGTCTGTCATCCGCTGTGATTATTCTGTACACATAATGACAGAGATCAAGCATATCAGAAAGAAAAGCATCAGAAATACCCTTATCCCATATTTTAAGTAGGTCAAATTTGTTTCCACTCTTCTCAACCAGCCAGAACAGACCAGCAACTGAATAAGCAATGATATTAGCCCTATAGCTTCCTCCAAACCAGCTCTGTTTTGTTTTCGTGATCTCTGGTTCCAATGCTCTATATAATGCACCAACAGATACAACATTCTTGAAGAACATCTCATTGTACTTAGCCTGATCATCTTTCCAGTCCACAGTTATTTCATCGGCAACAGCCTTGAAATTTGTATCACCACCTTTAGAAACCTGATCAGGATGCTTGCGCCAGAGATTGTAGTATTTTGCAAAATCAGACTTTGTAACAAGTTTCTCTTTTGGATGAATGACCTTGAAGGAATCCTGCTGCATCTTTGTCATGAACATCATAGACTGAGCATATTCACCTCTTGTTCTTTCATAGAACCACTTTGTAGCATGATTGATACCTGGTTGAGAAATAGATTCCGAGAACTTCTTCATCTTGATGTGGAAAGGATGATTCGCAAAGAAATCTACAGCAGATACTTTATTCTGACTGTTTGATGTCTCAGATATCTTTTGTATTAGAGAATCAAGCTCATCCTTCTTGGTATCGGAGTCAGCCTTGATGACAGTCAATTTCATAGGAACAGATATTGCAGATACATCAGCGCCTCTTTTCTGCGCAGAATAAGCAAGAGAAGCTGTCGTCTGACCACCATTGACAATCTGAATTTTCTCTAGTCTTGTAATCCTAGTCTCCCCATTAATCTTCTCAACACTTACAGCAGCCGCAATTGCTGCAATGCCGTTGTTATAGATATAAAACCGTCCAGGCTCATTCAGAATTGTTCCCTGAATCTCCTTGTTTACCGCTGTTTTTGTAGTCAAGAATGACCTGACATTTCCTTCAAGAAGAGTACTTCCAAACTTTCGGTAAATATACGATAGAAGCTTGCCTGGAACGACACACTGGTAACACTCGAACTGATTTTCCATCTGAGGGACAGGCAGACAAGGCAATCCTCCATCCATCAGATTCATATATTCCTCATCATGAGCATCAACGATTATCTCTTCTGTCTCAATCTCCGAATTGCAGTTGTTATATATCCATTCAACATCCCAGTAGAACATCTCAACATCGATGTTTGCTATAGACTCAAGGACAACACGTGCTCTCGCTGATCGTTTACCATTTGATGCTATGATGACTTTTATCTTTGACAAGCCTGCAACCGTCTTGTTCATTTGAATCAGCTGATCGTATAAATCAAAGACTTCGTTTTCCAGAATGCTCTTGAACGACTTTTCTCCACGGACTGCAACACGTATGAAATTCAAAGCATTATCAACCATTACCTGAGCACTACGTTGCGAGATGGTATGTAGCGGTTCTGCAAAATCTGAAACAAACAAAGCTACGCTGTTGTCAAATTCGTCAATATCGTACCCATAGAGACACATTGGCAACTTTTGATATTTATAACTCCAGAAGAAGAACTGCGGATCATTGATGATTTTACATTCACCCAAACCCTCTCGGATGTAATTGAGAAGTGATATTTCTTCATTGTCACCTGTAGCACTGGCATTTATCTTAACGTCATCTGTCAACGTCAGTGCAAAATGTTTCAATACTTCCTCAGATACAGTTTTCGCCATTCTCTACCCTCCAATCCTGTAATGAGGCCAACGTCAGTTCATATACGACGGACTTGATTGCCTGTTTTGTATCTTGAGCAATCAGTTTAGGGAAATCTGAATTGACACCATAAAGATCCTGCCCTTTGAAGACAAATCTTGTTATTTCGTTTGCTACAAATCCCATATACTTGAATTCCGTCAACTTGGAATTGAATAACTCGTATGCTTCAATTGACTGAGATTTCAGCTTCGTGCTTATCTCTTTATACAGTGAACTGACAGATTCCGCGCTTTCATCAAACTCATCCTCATCAGCTCTTACTACATACAAATATCCATTGTATGGGCTATCCAGTTGCTTGATAGAACTGATTTTAACAGAGAATGCGTTGGAACCAATTGTCTTAACCTCTATCCAAGAAGAGGCAAATTTGAAATCCTGTACTGCATAATCAGGTCCCATCCAGGCCCTTATCATATCCATAGCAGAATGAGACTTCAGCAATTCTCTAAGAACATAGAGCTCACCGAATAATCCCTTTTCCTCAGCCTTATGAGAAGCCGCATGGCTCATCATTTCACGCCATTTCTCGAACCTTACAACAACAGCATGAACACATTCAATATCCGTCTCATATCTCATTGACTCGGATATCAGATCTTCCATAAGCCTGATAAAGATTGACAAATCTGTTATCTCAAGAAGTTCGAGTTTCAGGAACCATATACTTTGATTCTTAAATTCAGAACTTTGGATTGTTTTCGTACAAAGCTGTCTTCCACAACCAAATTGTTCGGGAGATTCCAGAAAGAAACAGAACGTGTGCTCTTTTGTTATTCCATAAGACCAGATGCAACTCTTTCCTGCAGGATACAATGGTATTCTATTTCCGCCGTCTGCGCTTGATGTCTCCCAAACAGATGTAATCTCTTCAAGTTTTTTGGCAATATCACTCTGATTAAAGTTCATCGACATCATCGTCCTCCTCTTGGTCGAAATCAAGTCCTATCCCTTCCCTAATAGCAACCGGATTCATCCAATATTCGAAGTATCTCTTTCCATTATCAGATCTGACTCCAGGAAAACCAATGCCGATTCCCCAAGTAAGAATGCTTTGTTCATCAAAAACTTCGCCCGTATCCATGTCAGTCAAGGCTAATGGATATAACAACAATAATGGTCTCCTATAGTCTGTTCCATTCTCGTCATATGCTTCCAGATAAACAGAAGCCGTTCCAGAAATCTGTTCCCAAGTTTTCTCTCGGTTTTCTTGTCTATACCTTCTTTCCAGTTCTTCAAGTTGTTTATGCGATAAGGCAATCTTAGTTACATCCCCAGCACCGATTCTGACGTGATGATCGTTTATCCTTATAAATGGCTTACCATCCTGAAGCATGTTATCGAACTTGTATTTACGTTCGACCAAAGTAATCTGATATTCCTTGTTCCCTACTTGTATTACCTTTGTACGATTACCAGTTCCATGAACGATAGCGACATCCCATACATCACCACAATTATTCAGAACATAATCAGATAGTTGACTGACCTTAAATCCAATACTGAGTGTTGCAGAATCAAAACATCCTATTACTGGCACTACATCTGACTTATTAATGTTTTTGAGTATGATATTTCCTTTACTATCCACTTCTTGTTCAGAAACAGTCAGCAGAAAATCTCTAATAAGTTCATTGTTCTTTCTGTTTGCATCATGACTCTCCCATAGACGCGGAGATTCAATCAGCCGTCCATCAAGGGATACAGGATGGCGATTACCAGCTTTTGCCTTTCGCATCTTCGAGCGAGCTGTAATTATTAGACCTGAATAAGGATGCCTTCTCACCATCAAACCGAACTCCCGAGGCTCCATCTTCAAGTCATTCATTTTATTTATCTGGATTCTAAAATCTTCACAGGCTTCTGAAATCAGGCGATACCAGAGTATGGACTCATCTGCCATCCAGATTCTGAAATATTGCAGGTAGCTGTCTCTGTAGCCAAACCATCTACCCATCTGAAGCAAAGTGTCATAAGCAGCGGAATTTCTATAAAAATAGCTGACCACGAGATTCTCCAATGTAAGCCCCCGGGACAAACACTGGCCTCCTACAGAGATGACACGATCTCCTTCTGGATACTTCTCGTAGTTCAAGCGTCCAAGTTCCTTGGCATGAGGAGTCATATTTTCAATCGATACACGGACACGGCAAAGACTTTCATATAAGCCAGGACATATTTCTTCCCATTTATTCCCAGAAACCATCTCCAGATTAAATTCATCCCAAATCTTTTTCAGCTCATGGAATTCTCCTGAATTAGCATCATCAGCATTCTCTGGATAGTTATGCCATTGAAAGATATTTGGCCTTAATTTCTGTTTTAGCCAGTCATCAATTGAGTCTGCAATTTCATTCTGAACGTCGGTGAAGCGAGACACATTGATCATCATTGTCCGGTGTTTCGATTTCAGCGACGGTATGAAATCCATCAGATATTGCACAAGCAGAAAATACCTCACAGAGTCCTGCAAACTACTTGGCAAAGAGTCGAAAGTTCCTATCTCAACTTCTTCTTTCTTGTGTTTGAAAACATAAGAGTTTTCCGGTATTTCATCTTCGTAGACAGGAATCAGGCAAGATGTATAATCAAACGGATTATCTTTATTTACGAAATCACCAAATAGTTTATATGCACCAGTATATGCCATCGGTCTACCAAGCAAATGTATGAAGTCTGAAGGAAAAAGATCATCACCATACATTTCGGACTCGGTGGTATCATCAATGTAAATATTGGCAAACGGTGTAGCGGTGACAGCCAGATAAGCCGTATTTGAGAATGAATTCAACAGCTTTCGTATTCCGCCATTTATCTTTGTAGGATCCAGATTGGTATCCTTTTTTGTATTGATTGAAGCATTGTCTGCCTCATCGTCAATGACAAGGATGGATGCTTTTAATTTTCCGTCATCGCCGACTAAATCTTCATTATCCTCAACAAGAGAACTATGTATCAAACTCAGAGATGTAACATTCTTCTTTGCAATATACAGAAGAGTCCTTTGTTCTATCTTAGATCCGATTCTGTAACGAACAACCTTTGTAAAATCCTTCTTTGTTGTCGTCTGGACTTGCAGATGTTGTTTGATTGGGAAATCGCCGACACCTGTTGTCAGCATCGATTTTCCATCACCTTCTACATCAAGAGTATATCCCACAAGTTCTTTATCTATACGCTCCTGAGTCTGTCTCCTTAGGTTTTCCAGTGAGCCAGCAAGAAGGACAATCACATTATATCCAACATCAACAGCTCTGTTCATGATGGCTGTATAACTTGCCGTCTTGCCGGACTGAACATCGCCTATCAGCAATCCCCTTCGATGATTGCCATTAATAGCCTTTGGGTTTCCCAGCATCTGAATGATTGATTTGGAGTCCTTATCAAGTGCTGTTGTATCAATCCAGTCTTTCTTAAGTTTCAGATACTTTATGAACCTGTCAAAGTATTGAAAGTCGAGGCTCAACTCGTCCAGCCAATAATCATCACTGACGGCCGATGATGCTACAGAAACTCCTATATCTGCACTTAATGAAAGTTTTGAAATAACCTCCCATGCAAGGCTTTGAACCTCAGCAAACGTCGATTCAAGCCCAAGATTAGAAACCATTTCAGTAATCAGCTCTACAGCCTTAGCATTGAGCTCTACAAAAGAAGTAACATGTAGAAGCCTTAACTGCATGGCAACCTTAATTACGATTAATCTGCTTTGCTGGTTATTGATCATCAAAGCCTCCCCATCTCAAGAAGGATCTTACCTACATCCTCTTCTAAGTCTGGGAATGTTTTGAAAATATCATCATTGCTATATCCGTATGCAACCATCAACTCAATATTTTCTCTGAGGCCATTACACTGGTATTCATCTCTTTCATTCTCAATGATTTTATCTTCCTGTTGGTCAAGCTCAAGTTTGCTGAAAGGGAAGAACTTAGAGATATTATCAAGCACGAAATCAAACTCCCGTTGCTGTTCTGAAGTTAGCTTTGATCTGAAATCTTTTATCAGCGGGTGAGAATCATTAATTGTGTACTCAATGGTGTTTGATGGGGTTACTTCCCTAACCCAGTATGTTCCCGAATCTTTCTTACGCGCTCTTGTAGTATATGTTTTCTTGCTCTTTATGGCGTTGTTTTCAAGTATCTGCTTAAGATCCTCACGGATTTTTTCTGGAGGTATAGCCCGAGACTTCTTTATATCGAGAGACCACACAGAATCCAGAGTGTTAGGAATATCTATCTGAATTCTTGAAAGCTTTGTCTTATCCTTCTTTGAAGCCAGGCCAAACCATGTTCCATAATCAATGAGCCTTTTATTCCTGTAAACATAAAAGCCCTGAGTTTCCAGCAATGTACTGCCGTCTTCCAGTTGAGCCCTGTTGAGTTGCTCTTTCGTCAGCTTATCCGGATACGGTAATTTATGACAATGAACCGTGATTACCTCATTGTTCAATGGAATGGTTTTAACTTTTGCGACTTCAGCAATCTCTCCTGTCAGAAAAGGGTCAATAGGTCGAAGAACGTTCTTGTTATATGTGATACGTATCTTATTGATGCCCTCCTCTCCAGCAAGATATCTATGAAAGATCAGTGACAGTTTCTTACAGGTCTTACTCATCTGATTGGAGAATTCGTCAAACTTGTTTGTTGCAGATTCCCGGAGCCTGTCAAAATGACTCCATATCACAGCTGTTCCACTTGCAATCTCATCATTCAAAAGGAATGTATCCTTGACTTTCGACCTGCACTCTGCTTCAGGAATAACAATATAGTTCCAAGTGTCATTCTTCTTGATATATGCAAGATCCCAGCAACCACCAACAAATGAACCATCCTTCTTTGAAATGACCTCAAGTTTAGTGCATTGAGAAAGAGAAGCGGTCTTAAGCCCCATCCCAAATCGTCCAAGATCGTTTTTGGGGCGATCCTCCTGACAATTTATTGCGCCTCCAAATGTCATGGCAATATCGAGTTCATCCTGATCCATACCGCAACCATCATCAACAATGAACATGACAGGATCAGTCAGAGATGGCGCAATGAGATCAATATTCTTAGCATTAGCAGAGATGCTGTTGTCTATAATATCTGCTACCGCAGAAGGCATCGAATAGCCTATCGAGCGATTCGATGAAATTGTATTGTATGCGGAAGGAACCGCTGGTCTGGTTTCCATAAAAATCTACCCCCTCCAGTTTTCTACATCAGCTCTATCTGATCGGAAGAAATATATTCACCAGACATGAAAATACGTTCTTCGATTTCTTCAGCCGTCCAGTGCTTATCCAAAAGCTTCAGCATCCCTCTTGCATCAACTGCAGAAACAGGTATGTTGGTAGACTGAGACAACATGCTTAGAGAATTATTGATATCACCTTTGTACCCACCTGAGATATATACGAAATACATCAGATGAGAACCTGACTCTATCTCATCATTAGTGTAAATATAAGTATCCTTCATCTTCAGCATATCGGAATGTCCAAGACTATATGAAGAAGAGGCTTTGGCATCTGCAAGTCCACAGTCCATTGTCTCAGGTTTCTTTATATATACGTCTGGGAAATTACCGCGCCAATTCTTTTGTGACTTTCTTCTCCCAATCCATTGAGACTCAGAGAAACCGAGAGACTTCAGCAACTCAGTTGTAGCTTTCTCAAACTCATTTGAGAGCGTACCTCCAGAAAGTGCATAGTCAAGATATGTATTTTCCTGGAGAGAAAGTTTCCTAGGAGAAAGACGCTCTACTGCAGCAATGGAATCCTTGCTTGAGATTCCGTAAGAAGCCATCTCCGCAACAAACAGGTTCGAATCATCCTCAAACAAATGATTATTCAAATATTCAACATATTTAAAAGTCGCAAACTGCAAAGCTGGTGACACTTTCGTCTGAGAAGCACATTCAGAAAGACTTCTGGTATCTTTGTTTTTATCATAACGACCATAGGCTCTCTGAAATGATTCATAATCCTGCTTGCCTCTTATCGGTATGAAACAATCCTCTTCCTTCAAAAACTGCTGATACAGAGTTTCATAGTTAGTATTGAATATATACTTGGCTCTCCCCTTACTGCTCCCTTCCGCAATGACAAGAGAGGCGGCTTTCAGGTAATTAATTGCAGTGTTTGCGATATCACACATATTATTTATTGCCTTGTCAGCGCTTCCCCTAGGTGTATATAAGTCAATTTCCCAATTATCAATAACCTCTCTGAAATCATCCTTGTCTCTGAATTCAAGGATTTTTTCTACGACAAAGTCATAACAGGCCATGTTATGCCCATAGATAACGGGAAAAACAACGTCAAAATTTGTGAGATAGTTATCCAGACGGTAATCATGTAACAATCTCAAGATAAACATAAACGGCTTCACATGAATTCTGGAATCAATCTTCACATTCTGGCCAAGGCCATATGCAGAAGGATACTGATGCCGTAACAACTGATATTGAAGAACTGAAAGAGGTTTTTTTTCATTAGCAATCGTCTCACCTGCTATTGTATAGCTATATGACTTACTACCTTCTGCCCTGAAAACCAATCCCAATGTTTCAAGTTGAGAATAATATGTTCTCATGCCGCCTGGATTCTTATCTCTTGTGTTTCCCTTCTTTTTTATTCCAGACTCATCGAGAAGCCTATACATCATCTGTTGCTCTTCGCCGGAGTACTGGTTTATATCTTCACACTGTAGCAAGACTTTTAGAATCTTATAGAGCTTCCAAGGCGCGATATCTCTTATATTTCTTGGGAACATCCAGATTCTCCGAGTATCCGGATCAAAGCTCAGCAGATTACTCATTTCTTCACCTCCAAAGTGATATTGCACGGCACAGATGGATACTCAATACCAGCAAATGTATTCAGCAGAGCCTCTACAATAATCTGCGCACCCTTACAAGGAACAGCCATTCCAATCTGTTTACGAACCTGTTCCTTTTTCCCTTCAAACTTGAAATCATCTGGAAAGGTCTGCAACCTGGCACGTTCTCTATTTGTCAAAGCTCTTGGTTCAGACCAGTGGTAAATATGAGTTCCCCCTCCACCTGAACCTGTTACAGTATATGCAGGTCTATCTGGATCAAGTCTCTTATATATCTGGCTTATCTTTGCACCTTTGACTTTCAGTTGAAGATCCTCTGGAATATCAGCATTAAATGCATTCTGTCCTGGTTTTATATATTTTAACCTTGCTACTACCTTTTCATTTTGAGCTGTCAGTTCATTATTGTATGCTCCTGCTGGAATAGGGGGATTCTCAATTGCACTCCTACAAGTGATATCAACATCCTTATAAGACTCCGGTGACGGTACTTTATATTCATATGGTAAATCATCTCGAATTCCAATGATAATGATACGATGTCTCATCTGAGGAACACCATATTCCTCAAATTTGTAAAGGTGAGGATATACTCTATATCCACAAGCACTAAGATCCTTGAGAATTAATTTCAGCGTATCTCCACCATTATCACTTTGAAGTCCGCCAACATTCTCTGCCAAAAACCAAAGGGGCTTATACAACTTCAAAGCTTTTGCACCATATGTATATAAAGGGCCATATGTCCCATTAAGCCCCTTTTTCTCACCTACAATTGAGAAATCATTACACGGAAACCCAAACGCCAAGGCATCTATTGGACCCAATGTTGACAAATCCAAGGTACGGACATCATGGCAAACTACACTGTCAGGATTTTCAGGACAGATATTTTTAACATATGT
Source organism: uncultured Spirochaetaceae bacterium (assembly GCA_944392705.1). Taxonomy (GTDB): domain Bacteria; phylum Spirochaetota; class Spirochaetia; order Sphaerochaetales; family Sphaerochaetaceae; genus Ornithospirochaeta. The sequence continues at coordinate 10,275 of CALXXO010000023.1, forward strand.
CTGGCATGTTGCTTCATCAAAATCATTTGCCCATGCATGAACCACTTTATAACGGGAATCAGATATTCTGGCATGCATTGCACCCCAGGCGAGCCCTCCTGGACCTGAAAACAATTCACCAAGCCGGAAAACTGTCCTAGGCTCAACTACATTCGACTTCAATCTGGAGATCAGACCCATTACCATTTCTTTATCAGAATCGGACAATGAAGCAATCTTGGAAACGAGCGTAGAAGAATCACCATATCCCATCACGGATAAAGCAAAGTCTGGACTCATACCATATAAATGCATCAAGTCACCCAATTCTTTCATATCTTTCCAAACACCAGACTCAGAGCTTTTTTCCAATCTTGAAAGTCTTGAATCGGTTATACCAGTTTTCTCTGCCACATCTTTCAATGACAGGTGTTTCTGATTTCGTGCTTCTCTAAGGATGTTTCCATAATTTAGTGTCATGGCTTTCATTATATGAAGAACTCGCATTTTTGCAATAAATCATTCGAGTATTGCTGCAATATTGCAGCAAATATACGGATTTCAATGCTATGCTTAAATTGTTCCGATTTTTATGTTCCACCCCAAATATAAATCAAATTACAAGTTGTCTTTTTTTATGTTATCCTCATATATAAGACTCATATATAAGAGGGCTAATGATCAAACGCAACTGGACAGAAGAGGAAGTTACACTGGCACTTTGTCTTTATTATGAATTGCCAACATCAAAGCACGATAAAGCTACAAAAGAGGTGCAGGAATTAGCTTCACTACTTGACAGAAGCGTTGGTTCCGTTGTCTTCAAACTAGGAAATCTGAAAGCGCTTGACTCCAGTACAGATGGAATAGGATTCAAGCATGGTGCAAATGTAGATAAGGTTGTCTGGAATAGGTATCTGAAGAATCCTGCATTGCTCTTTGAAGACAGAAACAGGATCCTAGCAAGCTACTTTGCTGAAGAAACCGGCGAACAGAAGCCGTTATATGACTTGAATGAAGCAGAAGAGATTAAACTTGAAAAAGAACTTGATTTCAGTGAAGAGGACAGAACAAAACTGCAGAAATGGAGAGCAAATCAATGGGCATTCAGACTTTCGTTGCTGAAAGGTTATGCCGAGCATTGTTGCATATCAGGAATAGGCAATAAAGATTTTCTGGTAGCTTCCCATATCGTTCCATGGAGTGTCGATAAAGAAAACAGACTGAATCCCCAAAATGGGTTACTCCTGAATGTTTTTCTGGATAAAGCTTTTGATAAAGGATATATAACAATCAGAAACCGCGATTTTACCGTGTGTGTATGCGATAAAATAATCGATTTAGAACTACAGAAGAGACTAAAACCTCTCCAGGATTTAAAAATGCATCTCCCAGCAAATGCAGAGAGATATCCAGGAAAGGAGTTCCTTGAATATCACAATGATGTAATATTCCACAAATAACAAATCGAACTCAAAATGCATAAGCACTTTTGTCTTAACCTGTAAAAATATGCAACTAATTTTTATTCACCGTATCATTCATGAATATCATTAGTTGCACGAATTTTGGTCAAATTGGGGCCAAATCTAATTTTAATTCTTTATATTGCAAAGCATCATATCAGACTGACATTATTCCCACTCATACGACTATTTCTATTCTTATTATCCGCCTTGCTAGTTAATTCTTTATTACACATAAAGATACGTCAACCTCAAAATCGAATCTAATTCTAGACTGGAAGGATTTTGGAAGGATAATCCATACATATTTACCACAATTTGATAATAATTATCATTGTGATAGTTTACTTCTCTGTGGTAAATTTATAGAAGTTAAGCGGAACTAAGAATGATACCCTGCGTATAAAAAGGAGTGCACATGATATTCCCTACTCCAATGAAACAGCTCCTGTCGTTTAAACTCTCCAGATTGCTTCAGGATGGCCAATATATAGACGAAGAAATGCTTTTGAGAGCATATACAACTTTCAAGCTTGAAGAACTTGAAGAGGCAGATAGACCTCGAATGAATGATATAGCCATTCCCCTTCAGAGAAACGAAGAATACGATAATGCAAATCGATTCTTTGCGTCATACGGGATATCAGATTTCATCCTGCTCTTCACACATCCTTTTGTCGCAAACCCTTACGCACTTGCCGAATTCATCGATGAAGGGAAAATGAAAATGCTGTTAACAACATCGAAAGAAACAACAATCGAATCAAAGAATCCAAAAATAAATTCCATCTCTATTATCTATGTCATTTCCTTTATAAGGGAGAAATTCCAAGAGGAAGAAAATAGCAAATCAATATACGATCTTTATAAAGCAGACGCATCAAATCGAGGACTCCCCTTTATCGCCCAGCAGGTATTCATCAAAGTTGCGGAGATGATTTTACTCGTCAGGCAGGATTCCGCAGCTGAAATCCTTGGCATAAAGACATACAAAGCTTTGGCAAATCACATAGGAACCCTCTCCAATGACTATGAATTCTCCAGGGAAGAACGGAGACGGCTGATAGTCAACGGATTCACCAACAAACCGATTCCAGTAAGCATGAGCGCATTTTCACATAAGACAGATGAGACAGTTAAAAAGGTCATCAACGAACTTGAGGAATGTGTCATCGGGCTATCATCACCGGCGAAAGCAGTTGGCATTGTTGATGTGCTGAGAAAATCGAAATCGAATAATACCGCAAGGATGCCTAATGACATTTCTTTGGAGGTGTCAATCGTATTCAACATATTCCTATCATCCAGCCTCGCACCCACTGACATAAACACTGAAATCCTAATCATATTGCCGTCCATTCCATTCGTACTGAAATGGATGGAAGAAAAACGGCTGATTACAAGATCTACAAAATTCGTATTGCCATCAGAGGCAACAGTGAAGGCATTTGAACTTGAAATCGCTCTGAACAAGTATGAACAGAAATCAGAGAATAACACTAAATTTATTACATATAGTCAATGGATTGAAGAGGTCAGGATCAAATCATCTATTAAAGAAAAGCTAATCCTAGTATTTGAGAACCGCTGTAACGATTTCATGAAAACCGGGTTGGAAGGTATAAAACTCCTGGCATCCACCATGCATACAGTCTGTAGTGAAGAAGCGACAATATATGGAATATCACCAGAATACTCACTGAGAAAGACAGGAACCATAATCAATAGCTTCGCAAGCGATGCCGGCAGGAAGTTCTGTATTTCAGACATTATAGCAATTCCAAGGAAGGGCCAGAATGAAGATGTACAGCAAATGGCTGCAAGCCAGACAAAGAAACTAGTCTGGAGAGCATCTTCTTCAAACACAAGCAACTTCACCAATCTCCTGTTTCTTCAAAACGGGAAAGAGATTGCAAGCAAAATCGATCAAGCGGGATTCTACATGAAGAACAATACACGAATCCTCGCAATCAAAAACACTAAACCCATAGAATTCGATTTGAACAACTTCATGGATTCGAATCTAACGCTAAGACAGTACATAAGAAGCCTGAATAGGCCTACGACTGCCATAAAGGAAAATGCAAAACCAATACACTTCTCAAAAGAAATAACGTTCTGGTACACAATCGCTGAAGGACCATACAAAACCTACAGGACAAAAAAGAAAGTAACTGTAAGCGTTAGACATATACTATTACAACAAAATACCGATATCGGAGTGAATAATACAGAAAACAACATAAGAGGTCTAGGCAAACATCGCACCATTAAAGGAACAAAGGTTGATTTATATCCAGAGGCGTCCATTGTATATGACACAGAGGCTCTTCATGATTTCATCTTATGGAAATACCCTTACTACATTGTAAATAGGACGCCAACAGGCGCGACCAGCCGGGGGAATGAGAAACCTATCAGGAAATACATCTCCGAGGCATACAAGGAAGAGATAACGGGATCTGAAATAACACTGAAGACCTTCCTCTACATAAACGAGGATATTGATGTACGGATTTTCCCACCAGAAGATACTGAAACACTCGCTGAAACTTCTTCAAAAGAAAAGAGAAAAAAGAAGGAAGCAAAGCAAATCCAGAAACCTGTTTACCTTCATGATATCCTCGCCCCTATAGGAGATAAGTTTGTTAGAGAACTAGAATATGACGACTTTACATCATGCCTTGAAGACAGCCAGTTGCTTTCAGATAGCAGTGGACTCTATCTCAAATCAATAAAGGCAATCAGGAACATGCTCAATCATGCAATGGCAAACGCATTCTGCGATACCAACGTCATTACTGAAGCAACAAAGGACGATCAGGCATTAACAAGTGCAATGAACAGGCTAAGAGCAGCTTTAGTGAAGAAGCATTTCACAACAAAGGAATTCAAAAGTCTCTACAAAAAGATTTTATCCAAGCTGGATGGAACAAACCCAGAATACCTTGGTGTACTGATTAAACTTTTCACAGGACTGGAAAGTCATGCCATATGTGCACTTGAGTGGAGTGATTTCAAAAAAGTAACAGACTATGGATTCTTCCAACTGCACATATACAGGCAGCTTCCAGGAAATGGTATAGAACCTATTCCTCTGGAATCAGATAGCAGTATACGTTGCATCCCTTGCTCTCCTTTGTTAGGAAGGATACTTGATGAATATGCACCTAGAAGAGGAGCCGCAAAGCAGGACGGAAGCTCAAAGCAGAATGAGAAAAGATACATCCTCAGCTGGACAAAACAGAGTGGAGCAGCAAATCCGATAAAACCACCTGATCTCGACAAAATTACAAGAGATTTGCTGAATGATGAATTCGGGAACAAACAGACATTGTTCACACTATTGAGCGCTGAAGATGGCAATGGAGCTGAGGTCGATCTCTCCAATTACAAAGGCAGCATATTCAGGGAGAATATCAGATACTGGACAACAATGAGATGCGGTTTCGACATCGATGAAGTGGCGCATATCCTTGGTAACGAGAAACCCACTGTACTCGGCAGGTATTATCGTGATTTCAATAACGATGCCACCCAGTACATGATGTACTCTAAACTAGCAAGAATGGATGCGCTCCTGGAGTATTACAATAAGCCGTATGCTGGTTTGAAAAGTCTTGACATCCCATCAGGCCGCACATCTGACTATGAAATAAAAGCCGAATCACAAACACCTCTTCAACTAGAGATATCAGTAAACTCTGAAAAGCCTGAGACAATCACATTAAGCTGTCATCATGGATTCTCCATGTTCGTGTCAGGCAGCTTCACAGAAAAGGAGTGACGATATGGAAATGGACAGAAAAGAGAAAATAAAGCAACCACTTAGGAGGGAAAACGAAATAAGGGCAAACTATGAGTTGACCGTAAATGGCATACCCACCTTTGCAGGTGTCCTTGTAGAATTCTGGAACAAACGTCCATCAAAGAACGAATACAGCATAGCGGAAACGGTAGCTGACTCCAGAGAACAATACGAGGATGAAATCGTGGACAAGATCATGCCGTTTCTTGAAATCAATTGCACGAATATGGCGCAATACACCAAGGAATATTTCGAGCGGGTTCTTGCTCAGATAAAAAGAACCTACATGCTCAAGGATTCCACTATAGAACGCTATAGGCGAAATATTGAAAGAACCTATGAAGCGGGTGTCGCAGCAGGCAAATACAAAAGCAGGATTATCTGGGATGAAAAGGATGCCAAAAATAAATCCAAAACAGAGGAAAAGAAACGCGTAGCAAGGGAAAGGAAGAAGAAATCCCTTGAACCAAATCAGGAAATCATGGCTATGAAATGGTTCTTATCTCTTGATGCGAAGAGCATATCAGGTGCAACGCTCGGCGTAGTGCTGATGCTGTTTCTTGGACTTAGAAATGGTGAAGCATGCGGCCTTTGTTACGGTGACATCAGAGATATGGAAAACGGCCATCATTGCGCATACATTCTACGAAGCACTGAAGCAGGAACAAGCAAAATCCAGATAGGAGGCAAGACTAAAAATGCATTCAGAACAATACCAATTTATGGATTCCTGTATGATTTCCTGATGGAAAGAAAACAATATGTTATTGCACAGCTGTTTGGCATAGATAATGAAATTGCAAACACCGATTCTGAAAAGGAATCCAGACAAGATCCAGCTGCATCAAATACGCAAGTGACAAGCGACGAAAGTGTTTTATCCCCCGAAGAAATCGAACTCAGAATGCAAACCATCCCAATAGCCAGCAAACATGATTTGAAAAGTAATCTTTCAGCAGCAGATCTGACAGCGGAGGGTAATAGGATTCTGGAAGAGCATATTTTTTCCAACGTTGATAAAGCGGTATTGGATGCGCTTTCTTATGACTATCTTGCAAAGTTGAAGGATGCCGGAATAGATGAAAAGGATCCGACCGTGTACCTCTTCAGAAGGAACTATGCAACTCATGCATGCAACCTTGGACTCAATGCGAATGAGGTGGAATTCCTCATCGGACACAATATCGAAGAGCCTGGGATTTACAGGCACTTCTTCAGCTCCGGAGAGGAACTGGAGAAAATATGCAGGATCATGGACAACCATCCGTTCTGCGTTCTGTATGAAGAAATGAAGAAACAATCCAAGGTAGATGGAATATCCAAACACAATGATGAAACGACATTGCAAGTCACAGTCGGACCGCAAAAGCGGAAAGTTAGAATTGTAGCAAGCGAGCCAATGGATGACATTGCAGTAACTTTCAGCAAAGACAGCACTGCTGAGATTGAGTGTTATTACTCATATGCCTCTTTGCCACCAAACGGCTATCCTCGAACCGTAAACATCAATGGAATGGTTACAAAGAACTATAGGAGGAAATACAAGGAATATGAACATCGAAGAGATGGAGTATGACATCAAGGCTGATTGCAGAATCCCAGATATTGATCCTAACCATTTCGCATATGTATCCATGTCAGCAGAAGAAGCTTGGAATCTGATTCAGTACGACCCTGAAACCAAATTCGAATTCCTTTGCAATGGAACAAACCGCAATGGAATCAAATGCAATGCACTACTCATTCCAAAGAAAGAAGAGCATGAAAACAAGACACGTTATAAATTTATACTTCAAAAGGGGCAACATCATACGCCAGGATGTAGTCATGTCCCACTCGTAGAACGACTTTCATACAGCACGCCCGATTTCTCAATGACCGATTTCCATAATGCATTGAAGCAAGGAAAGGCTATTGAACCTACCGGTATAAGCGGAAATGACCGTTTCCTTCTAAAAGAGCCATCAAACATTGACGAACTATACGAAAAGCTCTCTTCGGCACCGAAACACGCCATAACCAAAGATGGTTACAGGGTTTCCGATGTTTTCATAGACAGTAGAAGCTATATGCTACATAGGACAGGAACAATCAAACCTGACCAATGCCCAAAGCTTGCAATCATCTCCACATCTGGAGAAGTTGAACTAAAGGATGAATTCGATAAGCTATATGACAAAGAGAACCTATTATCGATAGTCACTCAGGATCCATTCATCGAAGATGGTACAAATCCCTCTGACAGACTGCTTTTCATATTGCTTATCTCGCTGAAGCGAATCTCTGTGTATGAGACTATTACAAGGCAACTCGGTTATGCAGCTCGGAAACAAAGCAAAATGGGCATACCAAAATCTGATAGGGAGGCAAATCAAAACCTGTTTCTCGTTGAAAACCTATGGCGGGCTCCAAACGAGAACGAGAAGACAATATGCAAAGGACGCAACTGCTATGTGGGAGAGATCACAAATGGAAAACAGTTTGCAAACCTAACGATTAAACGTAGCAAAGAGAACCTCTCTGAACTTGATAACCGCTTCAGAAACAGATATGTGACATAGAAGTTCTCCGTCACAGAACAGGCAATAATTTCCAACCTTACTCTAGGAACATGATAAGCTGGTTCAAATCCCCTGTTTTGTTGATCTTTATGAAATCGTGCTTCTCGTACAGCTCCACGAGATCATCAACGCAATCTATGAGAAGGAATCTGCCTCCTACATATTGCTTTGCTGCCATGATATATTCGATTGCGAAATCGATGAAATCACGCATCATCAGATCATCATGAGAGGCATTGTCATCTCGTGCCAACTGACCAAGAAGATAACAGGGAACAGAATCAGCAGAATACCTTCCAAACCCTCTCATTTTCTTCATCATTGCTTTTGATATCCCGGGAGGAATATCGACCACAGAAAGAGCCAAGGAGAAATATCCGAGAATATCGTCATTCTCATTTGTCACAAGATAGGTTCTTGCATTGTCACTTTTCTCATAAGCGACAGCATTGGTTCGGATGAAGTTCTCAACATCCGGATTTCTCTTCACAGAAAAAGAGGATAAAGCCTGCAAAGCCCTATCCTCTCCTACGAGATCTATGAACTCACGGAGCTCAGTACACTCCAATCTCATTTACCATACCTCGCCTTAAGTCTTGCAGCTTTCTCAGGCGTCATCGTAGTTGCTTCTTTGAATTTAGCCTTGGCTTCTGGAGTGCTCAGCCTCTTTACAGTAGGAGATCCGTTGTCGATAGCTTTCTCAAGGTTCTTGATGCCCCAGTCTGGGTTCACTGTAAAAGTCCTGCTGAATGATTCTGTCGCCATGGCAATACCTCCTGTATCCTGAATTTATCAAGGGAAATTATTCCTTGACACATTTAAATAATACTATCAAACCACTCAACCCATCAATACATAGCACCAATACTTATTATTCATAGATCAAGCTATGTGAATAAAGGACAGTTTTTGTATTGATACAATACGTTTGTAGTCTTAGCATACAAATATGTCGGATATCACAAACGCTATACTTCCTTCAGAGAAGAAAACCATTATAAACATGCTCGAGAATAAGCAACGGGAAATCACTAAAGAGCGTGATGATTCTCCTGAACACTCTCTTCCCTATTACAATGGTCTCATAAAACTGCTAAACAAGATAATATTCGAGATTGCAACAAGACAGATTTTCCCCGCACCTGATGGATGGTATTACTCCTTCTCCATTTCAAATATCGATGCTTCGCTATTTATCCGTCATGTATCTCCGTCCGAACATGAAAAAGAATCCGATAACAGGACTTCTCAAGAAGTGATTTATGATGAATCCTTCCGTCTCATCTGTTATCCAACAAATCTTATGACTGTAGATGATTATGCAAAGATAAATGGAATTGAGCCAGTCACAGTCAGACAATGGATTCGTAGAGGTAAACTAAGAACTGCTGTAAAGATTGGTGGTGAATGGAGAATACCTGAAATAACGGACACACCTTCAAGAGGATTCACCAGTGTTCGCTACTACAATAACGGACGTCTTTTCATTCTTCCTCAGAACTACCACTGTCTGAACCAGCAACCTTTCTATATAGACATATATCCAGCTGAGAAGAAAGGTTTTTGCCAGATATTACTTGATGGAATGCCTGCAAAGCTGTCAGGAGATCTGATACCCGATTCAGAAAGAGAGAAGATAGAACTTGCACTGATAAGCACTCCTGGAATGATAAATTCATCATCGACCGTATTACATATTCCTAATTTGAAGGAAATAGATAAAAGAGGAGTACAGATAAGAACAGGTGGAATGAGAATACCCTCAGACTGGGATCCAAATCTGTATGGGAGGAAATCATGACAAACAAGGAAACAAGAAAACCACCACTTTTGGAGCTTGCGCTAAACAGTTACGGAAAACAAGTTCATATCTCTGAAGTCAAAAATGGTGATGCCTGCAACTGCAGATGCATATACTGTGGAGAGCCACTCACAGCAAAGCAGGGTAATGGTGGCAAGGCACCTCATTTCGCACATAAGCCTGACTCAACTTGCAGATGGAAGGAATATGTAAGGCAGACTGACATACATTGGAGAGCAGAGAAAATATTCTTACAGGAGAAGGAGATTGTTCTTCCATGGATTATTCATACATTCGGGAATATCCAATGCCTCATGTTTCAAGGTGGCACATTCCAGATCACATCAGTGGAACTGGAAAAGAGGATATCCGATTTTATCCCTGATATCGTTCTTCAGATTGGTGAAGCAACATTACTCGTTGAAATCTTTGTCACGCACGCTGTCGATGATGTTAAGAAAGACAAAATCAGGAAAGATGGTCAATATGATGTCATTGAGATTGACCTCAGTGACAAGGTATACGATGACATCACAGATGATGAACTGAGACTGCTTATCAAAGACCAGACTCGACTACACTGGATATACAACAGGGCTGAAGCTT
>CALXXO010000024.1 GCA_944392705.1 uncultured Spirochaetaceae bacterium
GAAATAATCGGGAGAAGGAATTTCCAGCTTCCCTCCTATTCCATCGAAATCGGAACCTATGGCAAGAACATCCTCTCCTGCCGTGTTATAGATATGCATTATATGCCTTACCATATCGCTTACACGGCTAGAACACTCAGCTTCACTCTCTCCGCTTGCATCGTGAAGAAATTCCGGACAAAGATTAAGCCCCGCAACTCCACCATGGTCGGAAAGTATCCGAAGCTCTTCATCAGTAAGATTCCTGGGAACATCAGTAACAGATCTGGAATTCGAATGTGTAGCAATGAAAGGAAGCTTTGAGTATCTTGCTACATCCATAAAGCCACCATCGCTTAAATGAGATACATCAACAAGAATTCCAAGGCGGCCGCATTCCTCAACAGCTTCAATACCTTTTTCCTTCAGCCCTTTTGCCATTATTTCAGGGTCTCTTGAATTCGGATACCCCAGCTCATTCTCGAAGTTCCAGGTTATTCCAAAAATCTTCACTCCCCATTCCTTCAGGATACTCAGTCTTGATAAATCCCCTTCTATCGCACCACCTTCCTCAGTAGTGAGAATAGCGTGTACACAATCATCGGAAAGCTCTGAAGCGTGAGCAAGCTGAGGGATTCCTGCTGCTGTTATCTCGAGAACAAACCTGTCGTGGAGTTCATTGACAATCTGCCACGGAGATTTGTCCCCATGCTCTGGAGGAACACACTCATGCATCGGGGTAAAAAGAGCAAGGCACTGTCCACGCACCCCTCCTTTCTTGAGCTTCTCTTTATCGATGCTCAGGCTGTTTTTAATAAGGGATTTATCCTTTCCACTCCAAAGCCCATATATTGTATCGGAATGAAGATCTATCATTTTCTCCTCCCTAACAGCAGTCCAAGAGCTTCCCTCCTGAGAGGAATCCTGGAATCAGGATAGCCATCGGCTGAATAGTAGCAATACCAAGTTTCCTCATTTTCCTTGTACCTGAGGTCACAGGATGTTATATACCCAGACGACCATCCTTCAGATGGTGTCGTATGCATGATTCTGTGGTTCTCAAATGCATAACCATCGTGACTCTCCGCCAGAATCATCAATGAACGAGACCTGTTTGCAGCCCTGTCGTAGTATCGTGTACAGCTTACGGCTGCAACTGCATCCGAACATGGGATTATCCTCACAGATCCTGTTGCAAGATTTGAATATGCGCTGTCTGGGTCTGTATGCATTACCGGGTGAGATGAAATGTCATAAGGTCCTTCCAGGTAGTATGACTCAGCACTCATGAGGAAAGCTGCGCTCTTTTCCTTGCTATCATACATCTCCACTTCCCCTGCACCGAAATAAAGCCTGTACTTTCCTTCCCATTGGATAAGCTGTGGTCGGAAAACCATGCGACGGCCACCCCTCCATGATGATTTAGGTACATCTGCAGAATCAAGGATTTTCCGGGGTTCTGACCAGAGCGCAAGGTCGGATGAACTTGAAAGCATGATACGTGATGAATCAGTATGCTCTCCTTTTCTTCTGAAACTCCTTGTATGAGTCTCGAAGAGCATATAGTAGATGCTCCCTTCCTTGTAAATGAATGGAGAATGGCCGAAAAAGAAGACCGTATGCTCCCTTTTCCACTCCAGCCCTGATGTGGATGTATAGTGCTCGATGCCCTTCCATGTATTGGCAAACAGATGCCAGAGTGCATCTGGCGATTCGTCCGGCAATAAAAAAGAAGGATCCGAAAGCCGCGGCGTTATATAAGGATTACCGGTGGCTATCGGCTCATCGTTGAATGAATACCAGTAGATATCATCAAGGGAACGGACAGGAACGAAGCGCAAGGCTTATTCCCCCTTCTCCTTCCTATATCTCTTAGGAGTAAAGATAGGATCAAGCTTGTTCTCGAGATCGAACTTCTTCGTTGCCCATTTGATAAGCTTCGAATAGACGAAGAATGACAGGAAAATAGAGCCAGCAAACCAAAGAAGCGGAAGCACGAAACTCATTGCCTGTATATCCATGATTGCAGGAATGGTAGACGGAAGAAGTCCGAAGAGAATCATGAAGAGCAATATGAAGAATATTAAAAGAAGCACAAGATTCAGAAGTGTTGCGACAACCATGAAGATAGCTGTCTTTCCTTTCTTATTCATGCTTTTTCCTCCTTTCAGAAAACAGAACTATTATTATCAGAAGAATAACGGAAACGACAACTGCCGCGTCCGCGATATTATATGTCGGGAATCTCTCCATCCCGAACCATCCATAGTTATTTGTCGAAATCCAGTCAACGACACGGAGAGACCGGAATATCCTGTCTATCAGATTTCCAATTCCTCCACCGACAATGCCAGCAAGACACCATCGTTCGGCAGCTGTCAGCTCGCTGTCGAATCTTCTGGCTATTATCGCATAAGAGAGAGCAATCATGAGAAGAAGGGGAAGCGAAATGAAGAAGATGTACTTCACCCACTCAGGAAGTCCAGCCCCGATTGAGAATGCGACAGCATCATTCCTGACATGGCAGATCCAAAGGAAATTGCCGAAGAAGCTCGCCCCAACGCTTCCTTCTGGAATGAAATGAACTATGAGAGCCTTTGAAATCTGGTCCAGCACTATGATGCAAACGGAGAGCAGAAATGGCAGATATCTTCTATTTCTCAAAGTCCTGTCTCCGCATCAATGAAGAAGGATTCAACGCCGAATTCCTTCTCAGTCAGTCTCATCAGAGCCTTAACGCCGAAAACCTCGCTGCGGTAATGCCCTCCGGAGAGCAGATTCATTCCGCTTTCCTTGACTGTATGGAATATCTCATGAGGAGCTGTGCCTGTGATGAAGAGATCCAGGCCTTCGTTTATTGCCTGGTCAACATCATCTCCACCACCTCCAGAGATAATACCTACAGTATCAATCATATCAGGACCGAATTTTATGACCTGCATCCCACCCTCTGCAGAAAAACCAAGAAGCCTTGCGATTTCCGGAATCGTCATGGGAAATGGAAGATGGCCTTTGAATCCAAGCTTGACTCCTTTATAAAGGCCAAACGGATCGAATTCCGTCATTCCCAATGTAAGCGCCATCTGCGCATTGTTGCCATACATCGGGTGAGCATCGAGAGGGAGATGGGCAGCAAAAAGCGTAAGCCCTGCATCCAGAGCTCTCTTCACTCTCCTATAATGCATATCAGTAATGGCAATTGGGGAACCCCAGAAAAGACCATGATGGACAACAAGGATATCTGCACCACCATCCACAGCCTGGTCGATCGTATCGAAAGAAGCATCCACAGCAAAAGCTGCCTTCTTCAGCTCTCTGTCAGGAGCTCCTATCTGTACTCCGTTGAGGGAAATGTCAAACGGGAATGAATCTATCATCAACCTCTTATAGAGATCATCGGTATATTCTTTGACAAACATACCGAAAGTATAATCTGTTTATCAGCAAAGAATCCACATTCCCATGATTGTTCACAAAAACTCCTTTCTACCATGAGCCGCCATCAATCTGATATAATCCTGCACAATGATAAGAGAACTAAAAACTGAAGAGCTGAAGCTCAGTGCAGCTACATCATCTTTTTCAGATATATTACCTGGAACTGCGATAACAGGGCAGGAAAAGGCAATAAGCCTTCTGCGCCTTGGTCTTTCAATCGACCGCGTCGGATACAACATATTCCTCTCAGGCTATGATGGCTCTGGAAGGCTCACAGCCATAATGGAGGAAATAGGCAAACTGCCTGTGAAAACAGAAATGCTGCAGGATGCTGCATATGTATGGTCAGGGCAGTCACAGAGCATCAAGCTGCTGATGTTCCCGAAAGGAAAAGCAAGGGAATTCCAAGACGATCTCCTGAACTTCGGCAAAGGTGAGATTCCCCTGAAATCGCTCAATGAGAAGTGGAATGACAGGAAGATACAGGCATTCGTATCATCACTGCCATCTTTCGAAGACAATCAGGACGCATACAAAATAAACATAGTTCTCGACAGAAGCCAGGAAGCGGAGCGCAAGGCGATTATCGAGACACACCCTTCCCATCAGTCGCTTTTCGGGCTGCTTCGCAACGGAATGCCTTCACACCTTGCCGTAGAGATTGGGTCATACCAGAGGAGCGCAGGTGGTTTCCTGATTATGAATGCAGAAGAAGTGACGGGGGATGAAGCACTCTGGAAGACGCTGAAAAGATATCTTGAAATGACACAGAGGGCACTTTCTTCAGATGCGGTTCCCGGAGAGATGATTGGTCATGTAAGGCCTGATCCGATTCCTCTTCTTACCAAAATCATACTCATAGGAACAGAGGATACATATAATCACCTGATTGAAAAGGATGATAAATTCACCCGCTATTTCAGGATTGCACCGGAATTCGATTACACCATGCCACGCAATGAGACTAATATGGCAGGAACCGTAAGATACCTGAAAGCTGCCGGCAAAGACTTCCTCCCCGCCGATGATTCAGCTTTCATCGAAATGCTGAGATACTCTTCATGGATTGCAGAGGACAGGGAAAAGCTTACGACAGAACTCTCCCTTCTTGGAGATCTTCTTGAGGAAGCGAATCTTGGAGCCGAAAACAAAGGCAAGAATTCGATATCCGGCGAGGAGGTGGAAGAAGCCCTCTACAAAAGGGACTGGCACGCATCGCTTTCGGAGGAAAGCATCAACGAAGAAATCAGGAAAGGCGCAATGGTCATATCCCTTTCCGGAGCGAAGGTCGGGATAGTAAATGGTCTTGCCGTAATGGACAGAGGAGCATCATCATTCGGAACACCTGCGGTCATATCTGCAACTGTCGCGCCGGGAAATGAAGGAATCGTGAATATAGAACACGAAGCAGGACTGTCCGGGGGAATACACGACAAAGGTCTGTTGATTCTCGAAGGCTTTCTCCGCCATCGCTATGCCCGGACATTTCCACTCTCGCTATACGCTGGCATATGCTTCGAGCAAAGCTATGCGGAAGTCGATGGAGACAGCGCTTCGCTGGGAGAACTATATGCCCTTCTCTCTGCAATCGCAGAAATACCTTTAAGACAGGATATAGCTGTAACAGGCTCTGTGAGTCAGATGGGTGCATTGCAGCCAGTAGGGGGAATAAACGAGAAAATACAGGGTTTCTTCAATGCCTGCTCTGTCTCGGGGCTGACAGGAACACAAGGCGTGATGCTTCCAAAGCAGAACATCTCCTCCCTGATTCTCCCACGCTCAATCGAGAAGGCCCTGGATGATAACAAATTCCATATATGGGCTATTTCTGACGTGGATGAAGGCATAGAGCTCCTCACAGGAATCAGAAGCGGCCAGAGGGATAGAAAGGGGGCTTTCCCTCCCTCTTCATTCAACAGGCGTGTCGAGGATGGGCTGAGGAATCTCTGCCGCTACAGTCAGGATAAAGGCTGAAGGCTTTCCATCCATTTATAAAGAAGGATCGCGACAGCGGAAGCAACGTTTATAGAGCCTTTTGCCCCGAATTGAGGTATGGAAACAATGCCCAGAGAGGACGAGGCTCTTTTCCTGCCTTCCGCTGTAACACCGGTCTCTTCAGATCCGATGATACAAAGCCCACGCTCAGGAAACTTGAAATCCCTTATATCGGTACCTCCGACCTCCAAGGCAAATACAGGGATATCCTCCGCTATATCGCTGAGTTCAGCTTCCCTCCAGGGGATGGCATCTACCGTGCTTCTGGATGTTCTGTGAGCTCTCGGATGTTCAGGAGATGCCGTACCTGGTGCAAGGATTATCTCATCGACAGCGAAGGCTTCTGCATTCCTAAATATCGCACCGACATTGTATGGAGACCGGAGATGATCTAGGAACAGAGAATGGCCAAGGACCAAACGTTTCGACCAGTCAATCTCCCCCTCTGCAGTACGCTTATCCCAATCGGAGGGGCTATCTCCCAGTATCGACAGGACATAGTAATAGATATCCTCGTACCCTACTCCCCTGCCCTTAGAGAAGAAGAGCTTGAGTTTCTCCCCGTTCTCATCGCTGACAAGATCGGATGAAAGTATTATGTCGAGCACATCTTCAAGATATGTCTCATCAAGTTCTTCAGTATTCGCTTCATGGAAGACATCGGCAGCCTTTCTGAGCTGTACCCTAGGCTTCAGGCTCCGAATCTTCTTCAGTGTTATCATCACTAACCTCCGGAACCACTATTACGGCAAACTCCCCTTTTATCCTGTCCCTTGAGGAAAGGCTTGCAATTACCTCATCCGGAGTACCGGAAAGTATCTCCTCATGCGCCTTGGTAAGCTCTCGACCTGCAATTATCCTGCAGTTTGAACAAGCACTTCTCACATCCTCTAGCGTCTTCAGAATCCTGAAGGGTGACTCATAGATGATAAAAGCATTGCCCTGTCCGAATAGCTCTTCGAGACGCTTTGACCTACGGCCTTTTTTAGGAGAAAGGAAACCTTCGAATGTATAGCTTTTCCCGATATTCCCGGCAACGGAAATCAGAGAGACGAATGCAGAAGCTCCTGGAATCGGGATTATCTCATGCTTTCCATCAGCCCTTACAGCTTCACAGAGTCTTGCGCCAGGATCCGATACTCCTGGAGTGCCGGCATCTGAGCAGTAAGCAACATTAAGGCCGCTATCGAGAAGTTCTATTATACCTTTGGCACTCTCAACCTCGTTGTGTGCGTGACAGGCAATGAGACGCTTCTTTATCCCATAATGGGAAAGCAGCTGCATAGTATGCCTTGTATCTTCACAGGCAATCACATCAACAGAGCCCAGGACCTTCACAGCCCTGTATGTAATATCCTCAAGATTTCCTATAGGGGTTGCAACCATATAGAGGTTCATAAAGAAAATTCTACAGAACAGCCGATTAGGATTCAACTGCCATTTTCCAAATATGCCAAGGTTAAAATAACCATTTAATGGTTTTGCAGACCTCGAATTGAAGCTATTTTGGCAAAATAAAGGAATTGGCACACCTGTTGCATATAACAAGCAAGGAGAAAATAAAATGAACGCATTTAAAAGACTAGGAGATATAATCTCATCAAACATCAACGCGGCACTGGACAAGGCAGAGAATCCAGAGAAGATGATAGATCTCTCAATAAGGAAACTTGAGGATGCCAGGTGCAATATCAAGAAAGAAATAGCAGCAAAGAGCGCAGAACTGAAGTCCTGCAAGGATAAACTCGAAGAGGAAAATGCTGCAATCGACAGGTGGACTGTACGAGCCAAGGCTGCAATAAGAAAAGGCATGGACGATCTTGCACGCGAAGCAATTCAGGAAAAACAGGAAATTGAAAGGATTGCAAAGGAAGATCAAAGGGTTGTATCTTCCCTCACCTCAGTCCTCTCATCCTTGAACTCAACGCTGTCGAAAATCGAAGAAAAGCTTGCGGAGATGAAATCCAGATCGACAGAGCTCAAAGCCAGAGCCACAAGCGCAAAGGAACGTATCAAAGCCAACAAAGCAATAGAGAAAAGCATTGATGCTGAATGGGAGAAAAGGATCGAAGAACTGAATTGCAGAATAGACAAATGGGAAGCCGAAGCGGATATAACAACTCCAAAGACAAAGAAAGAACCATCTTTTGAGGACCTTGAACGCGAAGAAGCCATCGAAAGAGAACTTCAGAGTCTGAAAGAAAACTGCAAAGATGCTTAAATATGGGGGCATCGGCCCCTGTATTTATCGCGTTTTGACAAGACCTATTCAAAACTTTTTCTTTAATGGAAAGAAATTACTATAACACAGGATTATTTCCGATTATTTGAGCTAAATACAAGCATTATCTCAAGGAGAAAGTGAGGAGGTATAAAACAAACCTCCTCACTCTGTTACTCCATTTTTAGTTCATACTGTATGTAGAAGTTCCAACTACATTGTTATTAGAATCCATAGCAAGTACTATGAAAAGTCTTAAGTAGCTATAACCATCCAGTGATTCGGGAAGACCAGAGTCGGAATACATCAAAGTATCTTCCGTCCCATAATCTATGCATTACAGAAAATCAATCATTGACTTATTTCCGCACTGCTAATCAAATGAAATTAGTGGGAGGAAATATGCTGAAACCATTTCTTAAAGCAACAACAGTAATAATTGCTTTATCTTTCATATCATGCACACCACAGGACAATAGCATCCAGGCAGACCCCATCAGCATAAATGTCAATGATGAAATTACAGGAACAAGCACTGTAACAAATGTCTCGGATCCGATTGCTGTAGAAGGTGGCAATCAAGAAATATCAATCAAAGGACTGGAAAGCGGCAAGCTCTACACAATCTATTCCAGCAAGGCTTCTGCAGGCAGTCAATCAGCACTTTCTGCTGTTTCAGGAAAATCACGCATAAGCCTAAACAATATTTCAGGAGGGACATATACATTCATCCTGCCCGAAGGACAAAGCGAGATAACATTCACTGCAGTAGAAATAGGGCTGCAGAATGGCGGTGAATTCAGGATTGGCGATGTGGCAACTGATGAAACCGAATTCCAAGATGGTGCCAAGGGAATGGTCATCGGACAGGGGAAAACCACTCCCATCTTCACAGATAACGGAGTTGAACACTACGAAACATTCTACTCCATCGATGTTGATTCCATTCCGGATCCTTCAAGAGTGGTTATCAACGAAACAACAAGCCATAGCGGCAATGCAAAAACGAGCCATTATTTCTCGTTTGTCGATGAAAACGGAAAAAGAATCGAAGGAAAAGAGAATGCGATTCTCAATCTCTCGGGATATGAAACTATCTACCTGTACCAGTCATTGATTATTGATTATTCCGATAAACCACAGACAAGCACCCTCTATTTCATCACCCCAGAAAACATCAAAACAGAGGGAACAACCGAAATCTCAAGCCCTGGAACATATATTATAGAAGCATCAAACATAGACCAATACATGATTGTTGAAGGCCTTTCAAATGGGCTTGGTGCATTTATCTATGATTTAAATGCCAGATATACAGATACAGGTGAACGTTTTTATGCTGTATTCCCTATCGCAAAAACGAAAACCGGAGTGGTAATCAATATTCCAAAACATGATAGAGATATCATGTTCGATTACGATGGGGAAACATACTCTGTATATCTTACACCCGCAGATGGGAGCTATCCGATTGAAATTGTGAAGATGGGCGAAACAAAATTCACAGTAAATGAAGGAACTTATCTTTTTCCGCTTCTCCCTTCCGGAATACCTGTAAATTCCACAATTTCACTGAAGACAGATAACAAAGATGGACAACTCATAATCGGATACCATCAACCAAGCGGGCATGGCACAACAAGTATCAAGAATGGAGAAGAGTATTATCTGGGAGAGAAAAGAAACTCTGTACCTGAGTATTTGTTCTTCAGGAATCCATCGAAAGAGGAGTGCACATTCACTGTGACTTTCAGATAAGACAGGATGCTGCCCCGCTTTACATCACAGAAGGGGAAGCTTCCTCATTTATTCCTGCAAAAGCCAATCAGCTATATCAATAATCTCGATACCTTCATAAGTATATTTCGGGTGCCGTGTCCGTGCGATAATCACTTTAGGATACGCATCCCTGATTTGCAGCAATGGCGAATATTCTCTTTCAAAGGTTTTATGATCCTGGATGTTGTCGCTGACCTGTATATATATTTTCTCGCTACCTTTTTGCGCTACAAAATCAATCTCTTTCTGATACAGCTTCCCAACATACACATCATATCCCTTGCGAAGAAGTTCAATGCATACCATATTCTCATAAACCCTGCCATAATCAAGATTTCTGCTTCCAAGAATAGCATTCCGGATACCAGTGTCACAAAGGTAAAACTTCTCGGAACTTTCCAGATACCTTTTCCCTCGTATATCGTAGCGCTTTATATCGTAAAAAACGAAAGCATTGCATAAATACTTGATGTATCTACCGACTGTCACATGATTGGTAATTGCTTTATTAGCACTCAGAAGCTGACTGATCTTATTCGGAGAAGTAAGATTACCGATGTTATCCATGAGGAACTCACTAAGTCTCTGCAAAACCAGTGTATCAGGCAGGGAATACTTCTGGACTAGATCCCTCGTGACAATTGTTTCGTATACCTCTTTTATGTAATTTAACCTATCTTTCTCGGTCCTATAGGCATAAGAACCAGCGAGTCCTCCATTCGAAAAGTAATCATCAAAAAGCTGCTCCCTGCCATCTGTTTCATCATGATACTGGCAGTATTCTTGAAAACTGAATGGGAACACATGAATCTCCATATATCGGCCAGTGAAAAGAGTTGCAAGATCTGCACTGAGGAGGAAAGCATTGGAACCTGTAATGTATATGTCATACTTGTCTTTTGAATAAAGGCTGTTGATAGCCAATTCAAATTGTGGACACAGCTGGACTTCATCCACAAATAGATAATTTGTTTTCCCCTTTTGATAGTGCTTTTCCACATATTCGTGAAGAGCGTGATACTCTTTGATTCCCTCATACGCAAGGTCCATGTAATCAATGGATATAATATTGATGTTTTTAAAATGCGCTTTCAGATACTCAATATATGATTGCAACAGCTTCGATTTGCCTGAACGACGGATGCCTGTAATGATTTTTATATCAGGTGTTCCATTCAGCTGGATGATTCTATCCAGATATTTTGTTCTTATTATCGTCTTCATATCTTCGCCCGTTTCCAAGAATTATGATTCTTCTCCAAACATATTATACTAGGAAACGGTTTCGAAATCGTAAAATTTTTTCATTTTCGAAACCGAACGCTTTTGCATCAACACTTTAAGATTTTCAAAACTGCTCCAATATCCCCTTTTACACAAATAGATTGTTTCTCTATTGCTCTTGGAACAGGTGTATCTCTGTCGTTGATACAGACATATGATGCATTCCTGTTTCTCTCTGCAATCTGCCAGAAAGGATATTTGATGATACCAGGAGTATTGTAGCCCACACCGAGCTCAAGCAGCAGCAAATGTTTGTTAATATTCCTATTGAGAAATTTTTCATATCTTCCTGCAGCTTCATGCCATCCCTCATCCTCAACAAAGGTATCATCAGAACGCAGATTCATGGACATGGGCCTTCCACAGACTGGACAATGCGGAACAAGGGATGAAGGGACCTTCATATTCCTTTGTTCTTCAACCATACTTATGACAGTCTCTTTGTTATCATATGTCTTTGAATGGCACGGCAAGGAACACTGCCAAAGTCCGTAATCTCCCTGTGTGTAGAAAAGGCGTTCCTTATCAAAACCTGCCTTCTGCACCTGATGGTCAACATTTGTCGTAAGCACAAAATAGTTCTTCTCTGCAATAAGAGAAAGAAGATCAAGATAAGGCTTTCCGACAGCAGAATCATATCTGTTTAGCTTTATCATGCAAGACCACCATGCCCAGTACTCTTCAAGGCTGCCGAAAGGATAGAAGCCACCGGAATACATATCTTCAATCCCGTATTTTTCCTGGAAATCAGAGAAATTGTCGGAAAATCTTTTACCGGAGTAATCAAAGCCTGCAGATGCGCTCATTCCAGCCCCGATTCCGATAAGAATGGCATCTGACCTGTCGATAAGTCCCCTTAACTTTTCAACAATTTCCAAGAAGTTTTGAGTATATTTTTCTATCATTGTCTGTGAAAACATCGAATACCACCTTTATGCTGCTTCCTGTCCTTGCCTTGTATTTAACAACTGAATCAAACGCTATCTTTGCTGCTTCCTCTGGAGGAAAATGAAATTCCCCTGCCGAGATACAACAGAAAGCAATGCTTACAATTCCTTTTTCATCAGCAAGCACAAGGCTTGATTCATAGCACGAGGAAAGAAGTCTTCTATCCTCCGCCGTCGGTACAGGACCTCTGACTATCGGGCCGACTGTATGGATTACAAAAGACGATGGAAGGTTGTAAGCACCTGTAATTTTCGCGCTTCCAGTCTCTTCATCATGTCCTTGCTCCAATATAATCTCAGCGCACTCAAGCCTGAGCTGAACACCTGCATATGTATGTATGTATTGCATTATCGATGCAGCCATGGCATGGAACATAGCAACCTGTCATTCCACTGTTTGCAGCATTGACAATCGCATCGCACCTCAGCGTTGTTATATCCCCCTGCCATAGATAGATATCATCAGAAACCGGAGCAAGCGAAGAAATGTCGGTTATCCCTTTTTTCTTAATTTCTTGCTTTAGAAATTCATCCTGTATAGGAATTAATTCATTGCTAATTGGTACCGCTGGCCGAATATTCATCAATGCACGGAGAAGTCTCCACTGCTCTCCGGGATTATTTGGAATTCTTATATCAGCATATTCATGGTTTTCCTTGAGAAGGTAGTTTACCAACCATATTCTTCTCTCATCCTGAGTCATATTTTCCTCTTTGCAACAGCACCGACAGGACATACATCGCCACATCTGCCACAGATAAGGCAGTTATCTACGTTGATACGGAATGGAACCGAACTGTTATCTATGCACCCCTGTGGGCAAGCCTCGAGGCATCTGCCGCATCCTATGCATTTGTCGGAGATGAAAAGCTCTTCTGAAGGATGATGAATACCTCCGAACGAAAAGAGCTTCCTTCTAATCGGGAGAGAGGATAAATCGAAGAACTCACCACTTCCCTGAAAAATCCTGAATGCAGAGAGCTTTCCTCGATTCTTCCGTTGGATATATCTTTGTCATGTACTTGTTCTTCTGAATCAGACGAATCAGCGCGTCCTCTCCCAGCTCCTCCACATTGCCGCGAAGGGACACCGCGATGGACGACAAAGTATCATTATCTTTGATACCTGTAATGGAAATGAATGGTTTTTTCTTCAGTCTCCTGTAAAAGCATTTCCCCTTTGCTGTAAGAAAGTACAGACCAGTATTATCAAAGTCCATCACATCTATAGCGCAGTGACAGGCAGGCCACAATCATCTACAGCGGCAGCAACAACCGTGTGGATTTCTCCGACGAGGAAGGAAAGATAATCATCAGCTATCCTTCCCTCCAATGATTTCCCCGAGTCCCTCTCTGATATCATCAAGCGTATACTCCTTCATCCTGTCTTCCATTGCATTCTGTATCGACAGCAGCTTACCATCCAGAAGCGAATGGATATTCCGTCCCACAGGACAGGCAGGATTGGGATTTTCATGGAAGTGGAAGAGCGCTCCATCTTCTATAGGTTCTACAGCCTTATAAACATCAAGGAATGTAATATCCTTCAGCGGCCTGGTAATCTCAATTCCGCCAGTTCCCCTCATCACCTTCAAAAGGCCCGCCTTCGAGAGCTGGCCAAGTATTCTACGGATGAAGACAGGATTGGTGTTTATGCTTGAAGCAAGGAAATCGCTAGTGACCTTGCACTTATCCTTGAAGTATTCAACACAGGCGAATATATGAAGGGCTACTGTGAATCTTGATGATATCTGCATACCATACTCTCCTGTCATCATTCTGAAACAACAAATATTGTAATGTCAATGATTACATCAGAATTTTCCGTTATCATTCTTCCAGGATGCTCTATCAGCGATTGTCTCCATAACATCCCAGTGCTCGGCAATCTTACCGCCCTCTATTCTCCAGAGGTCGTAATAGCTGGTAGGTGCACCGCCGAAAGATCCTTCGCTTACACCCAGTACGAAATTGCCCTGGGCAAGTACCATGCGAGTCCTGTTATAAATCATCTGTATGCCCTGCTTTGCCATTGCTTCAAGGGCAGAGCCAAGCCCGGAAAGACCATCAGCAATGCTGATATTATGCTGGATATGCTTATCGCCATTGAAATACGAAGCAGTCTTCTCTGGATGATGCCCCTGCATTACATCATAAAGGAAAGCCTGGATAAGCTTCCTGTTCTCTTCCGTCTTCTCGATATCCTCAACAGGCATATATCCATCAATCTGAGTATGTCCGGATGGGTTTGGAGCTGCAACAGATGCAAGATTGTCCCAATGCTCCGCAATCTTTCCATCCTCATCGAAGCGGAAGATATCGAAAGCAACCTGCTTTCCTACACCAGCAAAATTATAGACAGTCTGCATGAATACTCTGTCCCCGTCCTCGAGTGCCCGAATATTTTCCACCGTGGTCCTTACCGGTGCAGAAGTTAGATACTCAACAGAAGAAATGAATGCATCTCTTCCTGTACCATAAGAAAGATTGTGCTGGATATAAGGTGCAGCAAGAAGCTCTTTTGCAAGTACCGTATCGCCGGATGCGAATGTTCCAATCAGTGCGAGGGCTTTTTCTTTATTTGTCATATCTCCTCCTTGTTGTAATCATTATAGTTACAACATAATCGGGAATATACAACGCGGTTGTTGTAATGTTAATAGTTACATCGATTTTTTCACCCACATTCAAAGGGATTATCACATAAGGAGAGATATGAATGGTACAATCAGAATATGAAGTACAGGAAACTCGGAAAGACAGGTCTAACTGTCAGCGAAATAGGACTGGGGGCTGAATGGCTTGAAAGACACAGCAAAGAAGAAGTTGCTGCAATCATCAGCTACTGCGAAGAAAAGGGAATAAACATCCTCGACTGCTGGATGTCAGAACCGAATGTCCGATCGAACATAGGAGCAGCAATCAAGGGGAAAAGAGAAAGATGGATCATCCAGGGACATCTGGGATCTACTTGGCAGAATGGCCAGTATGTGAAGACTCGAGATATGGCAAAAGCAAAAGAAGCCTTTGCAGATCTTCTGACCAGGCTCGGTACGGACTACATAGACCTCGGCATGATCCACTTTGTAGATGAAGCAGATGAATTCAGAAGAATCATGGAGGGTGAGTTCTATGCCTATGCCGCAGAACTCAAGAGAAAAGGTGTCATACATCACATCGGCATGAGCACACATAATCCTGAAGTCGGAAAGCTTGCAGCTCGTAGCGGAAAGATCGAGATGATTCTCTTCAGCGTAAACCCGGCATTCGATATGCTTCCAGCAAATGAGAATCTCGATAACTGTTTTGACCTGAAAACCTATGATGACAGCATCGGAGGAATCGCACCGGAAAGAGCGGAACTATATAGAATCTGCGATGAAAATGGTGTCGGAATCACTGTAATGAAAGGCTATGCGGGAGGAAGGCTGTTCGACCCAGCAACATCTCCATTCGGCGTTGCACTCACACCAGTACAGTGTCTTCACTATGCACTGACCCGCCCGGCGGTTGCATCGGTTCTTGTCGGATATGATTCAAAGGAGCACGTGGATGCTGCCGTTGCATATGAGAGCGCAAGCGATGATGAGAAAGATTATGCAACGGTGCTAGCAGGAGCGCCTGCCCATGCATACTCCGGGCAGTGCACATATTGCGGACATTGCGCTCCATGTCCCTCGGGGATAGACATAGCAATGGTGAACAAGCTTCTGGACCTGGGAGCAATGCATGAAGAAGTACCAGCGACTGTCAAAGCACACTACCAGAGCCTTTCGAAGAATGGAAAGGACTGCATCGGATGCGGAGGATGCGAGAAGCGCTGCCCATTCGGCGTTCACGTAATAGAGAGGATGCGGAGAGCCACAGAACTTCTGGGATGATCAATCCTGAACGATTCTGTCCTTGAGCTTTCTGTAAACTCCCCTGAACTGGTCGTATGATATCGAGAGCTTCTCAGCTGCTTTTCTCTGATGCCCCCCGCATTCACCGAGAGCCTTCTTGAAGAAGAATACATCAACATCATCGTGAACAAGGGGGTAATCAGAGAGGGAGTAAGAGGGGAACTTCTCAACCTCTTCCCTCTCCTCATAACGCGGGAAAGGATTCAGGAACGGGTCGAAGATTATCTCGGAGATGACCTGTCCCCTGCTCCTGTATACAGCTCGCTCCACCGTATTCTTCAGCTCCCTTATATTCCCCGGCCACGCATAGCTCATCAGGGCTTCCTCGGCTTCCGGAGAGAAATAAGGGATATAAGGAAGAGAGCACTCCGTTGCCATTCGCGCTGCAAAATGATTCGCAAGCAGCAGGATATCATTCCCTCTTTCCCTTAACGGAGGGAGAAAGAGAACCTCGAATGATAATCTGTCCAGCAAATCTTCCTTGAACTTACCTTCCTTCGCAAGCTTCTTAAGATCGGCATTGGTTGCAGAGACTATCCTCACATCGGCATGACGAGTCTCTGAGGAGCCCACCCTTTCGTATGTACCGTATTCAACTGTCCTGAGGATTTTCTCCTGGACAGAGAGCGGTACAAGGCCTATCTCATCCAGAAAAAGCGTTCCGCCTTCTGCTTCCTCGAAGCGGCCTTTCCTTGTTCCTTTCGCTCCGGTGAAAGCACCGCTCTCGTATCCGAATAGCTCTGTTTCAATCAAGGATTCAGGAAGGGATGCCAGGTTTACTGTGACAAGCGGTCCCTGCCAGCGCTGTGAAAGATAATGAAGTCGCCTTGCAGCAAGCTCCTTTCCACTACCACGCTCACCGACAAGGATGACAGGACGATCAACCCTGCTGGCTCTTGATACTGCTTCAATGAAATCGAGATAGACTTCGCTTTCGCCTATTCCTTCCCTTATTGCATCCCTTACCATATGGTTTATAATACCAAAGCCTGGTTATTATGACCAATATTTCTTTATTTTCTGTTTTGTTCTGGCATATGGCACATTCCTTGCATAGAATATTTCAGGAGAGCCGTATGAATATATTCTCAAGATTCATAGACATTATAAACGCCAACATGAACGCAATGCTGGACAAGGCAGAGGATCCGGAAAAGATGCTCAGGATGATGATCCAGGAGATGGAAGACACACTGATCGATCTCAAAAGCTCCTGTGCAGCCGCAATGGCGGACGGAGCAAAGCTCGAGAGAGAGATGAAAGAAGCACACGATGCGGCAGAACGCTGGCAGAAGCGAGCGCTGCTGGCAGTATCAAAAGGAAAGGATGACCTTGCAAGGGAAGCCCTGGCGGAGAAGCTTCAGGCAGAAAAGGAAAAGACCAGAATCGAGAAGCTTCTAACCGAAAACAAAGAGACCATAAATAATGCAAGAAAGAACATCTCAGAACTCGAGGACAAGCTTTCGGAGTCAAAAGCACGGTTCAGGATTCTCAAAGAGAAGAAAGAGCGGGCTGCTAATGAAAAGAGGACCAGGGAATCCATTAAGCAGGATACAGAAGCAAAGTTCCGCGAGATGGAAGAGAAGTTCGACAGGATGAATGCATTCTCATCCACATCCACAGCGGCAGCAGACCGTTTCGAAGAAATGGAAAAATCGGAGGAAATAGAAAGAGAGCTTGAAGAGCTCAGGAAAAAGGCGGGCAGAGCATGAGAACTAAAAGATGGACAAGATCTCCAAGAGGACCTCTCTTCGGCGTTGTCACAGGCCTGGCAGAATGGAGGGACCTGGATCCTGCAAAGACAAGATTCATCGTCTTCCTTATCCTGCTTTTCACCGGGATATTCCCGGGAGCTGGAATCTACCTAGTACTTGCCATGATCCTTCCAGCACAGACAGAAAGTGATATAATCGGGGCACACCGCCCTTCCGACCCCATTGACGTCAGCTACGAAGAAGCGGAGGATGATAGCAAGGCTTTCAAGGACAGGACTTTCGACAAGGAGAAGGACTGGGACGAGAGATTCAGAAGAGGAGAATGATGAAACGTACTACCCGGATAAGGATATGCATAGCTGCGGCACTTCTGATTGTCGCAATTCTCGCTTCCAGCATCCTCCTTTCCGGAGAAGCATCTCCGACGCTGATGGAACTTCCAGGAACATCGACGCTGACCATAGAAACAGGAGAAGCATCCGTATTCATCTCAGAACAGCCAAGACACGATATGGAGATAACAAGGCACCACGCAAGAAGTCTCCAGATTGAAGAGAACGACAACGATATACATATAAGCGCCCGCGGACCCGGTATAATTGAAATCACACTTCCATCGTGGAGCAGACTTCCGCTGATCAGCATAAGGACAACCAGCGGAGACATTGTAATAGAGAACACGATGGCAGATTCTCTTCTCCTATCAACGGAAAGCGGCAGCATGATGATTACCGAAACCTCAATCGGAGATGTTGAAGCTGACAGCACTTCCGGCAATGTGATAATGACCGACACCGAAGCCGACAAAACAACCATAACAACCAAGTCAGGATTCATAAGAGCAATCGGGGCATATGGAGACCTCGATGCAGAATCGGAGAGCGGAAACATCTACATAGTCCCAGTCGGCAGCGGCCGTCTCACAACGGAGACTGACGATGGCAACATCGAGATAATAGCGGGAGAAAGAAGCCTGATGTGGAATACAGCAGAAGGCAGCGTCACCATCTATGGAGAGATAATGCCATCCTCCGGTGGAGAAGAAAATGCCACTGTAACGGCCATTTCTTCAGGTGGAGATATATCTATCGCGAAATAATGTTGCACGTCTGTTGCATAGTGTTGTTTTTGGTGCATTCTTGTTGATATCGTCTGTCGAATCACTGTACTATTCCTTGGAAAAAAAGATGGAACGGACAGCAATACTCAGACTCAAAGATGGAAAGGAATTCCAGGGAATAGCATTCGGATCTGAGAATCCGATAAGCATCGGAGAAGTTGTATTCAATACCGGGATACCGGGGTACCAGGAAATACTCACAGATCCTTCCTACGCTGGGCAGATTGTCACAATGACAAGCCCGATGATAGGAAACTATGGAATCAGCGCGGAAGACAATGAGAGCGACGGAATAAAAGCCCCTGCCCTCATTGTCAAAAAGCTCTACAGGGGCCCGGTCATGGATGGCCGGATCACTCTCGATGAATTCATGAGAAGAAACGGTATAACCGGAATAGAAGGTATAGATACCAGAGCCCTTACCCTCCACCTAAGGAACCACGGCTCACAGAATGGAGTGATTTTCCACCCCGAAGATAGAGCAAAAGCGGAGGAGATTCTTGAATCTTTCCCCTCGATTACAGAAAGAGACTTGATTGATGGAGTAGCTGTAAAGGAGAGAATCGAGAATCCCATCCTTGGAGCCGGGTTTGAAAACCCGCCGAAGAACCCTTCAAAGCACTTTGCCCTCATAGACTATGGCATCAAGCGCTCAATCATAAACTGTCTTTATAAAAGAGGAGCATCCGTCACCCTTTTCCCACCGACAGCAACGGCAGAGGATGTTCTGAATGAAAACGCAGATGCGCTCTTCCTTTCGAATGGTCCTGGAGACCCAGCACTGCTTACAGGGGCTGTAGATCTCGTGAAAAAGCTCATCGGAAAACTTCCGATAGAAGGAATATGCCTGGGACACCAGATCATAACAATAGCCATTGGCGGCAAGACGGAGAAGATGAAATTCGGCCACCATGGATCGAATCAGCCAGTACGCGACACTGTCACCGGAAGAACATTCGTAACGGCCCAGAACCACGGTTTTATGACAGTGCGCTCATCACTGCCTGAGACAACCTCAATCTGGTTTGAGAATGCAAACGACGGAACTGTCGAGGGACTGTATGACGAGACAATGAATGTAAGATCCGTGCAGTTCCACCCTGAAGCTGCTCCTGGACCGGAGGAAGCTGAAGCTATTTTCGATGTATTCATGGAGAAAGCAAGATGAGAAGGGATGATATCCACCATATCCTCGTGATAGGCTCTGGCCCTATAGTAATCGGCCAGGCGTGCGAATTCGATTATTCAGGCAACCAGGCAGTAGGGGCACTTAAAGAAGAGGGCTATGAAGTCTC
>CALXXO010000025.1 GCA_944392705.1 uncultured Spirochaetaceae bacterium
ACTACGATGGCCATCGCCATCATTTGTACTCTTCTCGGGTGCATTATCGGTTTTGCAGTAGGACTGGTTCAGACAACAGAGCCACACAAGAAAGATGGTATTGTAAAAAGAGGATTGCTGAAGCTGGTCAAGCTTATTCTTACAGCATATGTTGAAGTCTTCAGAGGAACTCCTATGATGCTTCAGGCTGCATTCATCTATTATGGAATGAGCCAGCTTTTCGGAATCAACCTCGGAATGTGGAGTGCTGCCATCATCATCGTTTCAGTCAACACCGGCGCATATATGGCAGAGACTGTTAGAGGTGGAATCCTCTCTGTAGATCCAGGCCAGAGCGAAGGTGCGAGAGCTATCGGTATGTCTCATTTCCAGACAATGCTTCTTGTCGTGCTTCCTCAGGCTCTCAGAAACATCATGCCGCAGATTGGTAATAACCTTATTATCAATATCAAGGATACCTGTGTTCTCTCAATTATCGGAACTGTAGAGCTCTTCTTTACATTCAAGAGTATTTCCGGAGCGCTTTATACCTACTTCGAAGCAGCTACTGTCACAATGATTATCTACTTTGTGCTTACTTTCGTCTGCTCGAGGATTCTTCGCTATGTTGAGACGAAGATGGATGGCCCGTCTAATTTTGACCTTGCCACTACTGATACGCTTGCCTTCACAAGTGGAATGACACGCTACGATGCGAAGAAGGGAGGTACATTCTGATGGAAGAGATTCTTAAGATAGAGCACCTCGTTAAGACTTTCGGAACCAATGAAGTCCTGAAGGATATAGATTTCTCCGTGAGCAAAGGCGATGTTATAAGCATCATCGGAGCATCTGGATCTGGCAAGTCCACGCTGCTTCGCTGTATCAATATGCTCGAAGAAGCGACAGGCGGAAAGATTCTTTATCATGGCAAGAATATCCTCTCTGGAGAGGTCGATGAAGATAAGTACAGGACAAAAGTCGGTATGGTTTTCCAGTCCTTCAATCTTTTCAGCAATTATTCAGTGCTTGAGACCTGCATGATAGGCCAGACCCATGTTCTCAAGAGAGGAAAAGAGGAAGCCAGGGAAAAGGCTATGGAATATCTTTCAAGAGTCGGTATGTCACAGTATATAAAGGCCAAGCCACGCCAGCTTTCTGGAGGTCAGAAGCAGAGAGTCGCAATCGCAAGAGCTCTTGCGATGGATCCTGAAGTGCTTCTCTTCGATGAGCCCACATCGGCGCTCGATCCAGAGATGGTCGGGGAAGTTCTTGATGTAATGAAGGTTCTTGCCGGAACTGGTATGACCATGCTTGTCGTTACCCATGAAATGGCCTTTGCTCGCAACGTCTCCAATCGCGTGGTATATATGGCAGATGGCAAAATTGAGGAAGAGGGAAGCCCTGAAGAGATTTTCACCTCCCCAAAGAGCCAGAGGACAAAAGAGTTCCTTTCCAGGTTCTCTGCAAAGAATGTGTGATTGAGGAGCCTTCGGGCTCCTTTGCTTTTCCTAAGAGGAAGTTTAAACAAGCTCTGGAGTTGGCTTTAGGCCTTAATTGCAGATTTTGGATAATCTGCTTTATAATTACCTTTATGGCGTATGATGAGAAAAATATCAAATCGCTGTCTTCCCTTGAACATATACGGCTAAGGCCAGGAATGTACATCGGACGGCTTGGGAATGGTTCCCATCCCGATGACGGCATTTATATACTTTTGAAAGAAGTCGTAGATAATTCCATCGATGAATTCATCATGAAGCACGGCTCCAAGATAGAAGTCACAGTTCTCAATGGTTCTGTAACTGTCCGCGATTATGGACGAGGTATACCTCTTGGAAAAGTCGTAGAATGTGTTTCTGTTATCAACACTGGTGCAAAGTACGATGATGAAGCCTTCCAGTTCTCGGTCGGACTCAATGGAGTCGGAACCAAGGCCGTGAATGCTCTTTCCTCTGAGTTCTATGTGAAATCATTCAGGGAAGGGAAGTTCGTTGAAGCTTTCTTCAAGCAGGGAAAGCTCAAGAAGAAGAATGAAGGAACAACAGCAGAACCAGACGGTACTCTTGTCTCATTTACCCCCGATAGCAAGATCTTTGCCGATTATCAGTTCAATGATGAGTTCATTACAGACAGGTTGTGGAGCTATGCCTATCTGAATACAGGACTCACTATAGAGTACAATAAGAAAATACTGAGAAGCCGCAACGGACTTCTGGATCAGCTTTCAAAGGTCATCGGCGATGAGGGACTGTACCCGGCAATACACTTCCGCAACGAACACCTTGAATTTGCATTCACCCATACATCTGGGTATGGCGAGAATTATTTCTCATACGTCAATGGCCAGAATACAGCAGATGGTGGTACTCACCTTGCAGCCTTCAAGGAAGGTGTCCTGAAGGGTATAAATGAATTCTACAGAAAGAGCTGGCAGGCTCCTGAGATAAGGGATGGTATCGTAGCCGCTGTCGCGATAAAGATGCAGAATCCTGTCTTCGAGAGCCAGACAAAGAACAAGCTGGGGTCTACAGAGGTCCGCACCTGGATAGTAACAGAAGTCAAGGAAGCTGTTATGGATGCCCTTATGAAGGACAAGGCAAAAGCCCAGGGACTTCAGGATAAGGTCTCTACCAATGAGAAGGTTCACAAGGAAGAACAGGAAGTTAGGAACAACTCAAAGGAGAGAGCAAAGAAAACAGCTGTTCATATCCCTAAACTCAGGGACTGCAAGTATCATATAAACAATGCTCCAGCTGCACATAGAAAAGAAGCTGAGGAGTCAATGATCTTCCTTACAGAGGGCGATAGTGCTGCTGGAACAATCTCCAAAAGCCGTAATCCTGATACCCAGGCAGTCTTTGCACTTAGAGGAAAGCCTTTCAATGTGCAGGGATACAAGAGGACTGAGCTATATAAGCATGAAGAGCTTTACAATATCATGGTGGCGCTCGGTATTGAGAACGGGATTGATGACCTCAGGTATTCAAAGGTCGTCATTGCAACCGATGCTGATACCGATGGTTTCCACATCCGCATACTGCTCATGACATTCTTCCTTTCATACTTCGAGGAAGTTGTTACATCGGGAAAGCTTTTCATACTTGAGACACCGCTTTTCCGAGTCCGAAATAAACAGGTGACAGAATATTGCTACACGGAAGCTGAGCGCGATGATGCCATGCGTCGCATCAGAGGTTCCGAGGTGACAAGGTTCAAGGGCCTTGGTGAAATCGATGCTAAGGAATTCAAGAATTTCATTGGGGAGGATATAAAACTCCTGCCCGTCTCGATAACCTCAATAAAGGATATCAGGGACAAGATGGCATTCTATATGGGCGATAACACTCCGCAGAGAAGGGAGTTCATCATGGAGAATCTTCTGAATGTCACAGGCTGATAAACTCTACAGGAATTACTTCCTTGAATATGCTTCATACGTTGTAAGGGACAGGGCTATACCTGATCTCATCGATGGCTTCAAGCCTGTTCAGCGTCGTATCATGCACACGCTGTTTGAGATGGATGATGGAAGATTCATGAAGGTTGCCAATGTTGTTGGTGCCGCAATGAAATTCCATCCGCATGGAGATTCTTCGATATATGAAGCGCTTGTAAATCTTGCAAACGCAGAATTGTTCATTGAGAAGCAAGGTAACTACGGTAATTTCCTCACAGGCGATGGGGCAGCTGCTGCAAGGTACATAGAGTGCCGTCTTAAGCCCTTTGCAAAAAAAGTCCTTTATAACCCTGAGATAACCGAATACGTCGATTCATACGATGGAAGGAACAAGGAGCCTGTGGTTTTCCCTGCGAAGATACCTGTTGTTGTAGTTCAGGGAACGATGGGCATCGCAGTCGGTATGTCCACATCGATTCTTCCACACAATCTCTTTGAGGTCCTCGAAGCAGAGAAGAAGGCGCTGAGGGGAAAGAAGTTCAAGATTTATCCGGATTTCCCTGGTGGCGGAATAATTGATGTATCCGAGTATAACGATGGAATGGGAAAGGTTGCTGTCAGAGCTCGGCTCAATGCATCAGATCCTAAGAAGCTCATCATCGAGGAGCTTCCTTATGGTGTTACAAGCGATGCGATGATTGCATCGATTGAGAAGGCAAATGCAACAGGCCGCCTTAAGATAGCATCGATCAGCGACTATACAGCGGAGAAAGCACAGATCGAAATCTGCTGGCAGCGCGGAGTCTATTCCGAGGATATGGTGGATGTTCTCTATGCTGCCACTGATTGCGAGAAGAAGATTTCAGTCAATCCTCTTGTGATTGTAGATGGCCTTCCGAAGGCTGTCCCGATTACAGAGATGATCCGATTCCATGCAAAGCATCTTGTCGAGGTCCTTACCGCAGAGCTCGAGAATGATAGAAAACATCTTCAGGAAAGGCTTCGGGCAAGGACGCTGGAGCGCATTTTCATAGAGGAGAGGATATACAAGCGTATAGAATCGGAGAAGACTGCCGAAGCTGTTAAAGCCACGATAGTCGAGGGCTTTGTTCCCTTTGCTGCTGAACTTGGTGGTGAGGATCTTAACGATGATGATATCGAAAGGCTTCTGAAGATTCCTATCAGGCGCATAAGCCTTTTCGATATTGAGAAGAATAAGGCCGAGATCAGGGAGATTGAAGGCGAGATAGAGAAGATAGAGCATAATCTTGCAAACATCATCGATTATGCTGAGTCATACCTGACGGAGCTTGAGGAGATGCTCGATAAGGATCTTTTCAAGAGAAAGACGGAAATCTCCTCTTTCGAGACATTGAATGTACGCCAGGTTGCTGTAAGGAATATGGATGTTAGATATGATATCGAGACAGGTTATCTCGGTACTAACATCAAGACAGGAGAGTCTCTCCTGAAGGTCAGTCCGTATGACAAGATCTTCTACATGAAGAACAATGGCGAATACCGTGTGATAAACGTGCAGGATAAAATCTTCATCGGAACGGAGGGCATTTTCTACATAAATTACGGCGACAAGGAGATTATCTCCAAGGAAATCTTCACCGTAATCTACCGCGATAAGATCCGCGATAAGAATGTCTATCAGATAAAGAGGTTCCATATATCGGCATTCTCCACTGATAAGATGTATTCGGTGGTCAGCGGAGAGAAGGCGAAGGTCAAGAAGATGTCGCTATGGCCTTCTGCGATAATTTCCATGAAGTTCAAGCCCGGATATGGTTATAAGATAATGGAAGATACTGCGCGTTTCTCCGATTTCCCTATCTACAAATCCCCTGCAGCTGCTGGGCAGAAGCTGACAGGAAAGGAACTGCAGTCGCTTTCGATAAGGCAGACAAAGGATGTCTCTACAACTGAGGAGAAATCCCAGCCTTCTCTCCTGGATGGTATCGATGAGTGATTTAGCTTCCAGGGTTCTCTATGAGGACAACCATCTTATAATCGTTAATAAACTCCCTGGAGAACTCGTCCAGGGAGATGATTCCGGGGACAGGACGCTTGCGGATGATGTTAAAGCTTATCTGAAGGAGAAATACAATAAGCCTGGCAATGTCTTTCTCGGCATTCCGCACAGGCTGGACCGACCTACATCCGGAATAGTCGTCTATTGCAAGACGGATAAGGCCCTGTCAAGGATGACAGCGCTCTTCCGGACATCCGATGTGAAGAAGACTTACTGGGCTATTGTCGATAAAGCTCCTGCGAAGAGGGAAGGCGAGCTCATTCACTATATAACGAGAAATGCGGAAACCAATAAGAGCATTGCTTCTTCCCGGGAAAGGAAAGGCTCTAAGCTGGCAAAGCTTTCGTATTCCCTTATCGCTTCTTCTGATAATTACCACCTGCTTGAAATAGACCTTCATACAGGCCGGCATCATCAGATAAGAGCACAGCTTGCAGCTATCGGAATACATATAAAAGGCGATCTTAAATATGGGGCACAGCGCTCAAATCCAGATGGCGGAATCTCTCTTCATGCAAGAAGGATTGTTTTTATCCATCCAATAAAAAAAGAGCAGATTGAGATAGTCGCCGACCCACCTCATTCTGCTCTCTGGGATTATTTCACCGCCCAGCTTTCCTGAGCTTTATACTGAAGCCTTCTCGAATATAGCTCTTATATCATCCCTCTGGAGTACTTTGAATGCTCCGAGGGTGCGTTTTCCATGGAATACCGCATTGTCAGCAAGCTCGTCGAGCTGCTTCGGTGTAAGTCTTATTCCGAGTTCCTTTATGCTTGTTGGCATATGGATCTGGCGGAAGTAATCCTCGAAAGCCCTTATCGAGTTCTCCGCATCGCGCTCTGGAGAGCCTGAAAGCTTTACACCGAAAACACCCTCTCCAAGCTTTGAGAATCTGTCAGGATTCTCCAGGAATACATAGCGCGCCCAGGTTCCCCAGATTGCGGTAAGTCCTGCTCCATGTGCCACGTCGAACATACCTGAAAGCTCGTGTTCCATCTGATGGCAGGCCCAGTCGCCACGCTGCTCATTTCCTTCCTGCATCAGGCCGTTGTGTGATAGGGAGGATGCCCACATGAGATTCTTCCTTGCTTTATAATCCTTCGGGTCCTGCAATACCTTTATTCCATTCTCCACCACTGTCCTGAGAAGTGCTATTGAGAGGTTGTCCGTAAGATCCAGGGACTTTCCTGAATGGAAGAACCTCTCGATTGTATGCATCATCATATCCGCTGTTCCGCACGATGTATGATAAGGTGGAACTGTATATGTAAGCTCTGGGTTCAGGAGGGCAAACTTTGGACGGCAGTAATCGGAGTTATATCCTCTCTTCATGCCGGTTTCCTCGTTTGTTATGACGGAGCTGTCGCTCATTTCCGATCCCGTTGCCGATAGTGTGAGAATTACGCCGATTGGATATGCGCCTTCTGGCTTTCTCGTTCCATTGTAGAAATCCCAGACATCCCCTCCTGATTTATCATAAAGGCCATATGCAATTGCTTTTGCACTGTCTATTACCGATCCGCCACCTGCTGCGACGATGTAGTCGATAGCTTCCTTTCTGCCAAGCTCGATTCCTTCTCTTACAAGGGATACTCTCGGGTTCGGCTTGACGCCGCCAAGCGTGACATAGTTTATTCCTTCCTTGTCCAGCTGGTCTGTCAGCGTTTTCATCAGACCATCTTTTACGATTCTCTCTGAACCATAATGAATCAGGACCTTTCTGGCTCCTTCTCGTCTAAGTTCTTTACCAAGATAATTCTCGGCACCTTTACCAAGTGTGACTCTTGTTGGTGTGTAAAGACTTGTAGGCATCACTCGTTCTCCCTTATCACAGCCTCTCCATCGAGACCGCTGGCTTTTATTATAAAAGGTTTTTCTGCACGTACGCAGAGAAAGTGCTCTGTTTCGGCTTCATGTGGAAGCTTCTCTATCTCCTCGTAGCGGAACACCCCATCGTTGTACATCGGATTTATTGTCAGATAGATACAGCCGAGAGAGGTCATATTCTGGAAGAAATGTGTGCCCTGGCTAGGTTCAACCTGCAGTTCCTTGAGCCCTGTTTCAACTATTACATGAGCTCTGGAAATCTGGGACCATGTGCAGGGTATTCCGAGGAATCTGTCAGAGGAACCAAGTCGTCCCGCCGCTACGAGGACGTAATATCCTTCCGTTTTCTTGTTGAGCATTTCCAGCTCCCTCGCCATCTCCGTCATAGCGCTTCTTCTGAAGGCTTCGGGCTTTATGGTTACTATTTCCCTTATATCATCCACGATTCCGTTGCCCATCACCTTCTTCGCGTAAATCAGGGCATTCTCCCTGTCTTTATGGGTTATGGAAACATCGGTGTATCCAGACGTGCCGGAAATAGGTCTTATCTGGAGAATGGAGAAGTCGGGACGGTCCTGATGTTCCGTATTCACTGCGAATTCTATCTCAACAGGTTCCGCCATTGCATTGGTTCCAAGCTTCAGCATATCGGATACAATCTTGGCAAGCGGCAGTGTCTCGTACTTCAGGACTCCGTTGAAGGTAAGCATCTTTATGCCTTCCGCCCTGATTGATTCGGAGAGCATTCCGGTATAGGTATCCAGCGTTGAAGCTATTCCCCTGAATGCTTTCGGAAAGTTTCTCGTCTCTTCGTCAATCGGCAGCTGTACAAGATTATCTGTGTTCTTCTCCGGCTCGAATTTCCCTTCGAGGGAGAGCGCGTAGAAACGGTCCTGAACGGATGAGTCACCCTGCAACGAATCCGATGGCATCCTTGGCTTTGCCGGACAGAACCTCAAGGCAGTCCCCTCGTCGACGATTGTCTTTCCCAGCCCGAATGACAGCATACCTACGCCATCTTCTGCCTTCTGTCCTGGAACGGGGTAGTAGTTTAGCGATCTTGCCACTCCCGATATATTCGGATACCAGTAAGATCCATGCTCGGAGCCTGTCACCTGCTGGATGATTACCGCCATCTTCTCTTCTTCGGGGGAGTGCAATGTACTCTTGAGATACTCCCTTGCAGTGATGAAATAGGTTGATGCCCAGACGGTTTTTATCGATTTGATGAGTTCCTCCAGTCTCTCTTGTTCGCTGCCACGATTTGCAATCATGGTTGTCTGGTATACTCCGGCAAATGGCTGGAAATGAGAGTCTTCGAGGAGGGAAGAGGATCTTACTGACAGAGGTTTTGTCACGATTCGTAGGATTGCTTTGAGATCCGCCACAAGACTTTCAGTCATTTTTCCATTGAGGAAGATTCGGAGTATTTCACCATCCTCCATTTCCTGGAAATCCTGGCAACTCAAGTCATTTTCATCCATGAAAGTGTCGAAAAGCTCTGTTGTTATGACAATCGTTCTTGGAATCGAGAGGTATACAGAAGGGTAGAGCGTACTGATCCCGTTTGCCTTCATCTCCATTGCAAGAAATGCCAGACCCCTTCCTTTTCCTCCCAGAGAACCTTTTCCTATTCTTGCAAAGAGAACGGTCTCATCATATGAGGAGGGGGTGAACTGTGCTATTACACCCCTAGTGCGTTCGCTCCTGTAATCCCTGATTGTCGTGTAGAGGAGATTCCTCACTTCCTCATCGCTCATGCCGTTATCGAGGTTTATGTTCTTTATCCTCTTCGCGAGCATATATAAAGACTGGGCCCTGAGCCATCTTGAGAAATCATTGCGCTTTGAATGGTATCTGAATGAAGGAAGAGGAAGGTCCTTCAGAGTCTCCTGGACTTCCTTCATCGTGTTTGCTCTCGATATCTCTTTGCCAGTTTCTGGATCTATGAAAATGAACGGACCGAAGTTGTAGTATCTGAGGAAATGTTCCTGAAGCTCTTCAAGCAGGGAGGGTGAAAGCTTCCATAGAAAGTCAGCGCCAATCTTTCGGGCATCTTCTATATTAACCTTCTCCGTGCTCTGGATTAGGATTGGGACTTCCGGATTGTCCTTCTTTATAGCTTGGGAAAGGCGCAGGCCGGAACCTTCGTTCCCTTCTTCTGATGGGAAGTTTATATCGGTGATGATACCCAGTATGTTTGCCCTGTACTTCATGTACAGATCCCATGCTTCGCTATAGTCCGATGCGAGAAGGATTTTCGGGCGTCCCCTCATCCTGAGGGTTTTCCCCCAATCATTGAGAGCTTCAAGAATGGAAAGCCTGTTCTGCCTGATCAGGCACGTGTACATCTCCGGCAGATATGATGATATGAACCGGACGGAGTCTTCTACCAGTATGATTACCTGCACGTCAGCTTCTGATGTGTCGTGCTCGACATTCATCCTGTCCTCTATAAGCTTGACCATTGCAAGAAAGAGCGCGGGATTGCCCTGCCAGTAGAAGAGGTAATCGATATATGGGCAGTTCTCGCCCTTGAGCTCTTTTGCTTTGCGATGGTCCGGGGAGGGGGAGAGGGCTATGATTGGCATATCGGGCTTCTTGTCCTTGATAGCCTTTGCCAACCCCTCTACTCTGTCGCTTCCAAGATCCAGCATGGAGATTACAAGGTCGAATTGCTGGTTGTCTATCATCAGGAGTGCCATATCCTCGTTTGATGCGTGGGATATTTTCGGAGGGGAGGAGAGGCCTAGAGCTGTATATTCCTTGTAGAGTTCTTCTTCGACCCGTCCATCTTCCTCGAGCATGAATCTGTCATAGTCCGAACAGATCAGGAGGACGCTGTAGACATGGCGCAGCATCAGATTCGCAAAAGGAAGCCATGTCTGGTCAAGAAGATACATTACCTTGCCTTCCTCTTCCTTATGTAGCCGTATACAGCAACTGCCGCTGTAATCAGAACGGCTATTCCCCAACCCCTCAGATAGGTGTCTGTAAGAGGGCGGGAGAGTATCGAAATAAGCATTATGGCAAGTTCTAGCGAGAGCAGAACCAGTGATAATGCATAAATAATCCTTTCCGCTTTATTCATGGCTGGAAGTATAACACAAAGCAATGCTTGTGTCGTATTCATAAAAATGAAAATTTTTTGCATAAAGATTCATGCTTGCTGTTCACATCGATACGTTATCTATGTATTATGACGCTATCTAGGCGATTTTATTTCGCCCATAACCACTTAAGGTAATGATTTACCAATGGGAGGAGAAAATGAAGAAAAGACTGCTCTTTGTTCTCATGCTGCTTCTTACAGCTGCATTGCTCTTTGCGGGCGGTTCGGGAGAAAGTGACTCGAATGTCGTTAAAATAGGAGTCTTTGAACCAGCTTCTGGCGATAACGGTGCTGGCGGAAAGCAGGAGACACTCGGTATCCAGTATGCTAATTACCTTACTCCTACCGTTACTATCGGCGATACAGAATATCCTGTAGAGCTTGTGCTTGCAGATAATGAAAGTTCCAACGACAGAGCTGCAACAGCTGCTGCTACGCTCGTCAACGCTGATGTATCTGTTGTTCTTGGTTCATATGGATCAGGCGTCTCGATTGCAGGTAGCGATACATTCCGCATTGCAGGTGTTCCTGCCATTGGTATAACCTGTACGAATCCTCAGGTAACAGAGGGGAATACCCACTATTTCCGTATTTGCTATCTCGATCCTTTCCAGGGAACTGTTCTTGCGAATTATGCTTATAATACCCTTGGAGCGAAGAAGGTCTACTGCCTTGCAAAGCTCGGTGATGACTATTCTGGTGGCCTTGTGAATTACTTCATCGAACGCTTCGAGGAGCTTGGTGGAGAGGTTGTCTCTGAGACATTCCCCGATGGAAACAGCGATTTCACATCGTATATCGCAAATGCGAAGAACAGTGGATGCGAAGTCTTCTTCTCTCCTGTTTCCACAGAAGCTGCACAGCTTATAATCAATCAAGCACAGAGCCAGAACCTTGGAATGCCTATACTTGCAGGCGATACCTGGGATTCGAATGTCATCCTTCAGGCTGCAAAGGGAACATCTGTGGATATCACAGTGACAACATTCTATCCGGAAGGTGCTGATCCGGAGTTCGATGAAGGATTCAAGGAGTGGGTGAATGCTGATGCCACACGTCTTGCCAACAATGGTGGAGATGATACCGTTGCAGCAGTAACAGCAATGGGCTTCGATGCATATAACTTTGCTCTCCAGGCTATCAGTAATGCAGGAAGTACGGATCCTGGTGATGTTATGGAAGCTATCTGGGATACAGAGACAGATGGTGTCACCGGACATATCGCACTCGATGACGTAAACGGAGATGCCATCCGCAATACAGTTTATGTAAAGCACGCGAATACAGAAACCGGCGGATGGGATGCTCTTCCTGCAGTTGTCGTAGACTGATAACACTTTGTTTTACCTGCGGCAGGAACCACCTGCCGCATATTCTCTTTCAGGAGTAGCTATGGCTGAATTCTTTCACCAGAATCTATCATATTTCCTTTCCGGTATATCTGTTGGTGGACAGTATGCCCTTATTGCCATCGGCTATACGATGGTTTACGGAATCCTACGCCTGATCAATTTCGCCCACGGTGATGTTTTCATGTGTGCTGGATTGATTATGGTCTATCTTTCCGCCTCGCTTCCTTTTGTAATATCCGTGCCACTCGTGCTGGTTTTTACCGTCGCGCTTGGTTTTATCATAGAAAGAGTGGCTTACCGCCCTCTGCGGAGTGCCCCGAGAATGTCTGTAATGATAAGTGCTATCGGAGTTTCTTATCTTCTGCAGAACGCTGCCCTTTATTTCACTGGGGGGCTTGCGAAAGTCTATCCAGCGCTTCCATGGCTTTCAGACTCCGTTGTGATTTTCGGCGCATCTACACGAATGGTGACAATCGTAACGCCATTCCTGACTGTTGTTCTCGTGATTCTGCTTACTCTCCTGATAAAGCATACGAAGATAGGTATGGCTATGAGGGCTGTTTCCAGGGATTTTGAGACAAGCCAGCTCATGGGTATCAGGATAAACAGGGTAATCTCGATAACCTTCATGATAGGTTCTCTTCTTGCCGCTGTCGCCTCCCTTCTTTATTTCACCAATTACGCTTCTGTGACACCTACAAGCGGTTCCATGCCCGGCCTTAAAGCATTTGTTGCTGCGGTATTCGGTGGAATAGGATCCATACCTGGGGCTGTCATAGGCGCATTCATCATAGGTATCTGTGAAAACATCATAAAGGGTGGAGCTTCTATATTCGGTATCCCCGGATCTGGATGGACAACATTCTCCGATGCTTTCACTTTCGCGTTCCTCATCGTGATTCTCGTCGTAAAGCCTACTGGCCTTTTCGGCGAGAAGTCCGTGGATAAGGTCTGAGGAGGGGCTATGGATAGAGCTAAGAAAAATCATCTGATTAGGATATTCGTGGCAATAGCTGTAGTCTATCTGGCTGTTCTTGTCCTTGAGTTTACACTGCGCCCGACAAGCATCCTGTTTACCGTTCTCAGAAAAGGCGCGATATACTCTCTTGTCGCCGTTTCGATGAACCTCTTGAATGGGTTCACCGGTCTTTTCTCTCTGGGGCAGGCGGGATTCATGCTTCTTGGGGCATACACATATGCAATTTTCACGATGCCTGTAAGCGTTAAGGAGTCCGAGAGGGTATATAGGTATTATGAATGCATTGTCGGATTCGACACCGGTTCTTTTGTCGGTCTCATTGCTGCAGGTCTTGTGGCTGCATTCTTCGCTTTCCTGATAGGCCTTCCGGTATTAAGGCTCAAGTCGGATTATCTTGCAATCGCGACACTTGGGTTTGCTGAGATTATAAGGGCAATATTCCAGTGGGATGTACTTGGTCCGCTGACAAACGGAGCAAATCTTCTGAGGGAGTATAAGGATCTTTCGAGGATAACCCTTCCTTTTACCGATATACCGTTCCCTCCGACATTGTTCGTCTTCATAGTCGCCGGTGTCTGTATACTCCTGATTGTCCTTCTTATAAATTCATCTTTCGGAAGGGCTTTCAAGGCGATAAGGGATGATGAGACTGCCGCGGAAGCTATGGGTATAAACCTTTTCAAGCACAAAGAGCTTTCATTTGTCATTTCCTCTTTCTTTGCGGGAGTGTCTGGTGCTCTTCTTGCCGCGTTCCAGTATACAGTGCAGGCACAGCAGTTTGAGTCGATGATGACTTATGAGATTCTTCTTATCGTCGTCATCGGTGGCATCGGGTCTATTTCCGGGTCGTGTATTGCATCTTTCCTTTACATTGCTCTTTCAGAATGGTGGCTCAGAGGATTGGATATGGGTAAATTCCTGGGTATCTCAGCCCCTGATCTTTTCCGTTCAGGATTCAGACGCCTTGTTTTCTCTGTGATCATCATGGTCATAGTTCTCTTCTTCTCAAAAGGAATCATGGGCGATAAAGAGCTGTCTTTTGAGAGAATGAAGGCCTTCGTGAAAAGAGCCGGGAGAAAGAAGAAGGAGACGGCAAAATGAAAGAGCTGCTCAGACTTGATGATATAACAATGCAGTTCGGCGGTGTTGTTGCGGTCAATAACCTCTCCATGAATGTTAAAGAAGGTGAGATTGTGGCTCTCATTGGTCCGAATGGCGCAGGAAAGACAACAGCTTTCAACTGCATTACAGGTGTGTATGAACCAACAAATGGCAGGATTGTCTTCGATGGTAAGACAATAATAACCAACCATCCTTCTGGAAAGATGCAGAGGAACTATGCAGGTTTTGAAGCTGATAAATATCTGGGAGAGAAAACGCTTCATCCGACACCCGATGTGATAACCAAACTCGGTATTGCAAGGACATTTCAGAATATAAGGCTGTTCAAGAGTATGACTGTTTTCGAGAATGTTCTTACCGCGATGCACGTCAGGGCAAAGGAGAATGTCTTCTCCGCTGTATTCCGCCTGAGCTGGAAAGAGGAGAGGAGGATGGAAGCGGAGACGGAGAAGCTTCTCTCCGAGCAGGGACTGCTCTCTCATCGTGATGAGATTGCAACAAGTCTTCCCTATGGTCTTCAGCGTCGCTTGGAGATAGCCAGAGCGCTTGCGACAAAACCTCGTCTCCTCCTGCTTGATGAACCTGCAGCTGGAATGAATCCTCAGGAGACACAGGAGCTCTCGCTCTTCATAAAGGAGATTAAGGAACGCTATGACCTTACTGTGCTCATGATCGAGCACCATATGGATCTTGTCATGGGAATCTCCGACAGGATTTATGTCCTCGATTTCGGTTCACTGATTGCAGAAGGGACTCCTGAGGAGATTCAGAGCAATCAGAGGGTAATCGACGCTTATCTGGGGGTTGCCGAAGATGTTTGAAATAAAAGGCCTG
This sequence comes from uncultured Spirochaetaceae bacterium, assembly GCA_944392705.1. Lineage (GTDB taxonomy): Bacteria > Spirochaetota > Spirochaetia > Sphaerochaetales > Sphaerochaetaceae > Ornithospirochaeta. The sequence goes on from CALXXO010000025.1 coordinate 14,648, forward strand.
TCCGTTAACTATGGTGGTATAGAAGCTGTTCGTGATATCTCATTCTCTGTTGAAGAAGGAACGATAGTCACTCTGATCGGAGCCAATGGTGCGGGAAAATCTACTACGCTCCGTACAATAGCGGGGCTAGTGAAACCTAGAACAGGACGCATCGAGTTCATGGGAGAGGATATCACAGGAAAGGATCCTGCTTATATTGTAGGGAAGGGAATCACTCTTGTTCCCGAAGGCAGGAAGATCTTTCCCGACCTCACCGTCCTTGAGAACCTGAAGATCGGTGCATATCTCCGCAGCGATAATATCGAGGGGGATATCGACTGGGTTTTCTCCCTCTTTCCGCGTCTGAAGGAAAGAAGCTGGCAGTATGGAGGTACCCTTTCAGGCGGAGAGCAACAGATGCTTGCTGTTGGACGTGCGCTCATGTCGAGACCGAAGCTGATGATGATGGATGAGCCGTCGCTTGGCCTTGCTCCTCTTATTGTCCGCGATATCTTCTCAATCATAAGGGAAATAAGCAAGGAAGGTGTAACGATACTTCTTGTTGAGCAGAATGCGAACATGGCTCTGCAGGTCGCTGATATGGGCTATGTTATGGAGACTGGAAGGATTACTCTTTCTGGAAAAGGAAGCGACCTTATTTCCAACGACGAAGTGAAGAAAGCTTATCTTGGTAAATGAGCGTATCTTAACAAAAGTTTTAAATATTTGATGGATACATCAGAAACAGCAATAGATTCTGATGTATCTTTCTGTTGACTGTTGATATACCCTGTCTTAATCTGGAATCGGAGGCTTATGTGTACAGGCTAGATGATTTCATGCAGGATATTGAGCGGAAGAACCCGGCAGAACCGGAGTTCATACAGGCTGTAAGAGAGGTTGTGGAGTCCGTAATCGATACAGTCAATGACAACCCGCGTTATATACAGAACAGGATTCTCGAACGGATTACAGAGCCGGACCGAGTCATTTCCTTCAAGGTTGAATGGGAGGATGATGACGGGAATATCAGGGTAAACCGTGGATACAGGGTCCAGTTCAACAATGCTCTCGGTCCTTATAAGGGTGGATTGAGATTCCATGCATCTGTTACCGAAGGCACTATGAAGTTCCTCGCTTTCGAGCAGACATTCAAGAATGCGCTCACAACACTTCCGATGGGTGGTGGCAAAGGTGGTTCTGATTTCTCTCCAAAGGGCAGGTCCGATGCTGAAATCCTGCGCTTCTGCCGCTCATTCATGACAGAACTATATAAATATATAGGGCCTGATACAGATGTCCCTGCTGGTGATATCGGGGTAGGTGGTCGCGAAATCGGCTATCTCTATGGCCAGTACAAGAGGATTGTCACAGAGAATACAGGAGTACTTACAGGCAAAGGCTTTGGCTGGGGTGGTTCCAGGATAAGACCGGAAGCTACAGGATATGGCACTATGTACTTTGCGGAGAATATGCTTCATGAGAATGGCGAGGAGATGAACGGCAAGCGCATTGCCGTCTCCGGATTTGGCAATGTCGCCTGGGGTGCTGTCATGAAGGCTTCTCAGCTTGGAGCAAAGGTTGTGACTATATCAGGGCCGGATGGGTATATTTACGATGAGAATGGTATAAATACTCCCGAGAAGTGGGCATATATGCTGCAGCTAAGAGCAAGCAACAACGATGTTGTGAAGCCATATGCGGCGCGTTTCGGAGCTGAGTTTGTTCCGGGAAAGAAGCCTTGGGAAGTTCCGGTAGACCTCGCATTCCCTTGTGCTATCCAGAATGAGCTGGATGAGCGCGATGCCCAGACCTTGATGGACAACGGAGTGAGATACGTAATCGAGACTTCGAATATGGGATGCACCGCATCCGCTGTTGAGCTTTTCAGAAAGAATCATGTTCTCTTCGCTCCTGGCAAAGCCGCAAATGCCGGAGGTGTAGCGGTCTCTGGTCTTGAGATGAGCCAGAACGCAATGCATTATTTCTGGCCAGCTGAAGAGGTTGATGAAAAGCTGAAGGCAATTATGCGCTCCATTCACGCTGAGTGTGTCAGATATGGAAGAGAGGATGGTTTTGTCGACTATGTGAAGGGCGCTAATATCGCGGGATTCAGAAAGGTTGCTGACGCGATGTGCGATCAGGGATATTGAGAGATTTCACCGCTTTATGTGGTTTTCATGAAGCGGTGGAAATAATGGTCTTGCCATGCAATAATCATCAAAGGATGAGAGAAATGGAGGATTTATGAAAAGAAGGATCTTGGCGATTCTTATTGTTCTTGCAGTGATTCCTGCAAGTCTTATGGCGACTCCGTTCCTGCAGATAGGACCATTGGTTTCCTATAACCGCACTGTTGTGGATATGCAGGATGAAGAGGATTGGGATATCAACAATTTCTCATTCGGAGCAGATGTTCGTCTTAATCCTATCAAATATCTCAGCATCGATATTCCTGCGACGATCGGATTCGGTTCAGACTGGGCTGTAAGTATTGCTGCCATTCCTACTGTGAATGCCAATATTCCTATTGGCAACATTGTTGATATCGCGCTTGGCCTTGGTACTCAGTTCGATTTCCAGTACACGGGAAGCGAGAGCGATCAGTGGACTATGAATGGTCTTCCAATAGAGAATGCAGGGGATGCATTCCAGCATTCGAAGCTCGTCTACAGGGCTGGTGTGACGCTGAATCTTTCCTTCCTCAGTGTTGGAATAAATGCGCTTGTCCCAGGTCACGCAGGTTTTGGTGATGGAGACCTCGGTGGTGTGTTCAACCCTATGTGGGAGTCTACAAGATTCTCGGTTGTCGCACTGTTTAATCTGTTCTGATTAAAGCCGCCACGCGCGGCTTTTCTTCAGATTAATTCCTTTGCTCTTCCTGCAAGATACAGCGGCATATTCGTGATTGCTCCATTCTTCCATGGATTTGCAATACATTTTTTCTGTATTTTTGCAATTGAAAATTACATTTTTTCTGTATCGGTATCAGCAATCTTTAATGATTACATTCTCTGTTGACAGGGAAAAGAATAGTGTGGTATAAATTAGTTAGCCATAGCTAACCAAGTCATTCAAAGGATTGTGGAGCTGGCTGGGATAACTCCCGTTCTGTCAGAGTTCCGGTATTTTCAAGACAGAATCCTCCTGGGGCCGCTCCTTCTCCTTCCAATCTTCTTAATTTCATCCAAAACCACCCTCGATGCAAGGTTGTATTCTCTTCGGACTTGCGATATCCTATGTAATTGGCTGATACCCTCTAAATCGGTTATGGCTGTGGCATTGCCACATGAAATATTTAGGAGTGTTGAAATGGCAGACAAGAAAATGGTTACCATTGACGGAAACACCGCTGCGGCGCACGTTGCCTACGCCTTCAGTGATGTAGCCGCTATTTACCCGATTACTCCGTCCTCCCCAATGGGCGAGTATGCAGAGCAGTGGTCTTCTACTGGCCGTGAGAATCTCTGGGGCAAGAAAGTAGACATCATGGAGATGCAGTCTGAAGCAGGTGCTGCTGGTGCTGTTCATGGTGCTCTTGCAGCTGGTGCACTGACGACTACATTCACGGCATCTCAGGGTCTTCTCCTGATGATTCCTAATATGTACAAGATTGCAGGAGAGATGATCCCTACAGTCTTCCATGTCTCAGCAAGGTCCCTTGCAGCACAGTCGCTCTCAATCTTTGGCGATCACTCCGATGTCATGGCCTGCCGCAATACTGGTTTCGCAATGACCTGTGCTTCCAGCATCCAGGAAACAATGGATATGGCACTTGTTGCTCATCTTTCAACACTTGAGTCCCAGGTTCCATTCCTTGCATTCTTCGATGGCTTCAGAACATCTCATGAGATCCAGAAGGTAGAAGAGATTTCCTATGATGATATGCGCTCTCTTGTAGACGAGAAGTATATCGAGCGCTTCAGAGCACGTGCACAGCGCCCTGAGCATCCTATGACAAAGGTTGCAGCTCAGAACGAGGACGTCTACTTCCAGGGAAGAGAGACTGTAAACCCATACTATGATGCTGTTCCTTCCATTGTTCAGAAGTATATGGACAAGGTCGCAGCTGTTACGGGCAGACAGTATCATCTCTTCGATTATGTTGGTGCTCCAGATGCTACAGATGTAATCATCATCATGGGATCTGCAGCAGATACATTCGAGTGGGTTGTAGATTATATCAACAAGAAGGGTGGAAAGGTCGGACTCGTAAAGGTAAGACTTTACAGGCCATTCTCCGCAAAGGACTTCGTTGCTTGCATTCCTGCAACAGCAAAGAGAATTGCTGTAATGGACAGAACAAAGGAGCCAGGTGCTCTTGGAGAGCCTCTCTACGAAGATGTTGTGACAGCACTTGCACAGCAGGGAAGAACAGGTATGAAGATCATCGGAGGTCGCTATGGACTTTCTTCAAAGGACTTCACACCTACACACGCAAAGGCTGTATTCGATTTCCTCGCACGCGACGATGCATGGCATGATTTCACAGTTGGTATCAACGATGATGTAACAGGCCGCTCGATTCCAGTTGGCGACAAAATTGACGTTACACCAGAGGGTGTTGTTTCCTGTATGTTCTGGGGACTTGGTTCCGATGGTACAGTCGGTGCAAACAAGAACTCCATCAAGATTATCGGCGACAACACAGACATGAATGCTCAGGCATACTTTGCATACGATTCAAAGAAGTCTGGCGGTATCACAATTTCCCACCTCAGATTCGGAAAGGGTAAGCTTGATATGCCATGGCTCATTGACCATGCAGATTTCGTTGCTTGCCACAACCCAGCTTATATCGGCCGCTATGATATGCTTTCTGCTCTCAAGGAGAATGGTGTATTCCTTCTCAACAGCCAGATTCCTTCCGATGAGGTCTTCGAGCACCTTACAAGGGATATGCAGGAGCAGATCATCAACAAGCACATCCACTTCTACAATATCGATGCTCTCGATATCGCAAGAAGCGTAGGTCTTGGTTCAAGAATCAACACTGTTATGCAGGCTGCATTCTTCAAGATTGCTAATGTTCTTCC
>CALXXO010000026.1 GCA_944392705.1 uncultured Spirochaetaceae bacterium
TATCCTCCAAGAGTCCATTGTTGTAATAGCTTATAACCTCAGCATTTGTAAGAGCAATCACATCAGGCGACTCATCGCTTGCCATGGCTACAAGGTACTTCTGCTTATCTGGAACACTGAATCCCTGAACGAAGTACTCATCCTGAGCTTCATTGAATCTTGCTATGGCATTCTCCTGATAAACAGCTTCATTTCCTTTATGGTAATACCAGTATGTGACAATCTTACGTCCATCTTCAGTAAGGTTCTCCTCGCTACCACCTTGTGCAAATGCGAATGACATCGAACAAAGAAGGATAAGGAACAATACAAGTCCTTTCCTCATCAGGCTGTTTCTGGTCATTATCTGTCTCCTTTTTATAAGCAAAGAATAAACCATAATTTCAAAAACTCAAGAAATTTTTGAAAGTTTTCTTCAGAATTAGGACAAACAATGACCATTGCAATTGGTATTTTCACCAAATCACTTTACAAAAAATGATGTTTCACCTATAAAATCAAAGAACATATTTCCGGGCGCGTAGCTCAGCGGGAGAGCATTACCTTCACACGGTAGGGGTCAGCAGTTCGATCCTGCTCGCGCCCATTTGAGAACCACCATATGGTGGTTTTTCTTTTTATGCAGGAAATGCCAGCAGCATACCCGTTGTTGACAACAACGCTATGATTATCGAGAGAATCATAGGACCTTTAAGCATCGATGCCGCGAAAGCTGCGACAACACCAACCAGCCCCGCATACCAGGATGCACCGAAATCAGTGAGAGCGAGCGGGAAGATCAAAGCACCAAGGGCTGCTACTGGAAGCAGCATCATGCATTTTCGTATGAACTTGGGAAGCTTCGAAAGAAATGAAGATGCAAAGTATGGGACGATACGCGGAAGCATTGTCACGAAGGCACAGGAGATTATCAGGAGAAGCTTATTCAATTCCAACCTCCTCATCTGTATAAATCAGTGCACCGAATACAGTTGCAGCTATCATTGATATCAAGAATGCAAGTCCTGTCGATAACCCACATACCAGAATGAGCACCGAATTCAAAAGCGCGGAGAATGATGCGACTAGAATTGCCTTTCCTCCCCTCCTTGTCTCAGATCCAAGAAGGGATGCAAACATCGCATAGACTGTAATGACAGCGGCCTTCTGCACTACCTCCGGAAGGAATGTCCCACCAAGATAACCAAGGGCTGTTCCGCTGGTCCATCCGACATAGGATGTGAAAATCAACCCTGCCATATAGCTATATGAAAGCTTATGGCCCTTGAATGAAGCGACAGTAAAGACCTCATCGACTGTCCCGAACCCGCACATAAGGCGCCCGAGGACAGACTTGGGATCGGCAAGGCGCTGAGAAAGGGACGAAGCCATGAAGATATATCTGCTGTTGATGAAAAACACGGAGACCACGATTGACAGGAACAAAGATCCTGCGTTGTAGAGGTTCATCATCAGGAACTGCCCAGAACCGGCAAATGTGATCATGCTGGTAAAAAGACCTTCGACAAACCTGAATCCACTTGTACGGGTCAGAAGCCCGAAAGCAAGTGCTGTAGTGAAGTATCCGAGGAATATGGGGAAACCATCGTGTATCCCCTCCCGTACCTCCTTGCCATTAATCATAATCCCCTCCGAGCCTGAGTGCTGCTTCCGTACCGTCTATTGCCGCGCTGACAATACCTCCGGCATACCCTGCGCCCTCTCCTGCTGGATACAGCCCCAGTCCCTGTCGCATAGATGAATCGCGAAGGATGCGTACGGGAGACGAGGTCCTCGTCTCAGGCGCAATGAGAAGCGCATCGCTGGTAATGAATCTAGACTTTGTCATCCTGTCGAATGCCAGGAACCCCTCTCTGAGGGAAGAGACTATCACAGGAGGAAGCACTTCTTCCATCCTTTTGGAAACAAGTGGGCGGGAATAACTTGTATCCGGAAATGATGAGGATTCCCTGTCTGCGATGAAATCGTCCATGCGCTGTGCAGGAGCTGCAAAACCCGGATTATAACAAGACCTTTCAATTCCCTCTATCAGGCGGAGCATCGAAAAAGGATCGGTGCTGTCTAGTTCCTCCTTTCTCAGCTCAACTATCATCCCGCTGTTAGCCCATCGCCCGCCGCGCGAATGCGGAGACATACCATTCACAACCTGATGCCCTTCCTCGGAAGCTGCAGGGACAATGACACCACCGGGACACATACAGAAGGAGTAAACTCCCCTGCCTTTAACCTGTGTCACGAAGGAGTATGAAGCTGGAGGAAGATATGGGCTCCGCTTGCCGCTGCTATGATACTGAATGGAATCAATCAGGCCCTGCTTGTGCTCAAGGCGGACCCCAGCTGCAGTGCTCTTGGCTTCGAGAGCATAACCTGAAGCTGAAAGCGAATAGTAAATGTCCTTTGCACTATGCCCCGTCGCGAGAATTACCGGACCGTTATACACACTGCCATCGGAGCATTCTACACCAGTGGTCTCTTCTTGCGTTCCCAATAGTCTGACAACCCTTTTCGAGAAATTAACCTCACCGCCATGGCTTATTATCGTTTCCCTTATTCTCTCTATGATATACGGAAGCCTATCCGAACCAATATGAGGATGACTGTCGAAGAGTATCGATTCATCGGCTCCATGCTGGACAAGGAGTGCAAGCACCTTCTTTACATCCCCTCTTTTTACCGAGCGGGTGTAGAGTTTACCATCCGAAAAAGCCCCTGCTCCGCCCTCTCCGAATGCATAATTGGATTCCGGATTGAGAGTACCGCTCTGGCATAGCATTGCACAGTCCCTGAGCCTTTGATGAACATCCACGCCCCTTTCAAGGACAATGGGGCGGATTCCATTCTCAAGAAGAGTCAATGCTGCGAAAATACCGGCAGGGCCAAAACCAACGACCACCGCGCTTCGCCTTGCTCTGGAAACATCGGGGAAGATGACGGGGTCATAAAGCGGAGGAGGAGTCTCCCCCATATACACGACAAGGGATAGATTTATCTTTATATCCTTTCGCCTTGCATCGATGCTGCGACGCTTTATCCTTATTGCGGTAATATCGCCATCTTTTACGCGAAGCTTTTTTAGAGCCGCATTCCTTATTTCCTTTTCGTTCGATGCAGAAACAGGCTCAAGCACAATCGTCAGTTCTTTGACCATGCTGTTGATTCTACACAAAATCAGAAGGGTACTCCACCGGCAAGGGCAATATCGTGTACAATCTGGGCGTGGTCGTTTTATCATCAGAGAATCTTTCCAAGACAGTAAGGGACAACCCGCTTTTCCTGGGTGCCACGCTTGCGCTTGAAGAGGGAGAAAAAGTAGGTATAGTCGGGAGGAATGGAAGCGGGAAATCGACATTCCTCAAATGCCTTATCGGAACAACATATCCAGATGAGGGAAATGTATCGATAAAAAGGGATGCTGTAATTTCGCTTCTGGAACAGAATGTCACCTACCCTGAAGGTACTACGTTAGCAGGATTCCTGTATCAGCAGGATTCGGCAGCGCTCAAGATTCTTGAGGATTACCAGAGGGCGCTGGAAAATGGCGACGACAGGGAATACACACGACTAGGGACAATAATCGAGAACGATAATCTCTGGGATATCGAGAGAAGGTATCAGGCTGTACTTACGGACCTCGGAGAGAGAATCGACGGCAAGACAGAGATGGCAACACTTTCAGGAGGACAGCAGAAGAAAGCCGCGATTGCAAGGGTTCTTGCCCTCAATCCCGATATCCTACTTCTCGATGAGCCGACCAACCACCTCGATATAAAGACAATCGAATACCTTGAAGACTGGATTCATTCATCATCCAGTGCTGTCATAATCGTCACCCACGACAGGCATATACTCAATGAGTGCTGCTCAACAATCTGGGAGCTGGATGGAAAGCATTTCTACAGGCACCCCGGGTCGTTCTCGGCATATCTCGAAAGAAAGGCCGAACGCCTTCGCATGGATGAGAAACACGAGGAAAGACTTGAGACGATACTCAGGAGGGAGCTGGAGTGGCTGAAGCGAGGACCTAAAGCCAGGACAGGCAAGGACAAGGGCAGAAAAGATAGAATCGATGCGATGATCGCCGAGAAATCGAAGCCGAAGGAGATCAAGGTCAGGGATTTCCAGAGCGCCGAGCGAAGGCTTGGAAAGAAGATTCTCGAAATTGAGAGCATATCAAAAAGCTACGAGGGGAAAACTCTTTTCTCGGATTTCTCCTTCTCCTTTGTGAAGGGACAGAAGATAGCTCTTATTGGTGACAACGGAAGCGGAAAATCAACGCTTCTAGATATCCTCTCAGGCCACATAGAACCGGATACAGGAACTGTGGACAAAGGACAGAATACTGTCTTCGGCTATTACGACCAGCTCGGCAGGAACCTGGAAAGCACCAAGACTGTGCTGGAATATACCGAGGATATCGGGGAAAGAGTCATCCTCGGCGATGGTGAGGAAGTATCAGCATCCCGCTTTCTGGAGCTATTTGGTTTTCCTGTCTCAATGCAGAGGACTCCTATCGGGATACTCAGCGGAGGTGAAAAGAGAAGGCTTTACCTGATTACAAGGCTTGTCCTGAATCCAAACTTCCTGCTCTTCGATGAACCTACAAATGATCTGGATATCGAGACAATGGAAAGACTCGAGGAGTATATCTCGGCCTTCCCCGGCTGCGCCGTGATATCATCGCATGACAGGACATTCCTCGATCTCACAACCGATATGACTTTCGTGATAGAAAACGGCAAAGTCACACTGTTTCCAGGAAATTACTCGGAGTGGAAGGAAAACAAGGAAGAACAGGAGGAAGAGACAAAGAAGGTCTCGTCCGCCCCAAAGCAGCAGGCAAAGCCACAGCCGAGGGAGAAAAAAGGACTTTCCTTCAAAGAAAAGAGGGAGAAAGAGGAGATAGAGAGGGAAATCGAGGAGCTCGAGGTTCTTATCGGAAAACTGGAAGCTTCTTTCTCCACAATCGAGACTACTGAACTCGGAACGCTTGCAGAGCGTACTTCGAAATATGAAGAGTCAAAGGCTCTGCTGGATGCAAAAACAGAACGCTGGCTTGAACTAGAGGAAAAGGAAGGCAACTGATGAATATCATCATCTCGGAAAATGCAGAGGAACTCGGAAAGAAAGCGGCAAAGAAGATAGCAGATCTTCTAAATGCAGCAATTCAGGAGAATGGATGCGCAAGAATAATACTCTCGACAGGTGCAAGCCAGTTCGAAACCCTCGCCTATCTCATTCAAGAAGAGGTAGACTGGAGCAAGGTCGAGATGTTCCACCTCGATGAGTATGTCGGAATCACAGAGAATCATGTCGCCAGTTTCAGGAAGTATCTCAAAGAGCGCTTTGTTTCCAAGGTTAATCTCAAAGCCGCCTATTTCGTCGATGGCGAGAGTTCTATTCCGGCGCTGACTGCAGAGCTAGTGAAAACTCCTATCGATGTTGGTGTCATCGGAATTGGAGAGAATTGCCATATCGCGTTCAACGACCCTCCTGCTGATTTTGATACCGAAGAAGCATATAAAGTCGTGACACTCGACAGAAGATGCAGGGAACAGCAAGTCAGGGAAGGCTGGTTCGAAACAGTCAGTGATGTTCCAGAGAAGGCCATAACAATGTGCGTACGGAGAATAATGAAATCCAGGCATATTGTTTCTGCCGTCCCACACAGAGTGAAGGCGGAAGCTGTTTACAATGCTGTGACAAAGGATATATCTCCAATGTTCCCTGCTACAATCCTGAGAACACACGCAGACTGGAGCCTGTTTCTGGACAGGGAATCCTCCGAGCTGCTATCCAAATAATATTCTAAAAATGGTACTAGACATTTGTGGGAAAAACCTCTATAAAATAGCGGTAATGAGCGTTTAGGCTCATTTAAGCTTGCGCCCTTAGCTCACCTGGATAGAGCAACTGCCTTCTAAGCAGTAGGTGATTGGTTCGAATCCAATAGGGCGTATCATGAGGAGTGGTAGATTGCCACTCCTTTTTCATTTCAGGAAGATCTCCCCCATCTGAGTACGTATATACCCCGGTAATTCTGAGCATATTCACCGGTAAAAATAGTGTATTTTCATTGGTTGACATTTGTGTAACACAAAGCTTCATCATCGGGCACAGGTAAAACTATTAAGAGGAGAAAACATGAAGAAAAGATTATTGATAGCAGCTTATCTCATGCTTGCGATTTCACTAGCAGGCTGCTCCAGCAACGGACAGTTTGTTCCTATGGAATATTCCGTTAATGGAGATCAAGTCAGGGCAATCAGCATAGATGTTCGAGACAGGAAGATAGATATCGGGCCTTCTTCCGATGGATTGATATACATCGATTATTATGAAAGCAACAAAGAAGGATATGATATAGAGCTTACTGACACAGGAATCCTGTCAATGACAAGTGTATCAAACAAGGATTGGACAGATTTCATCGGTGTGAAACCTTCTGCAGGGAACAGGGTGATATCAATTCGGATACCAGCAGGAGAACTTGATAGGTTCAGTATCAAAACGACAAATGAGGATGTTTCCATGCAGGATCTTTCTACAGTCGGGGAAATCAGTATTTCATCAAATGGAGGAAATATAAGATTCGAGAATCTCAATGCTGAAAACAGTATTTCATTGAATGTGAAAAATGGCGATATCAATGGAAGCATAATTGGTGGATACGAAGATTTCTCCATTCACTGCGATATCAAGAAAGGCAATAGCAACCTGCCAAACATTGATGGAGGAGATAAGACTTTGGATGTTTCATGCAACAATGGGGATGTGAATATTTCATTCGAGAATTGAACAACAATCAATCCAATATAATCTGAAGGCTGGAACCATCTTCAGGCCAGCCTTTTTGATTAGCTGTTACATTTTTTCACACATTAATCTAGGATTGCGTGGTTTTCGCAACTTTAAAAGTCTAGGATTGTGTAATAAGCTACATTTGAAGCAAAAATATTACTAGAATGCCAGGAAGATGTGTAACCCTTTTTGACAACCTAAAATAAATCGATGCCGGGTTATAATACCAAAATAGGAACAATCCGAATGACTAAAATCATCCGGATTATTGATATTACAATCTCGAACAGTATTCGCTTATTGCCTTCAATCCACCTTCAAGAACATCCTTATTGCAAGCATATCCAATCCTGAAGCTATATGGCTCCTCGAAGCAATCGCCAGGAGTTAAGAAAGCCCCTGTCTCTGTATAGAGATCCTTGCAGAGCTTATAAGACGGGACCTGGAAATCATAGTGTATAAGCGCTGTCGTACCAGCTTGTGGCTTCACATAGCTGAAATGACTATTTCCATGAATCCAATCATCGAGAATTGCAAGATTGCTGCGGATTATCCCACGGTTGCGTTCAAGTATCTTCTCCTTGTTCTCAAGCGCCAGAGACGCGATGACATCATCAATCATCCCACAGCTTATGAGATCATAATCCCTGTGTGACAGGAACTGTTTCCTTGCATCTTCGTCATGGGTTGCAATCCAGCCAATCCTGATACCAGCAAGAGAGAAGACCTTGGACATACTGCCAACCGAGATACCTTTATCATACAAATCAGCAACCGATTCGCACCACTCATCGTCCTGCCCGAGATGCCGGTACACCTCATCGCATAGAAGGTATGCGCCGCATTTATCGGCAATCTCAATAATCCTGCAAAGCATATCCCGATCCATCACTGCACCAGTTGGATTATTAGGATTATTGATTGCAATCATCCTAGTGTCTGGAAGTGCAAGGCGCTTTAGCTCATCCAGATCAGGAAGATAGCCATTCTCCTTCCTGAGCTTCAGAACATCCACATCCGATGTGATTGAACGCGGAATGGAATATAGCTGTTGGTACGTCGGCATCACGCTGACAACATGGTCCCCAGGAGAGACAAGGGAAATGAAGACATGGTGATTTCCCCCTGCCGCCCCATGCGTTGTGACAACCTCCTCCTTCCCTATAGTCCTGTAAAGGCTTGCAATTCCGCTTCGCAGCGCATTGCTTCCCTGGATATCCCCATAGGTAAGGCGACGGGAACAGAGCGATGAGAAAAACTCTTCACGGCTCTTTCCGGCAAGGCCGAGGAGATCATCGATTGAGATGGAATCCACACAGGTCTCAGCCGTATTGAACTTCGCACCTTCCTCGTATTCATTCATCCACTCTTCTACAGCAAATGGCTCAATTCTCATCCTATATCCTTTCCAAGCCTTATTCCGTCAACATAGTGTCCGTCGATATAGAGAAGCTTCGAATCAGTTCCTTCTTCAAAAAAGCCATGGCGGAGGAAGAATGCCTTTGCCCTATCGTTGTCGATTCTGGTAGATACGATGAGCTTTGTAACGCCCCTGTCCACAGCTTCTTCCGAAGCAAAGTCGAGAAGATGGCTGGCAATTCCCTTTCCCCAGTATTCCTTCCTGACAGCTATTGCAAGCTCTCCCCTGTGCTTGGTTCTCAGCCGCCTTGATACCCTTATCTCGCAGCTTCCGATTATCTTCCCGTCGCTTATCGCCAAGGCAAGGACCGAAGATGATGACTTTACCTCTGCTATGAAAAACTGTTCATCGCGCTCATCTATTCCACCGAAATCAGCGGCGGATAGCGCAAGATTATCCGTATCCCCGGAAACAGCCCTCATGAAATCGAGGAGCGCTGCGCTGTCTCCAGCCCTTACTAATCTGTAATCTGTATCCATACCGGACATTGTACCATAGCTATCGTCCGGATTTCCCTAGTTTTTCTGAAATATATGCCTTCCTTACGCTATCCAGGATAGAGACTCTCAGATTCCTCTCCTTTTCGGGATCAATGCCAAGAGATGCCACTGCAGAGGAAAGCCGTCTCATTGTCTCGAATGCGAGGGAGTCAGCTTCGGTCTCGACAGAGGAAACAGAATGAGAGCGCTCCAGCCACGACCGGTATTTCCCCATCTCTGAAAAGGCTTCCTCCCTTACCCTGCTGAGCACCTCATCGCGTTCCGGCGTCGGAATATTCATATCCTCGAGCTTTGTGACGAAAGGAAGCGGCGGGAGGTCGTGCGGCATGGAGAGATCGAATACAGGCTTGTGACCAATAAGCTCTACCTCCTCTTCGGTAAATGTGTAATAAAGGCCGGAAGATGCTGAAATAACGGCATCTGAAATCATGGCGAATTCCAGTCGCTTTTCATAATCCACAGCCTTAACACCAGGAGGAACAAGGAAAGTCTTCGATACATCGCGGAGCGTCATATATACCTCGTGGCCATCCTTGAGCCTTTGGGCAAGCATCCTTGCACCCTCTCCTGAGCCTACTATCAGAATGCGGCCAACACCGGCAAGCCTTCTTTCCATCTCATCTGCAATGGTCCTGTCGAAGACCCTCATCCTGAAATCTGAATGCATCCTCTTGGAAAAAGCCACGGCCATGTTCAGAAGCTTGTCAATTTCAGGACATGAAGAGCCAATAAGCCTGGCACTTTCCGCCCCATCCGAAATCTGTCCCTGCACAGTGTCCTCTCCGAAGAGCGGAGAAAGAGCTCCAGATGCAAGGAGGAAAACATGGAGCATGGCATCATCGCCACAAAGCGAATACCTGCAATCTGCGGCAGCTATCGAGCTGACACTCAAGGCTCTTTCCAGTATCTCTCTCGGGAACTCGCAGAGGGAGATGATCTCCGCCCTGTCACAGGTAACAAACAGCACGAATGGAGAGCGAAAGCTTCTCATTATCTTCCTGCCGGCTGTAACAAGAAGCTCCTCCCCTCTGTTCTGGAGGTGATCAAAGAGAGGTATCCGCTTCGTGAAATCGAGTCCTGTGATGAAAAGCATGGAAGAAGGATAGCACAGAGCCCTTTCCTTTTTCATTCCCAGGCTGTAGCATCAAGGCATGAAAATACTCGTAGTCGAGGACGACAAGGATATAAGTATGCTCATTTCATTCCATCTCAAAGCAAATGGCTTTGAGACGGAAACTGCATCGAATGGAAAGGAAGCTGTGGAAAAGCTAGCTGAAGGTGGCTATTCGCTGGCACTTCTCGATATTCTTCTGCCGGAGCTCTCGGGAATAGAGGTATTGAAGTACATCAGGATGGAAAGCCCCTCACCCGACCTGCCCGTGATAATGGCCTCAGCCCTCACAGATGAATCGGAAATAATAGCCTCCCTGGAGCTTGGTGCCGATGATTACATCACAAAGCCGTTCTCTCCAAAGATACTTGTAGCAAGGGTAAGGTCGGTCATCAGGAGATCCGAGCACAGGGGGAGATCCGGGACAGTTAAGACGGAGATGGGAATCATGCTCGACCCGGGAACTAGGAAATGCACTGTGCAGGACGAGCCTGTTGTACTCACGGCAACAGAGTTCGATATGCTCCTTGCCCTGATAAGAGAAGGCGGCAGAGTGCTTACGAGAACCGAAATAATAGAGAGAATCAAAGGAGATGACTACCCCGTCACCGAGCGCTCAATCGATGTTCAGATTGCTTCAATCAGGAAGAAGCTCGGAAAGATGGGATACGCGATAAAAACCGTCTGGGGAATTGGGTACAGGTATGCCGAAGAAGAGAGGTGAGAAAGACAGATATCTGCAGATTATCGAAGCAATGGGAGAAGGAGTTCTTCTCATCTCCCATAAACACAGAGTCGCGCTTGCGAACTCCAGCGCCCAGGTAATGCTTGGCCTTAGCGAAAGCATAAAGGGGAAACGGCTTGAGGATCTCTTCTCAGGCCCAGAGCTGGAGGAACACGTAGATATCGTCTTCAAGGAGAAGAAGAAGCAGACATTCAGAATCCAGGGCTACCATAATGCCATCGGGGAAAATGCCATTCTGAGGGGAAAAGGAAGGGAAAAGCATTACGAATTCTGCATTACCCCGCTGGATGAGAAATACTCCGTTGCTATTTTCAGCGACATAACGATGCTCGAACGGCTGGAGATAGTCAGGCAGGATTTTGTCTCAAATGTCTCGCATGAGCTGAAAACACCGCTGACAGCAATCGCGGGATTTGCAGAAACGCTGGCAGAGGAATCGCTCACGGAAGAGGAAGAGAAAGGCTTTGCAAGGATAATACTTAAGAATGCAACGCATATGCAGAGGATAATAGCAGATCTCCTCCTGCTAACCTCTCTCGACAGGTCTGAAATAGCCCCGACAATGGAGCAGACCACGGACAGGAAGATACTTCAGGATGTGAAGGCATATACACAGTTCAAAGCGGAGAGCAAGGAAATCGAGGTGACATATGAAAGCCTGGATGCGACCATTCTCTGCAGCGAGTCTCTCGTTGTACAGGCCCTGATCAACCTTGTTGTTAATGCTATCTCATACTCCCCTGCCAGATCATCGGTCTCAGTAAAGACAAGAAGGAAGGGCGAGATGCTTGAATTCATAGTCCAGGACCATGGTTTCGGAATAGCTGAGGAGGATATTCCAAGGATCTTCGAACGCTTCTACCGGGTCGATAAGGCGAGAAGCCGGGAAGATGGAGGAACAGGGCTCGGACTTTCGATTGTCCGCCATATCGCGATAATCCACAAAGGAACAATAAAAGCGGAAAGCCAGCTGGGAGAAGGCTCTGTGTTCACTCTCTCGCTTCCTGTCAGCTGACATAGGAGAACACCAGGGAGGGGGCAAATGAAGTGAAATCTGTCGCCTTGAATGTCACGCCGATAGTTCCCGAAAAACCACTTCCCTCTCCTCTGAGGAAGATATTCACGTAACCGTTATCTGAATTAAAAGCAAATATCGAATGGCTCTTCTCGAGGTAAGAGAGAGCAAGGGTGAAAGACGTCTCTGGAAGCAGCTGAAATGTTATCTCTGCTTCAGCTTCCACAGTCCGTGTTGAATCATCGACAAGGCCTGTCATCGACAAAGAGCAGCGTGGACGGAAGAATCTGAGATCCCCTGTATCAGTGAAGCGGTCAAGCCCAAGTGATAGCGAAAGCGTTGTCGACTCTGCAAGCGCATCCCATCCTATATAGAGCTCCTCATTCCTGAGCGTCAGGAGTTCTCCTACATACACGCCACCGGAAAGCGGACCGAATGTGATTATTGCACCAGCGCCCACATCGAATGACTCACTACCCGACTCCCTCTCGAATGGAGAGAACCAGGCATTGGTGAAAACATCTACGACAGAGTCAATCATCTGGCTCTGCCTGATCATCTTGTTTCCTCCAGAGACGCGGAGTCCTATCGACAGATGAGGGATAGCATATGCCATATCAACCTCAATCCGGAGCGATGAATGGACGTCATACACAGGTTCTGCCCTGTCAATGCGTTCGAATTCGGTGCCGAAGAAAGCTGTGAGCGCAACATATTTAGCGATGAAAGATGCCTGTATGTTCCATTTCTGGTCCTGAAGGAGCGGCATTTCATCGGAAGAGAAAAGAGAAGCGGCAAGGTCATCGGACCATGAAAGCGAAAGAGCAAAAGGCCCCGGTTCAGTCTCCATCATTCCAAGTGCCGCAGGATTGGAGAAAACATCGGAAAACCTTCCCGCATAGGAAACAGACCCAAGCGGGCTGTCCAGCGGGTTCTCATCTGTCACTGATAGCGCAGGAAGCGCCAATGCAAAGGACAGGGAAAGAAGTATTGTCATCACCAATCGCTTCATCCCCCTGATTATAACAGATTGCAAGAGTTGTGCTATACTCCAGGTATGGGCGAGGTATTCTTCCACATTGATCTTGATGCATTCTTCGCTTCAGTGGAGATACTCGACCACCCCGAGTACAAGGGCAAGCCCCTTATCATAGGCACACCGGGGCCTCGGCACGTCGCATCAACCTGCTCATATGAAGCGAGGAAATACGGAGTGCACAGTGCGATGCCCATGACAACAGCCCTGAAGCTGTGTCCGGATGCAATCTGTGTTCCGGGCAGGATGAAAAGATACTCAGAAGTCAGCAGGAACGTGATGAGCATAATCAGGTTATTCGCGCCAGGCTTCCTGCAGGTGTCTGTCGATGAAGCCTTCCTCGACCTCACTGGCATGGAGAGGATCTACCCTCTTCCGGGAAAGGCCGCAAGGAAGCTGAAGGAAATGATAAAACAGGAAACAGGCCTTACTGTCTCAATAGGTGTTGCCGCTTCCAGATTCATAGCAAAGCTTGCATCCGACTACAGGAAACCGGATGGGCTTACAATCGTACCAGCAGGAAAGGAAGAGCTTTTCGTCGACTCCGTGGGATTGAAGAAACTCTGGGGCATAGGTTCTTCAACGCTTAAAAGCCTTGAAAAGCGCGGAATAACAACAACACAGGTGCTCAGGAAGTATCCGGAGAGCGAGCTGAGGAGGATCTTCGGCGAAAGCAGCGGTGAATACCTCTATAAGATCGCAAGGGGGATAGATCCGGGGATATACCAGGGAGAGGTCAAATCGAGGTCGATTTCCACAGAGGAGACATTCTATCCAGACGTCTATGGCTACGACGCCCTCGACTCGTACTTGCTCGAAATGTCCCAGGAAGTTATGTTCAGGGCACTGGAGGAGAAGAAGGTACCCCGCACAGTAGGCATAAAGCTCCGTTATGGTGACTTTTCCACTACCAGCGTCCAGATAACACCGAAGCGTCCTATCTACTCCTCCTCAGATGTTTATTCGCTTTCCCAGACACTGCTGAGAGACCGCTACAACGGCGAAGGGGTAAGGCTGCTCGGAATTGTTTTATCGGGGCTTTACAGCGGAGAGGATGTTGAACAGAGGGACTTCTTCTCCGAAAAGGAAGAGAAGGAACGCAAGCTAGAGAAGACAATACTCTCGCTCTCACAGAAGGGTTCGAAAATCGTGAAGGCAGGAACGCTCAGCAGGGAGCCGCATCTTTAAAGAAAACCAAGATGATGCTATTCTCATCATCATGCTGAATATCTGCCTATTCAATCCGGAGATACCACAGAATACAGGGAATATAGCGCGCACTGCGGCAGTAACTGGCGCAAGGCTGCATCTTGTTCGTCCCCTCGGCTTCGATATCTCGGAAAAAAGCGTTAGGCACGCCGGCCTGGATTACTGGAGCGAGGTGGATATAACCGTATATGATTCCATCGCAGCCTTCATGGAACAGCACAGCGGCGACAAGCTATGGTTCTTCTCGAAAAAAGGCAGGAAAAGCTATACAGATGTGCAGTTCTCCGATGAAGATACATATCTTATCTTCGGAAGAGAGAGCGTAGGACTTGATGAAGAACTCCTCAGAGCATACCCTGATAGGGTGCTGAGGATACCGATGCGGCATTCGATGCGCTGTCTGAATCTGTCGAACAGCGTTGCGATTGCTGTATATGAATACTACCGACAGCTTAACTTCCCATCATTTGAAACTTCATGGGAAGCAAATAGGGAGGAGATATGAGGATCTCTGTCATCGGATGCGGAAACATGGGAGGAGCAATAGCCGCCGCGCTTGCAGACTCGGAATGGGAAGTCTCTGTCTATGATAAAGCCAAGGAAAAGGCAGAAGCCCTTGCTGATGGCAAGGGTATAAGCATCCTGGAATCCATCGAGCAGGCAAGCGGAAGCAAAGCCATAATCCTTGCGGTCAAGCCACAGGTACTGCCTTCGCTCTACGAAAGCCTTAAGGAAGTTGAGACGGATCTTTGGATTTCAATCGCGGCAGGTGTTCCGCTTTCAGTGCTGGAAGACCATATCGGTACGGAGCACGTTGTCAGGTTCATGCCTAATATCGGGGCAAAATCCGGGAAATCCGTCACAGCGATAGCCACCGGGAGCGAAGTGAGCATGGAGCACAAGGAACTTGCCTTGTCCATCGCAAACTCCTTCGGATCGGCCTATTTCCTGCCGGAGAGCCTCTTCCCTGCATTCATCGGCATCTCAGGATCTGGAATTGCTTTCTTCTTCGAGATGATGCACCAGATGGCGATGGCAGGAGTAAAGGAAGGCATCCCCTACCCTGAAGCACTTTCAATAGTGAGGGATACAGCGATAAGCGCAGCGGAGCTCCAGAAAGCTACAGGAGAGAATGCAATCTCCCTGGAGACGATGGTATGCTCTGCCGCAGGAACGACTATCGAAGGAGTGAAAGCCCTTCAGAACGGAAGTTTCGCTTCCGCAGTTATGAACGCAGTTGAACGCGCTGCCCAGAAGAGCATAGATCTGGAGACAAAAGCGCGCTATGGAGAGAGATAAAGATGATTGATCTTAGAGAGCTGAGAACAAGAACCGATGAGATAAGGAAGAATATCGAGAACCGCTTCATGAATGTGGATTTCGACCAGATTCTTGCCGATCAGGACAGAAGAGCTACTCTGATGCAGGAAACAGAGAGTCTCAGGGCAAAGAGAAACGAGAATGCCCAGAAGATGAAAGGAAAGCTCGATCCTGAGACAAGGAAGGCCCTGATTGAGGAAGGAAAGGCAATCAAGGATGAGCTTGCAAAGGTCGAAGCAGAATACAATGAAATCGACAGGAAGTTCATGGAGGAAGCCAGAACCATCCCTAACTATACCCATCCAGATGCTCCTATCGGGAAAGAAGACAAGGACAGCCTTGCTGTAAAGTTCTATGGTGAACCTACGAAATTCCCATTCAAGGCAAAGGACCATGTGGAAATCGGAGAGAATCTCGATATCCTCGATTTCGACAACGGTGCAAAAGTTGCCGGCCAGAAATTCTATTACATCAAGAATAAAGGCGTAATCCTGCAGATGGCACTTGAGCGCTATGCGATGGATATCGTTCTCAAGCATGGTTTCACACCATTCATCACTCCTGATATCGCGAAAGAAGAGATTCTCAATGGAATAGGATTCAATCCCCGTGGAGCAGAATCCAATATATACACCATCGAAGGAACTGGAACCTGTCTTGTAGGAACTGCAGAGATTACACTTGGCGGCTACTACTCCGGTGAGATAATCCCCAAAGACAAGCTCCCGATAAAGATGACAGGCCTTTCACACTGCTTCCGCCGCGAAGCCGGTGGTGCTGGACAGTACTCAAAGGGCCTTTACCGTGTCCACCAGTTCTCCAAGCTCGAGATGTTCATTTACTGTCTTCCAGAGGAGAGCGACAAGTTCCATCAGGAGATTCTTTCCATCGAAGAGGAAATCTTCCAGGGACTTGGACTTCCATACAGAATCGTCGATACAGCAACAGGAGACCTTGGAGCACCTGCATACCGCAAGTTCGATATCGAAGCATGGATGCCAGGACGCGGAGAGGATGGAGAGTATGGTGAAGTCACATCTACATCCAACTGCACGGATTACCAGGCGAGATCGCTCAACATCCGCTACCGCGATGACGATGGCAAGCCTAAATTCGTACATATGCTCAACGGAACAGCTGTTGCGCTTTCACGTGCTATAGTCGCAATTCTGGAGAACTACCAGAATGAAGATGGCTCCGTGACAATCCCACCAGCTCTTGTTCCATATTGTGGATTTGACAGGATTACAAAATAATGACTGAAACCAGCGCTCTTATCACCGATTTCTATGAACTGACGATGATGCACGGCTACTACATGGAGCACCATGATTCAAAAGCCGTGTTCGATATGTTCTATCGCAACAATCCATTCCAGGGAGGATACACCATCTTCACTGGAATAGAAGAGCTCATAGACAAGCTCGAAGGACTTTCGTTCAGCCAGAGCGATATAGATTATCTAAGATCCCTTTCAATTTTCGACGAGGGTTTTCTAGAGTATCTGAAGACCTATCGCTTCCATGGAGATGTCTATGCATTCGATGAGGGAACTCCAGCCTTTCCTGGAGAACCGCTGATCAGAGTCGAGAGCGACTTAATGGATGCCCAGCTTGTCGAGACGCTCCTTTTGAACACGGTCAATTTCGAGACCCTAATCGCTACAAAGGCTTCCAGGATGACGCTTGCGACAAAGGGACACGGAAACATCATGGAATTCGGATTGCGAAGAGCGCAGGGAGAGAATGGAGCCCACTCTGCTTCGAGAGCTTCATTCATCGGCGGAACAAAATCAACAAGCAACACTTTCGCTGGTAAGAAATATGGAATACCTGTCTCTGGCACAATGGCCCATTCCTGGATAATGAGCTATCCCTCAGAGGAGGAAGCATTCAGGAAATTCGTAGAGATCTATCCGGACAATGGAATCCTTTTGATTGATACATACGATACTCTTGGCTCCGGAATTGACGCTGCGATAAAAATCGGCTTGGAGCAGAAGGCAAAAGGAAAGAAGATCGGTGTTCGCATCGACTCAGGAGACCTGTCATATCTGACTAAGGAAATCAGGGCAAAGCTTGATGCCGCAGGACTGGAAGATGCGACAATCTGTGTATCGAATGACCTTACTGAGGAGATTATAAAGAGCCTTGTCTCCGATGGCGCTCCTATCGATAGCTGGGGAATAGGAACACACCTCGTAACAGGTGGAACCCAGTCCTCGCTCAATGGTGTTTATAAGCTTTCAGCAAAGGAAGAGAATGGCACAATGATTCCTTGTCTGAAAGTCTCTAATAGCTATGAGAAGACTACAAATCCAGGAATCAAGCAGGTTTACAGGTTCTTCGATGAGAACCACAGCCCGCTTGCGGACCTTATAACCCTTGCAGATGAGGAAATTGAAAGCGGGAAGAATATTACATTCTACCACCCCTTCTCTACTGCAGATTTCTTTGTGATGAAGAAAGGAAGATATTCAACCTTCACGCCGATGCTCACGAAGAAGATGGAGAATGGCAAGAGGATAACACCAGCACCTGCTCTGACGGAAATCCAAAGAAGCTCTGCCGAGAAGCTTGCAGCATTCGACAAATCCTACAAGCGCCAGATCAATCCTCATATCTACAAGGTATCGCTTTCCGAAAAGCTCAAGAACCTCAAGACCGAGCTCCTTGTAAAGACAAGAACCAAGGAAAGCGAAGTGAAGAACAGCTGAGACACAAGAATATAAGCCGATGGGAAACGCTTCTCATCGGCTTTTGTTATATTGGAAATGCCCGAAATCAGGGATTAATTCTAGGAGAAAACAGAAATCCAGTTTCTTATTTCTCCTCTGCTTCCGCAGCATCTTTCGTCTTCCAGTTCTTCATGAGCGTGAAGAAATCTGTCTTCTGAAGCAGCATCTGTTTCTTCTTCACTTCATCATTGAGAACTTCCTTATCGACATAAGGCTTCCACTTCTCCACTACATTCTTGCCCGCTATGCGCCTGATTGACATGGCCTTTGTATAGAACCTGTCTGCACCATCACAGAGGGAACGATCCTCGATAATCGAAAGCCGCTTAGGGAACTGGATTGCAAGGGCTCTCGTTGTGATTATCCGGTATCCTAACAGGAAGCATCGGACACCGAAATCCATCGCCTGATAAAACTCTCCGGAAATCAATGTATCATAGGATCTCAAACGCTGGAACAAGGCTCTATCGTAAAGCCCTATTTCCATAACAGGGTAAAGGTTCAGCTCTTCCTCATCGCTGTCGAGGGAGGGGGTAAATGACATGGGATCAACCTGGCGTCCATTTATGTAAGGTGCACGGAGCGTTGGAAGGACCTCAAGGGATGATGAAATCATGATAGGGGTAATCAAGGCAGGATGATTCTTCTCGCCCATCGCATTCATAAGCTTCTCACCTTCGAAGGCAATCAATGTGCAGTCAGTTCTCATAACCAGGAAGTATGTCGCATAGCATTCATCTGCGAATGCGTTGATGTATTCACCGGTGGTAGCTGGAAGCTTGAAGACTATGAAATTAACATCAGGATAGAGCGACGCCCAGTCCTCTTCTTCCATTCTGGACTGCAGCGTTATGACATAGAGAGCATTGCTCATGTTCGCTGTATACCATTTGATAGACTCGACGAAATCTTCTTTCGTAGACAGATCAAGAAGACCGACAGCAAGCTGCTGCTGTCTATACAGCGATGATATCCTTATACCGACATCCTGTCTTTGATGCATTACCCTGTAACTAGACACTTTCTGTGAAGACAAGATCTTCCGGCCTGAAGATCACATCCTTCCTCCCTTTACCCAGCACAGTCTCGATTTCCGAGCTTTTATGGCCCTGTAGCTTTTCAATCTCAGTACTGTCGAAATACGGCACAGCCTTGGCAAAAACATTGCCTTCTGCATCTATTATAGCGGCAACTTCGCCTTTTCCGAAGACGCCTTCTATTCCTTTTACGCCGGAGGGAAGAAGGCTCTTATGGGCATAGAGAGCTTTCTTTGCCCCATCATCGACGACGATGCTTCCCCTTGGAGTTGTATTCAGAATCCACCTCTCCCGCTGAGAAAGCCGTGCTTCGGGAAGGATATAGGAACCAAGTTCTTCTCCTCTGAGTATCCTTACAAGGATATCCTTTTCGTATCCAGAAGCAATAACTGTGCCGCACCCGCCCTTCTGCGCGATAGCCGCAGCGAGCAGCTTTGTCTTCATTCCACCTGTTGCGAAGACACTGCCAGCACCTTTTGCATATGACATGATCTCGGGGGTTATCTCGGGGATGGTGTGGATAAGCTCCGCGTTATCATCAGTGCGTGGATTTCCTGTATAAAGACCATCGATATCAGTAAGGAGAACAAGAAGATCGGCATCGATCTTGGAAGCGA
>CALXXO010000027.1 GCA_944392705.1 uncultured Spirochaetaceae bacterium
GCATACTTTCCCTTCATAGCCTTAGCGAACATATCGCGGGAGTTGACAAGTCCTACTTCCTTATAGCTGATCATTGATCTGCCTCCTTATCTTTAGATAAGACTATCCCATAGCATGGAATACGGTCAACAAGCATCTTTCTGTTGATTCTCTGCCGGAAGAAAAGATATGCTTTCACCATGCTCAAGAAGGCTCTGTTGGTTGCATTCTCAATAATTATTCTTTTCGCAGTGATTTTTACTGTGTTCTATTTCGCAAGGCCTTCTGTCGCATTCATTTCTTCTGGTCTTCTTCCTTCTGGATACGAGCTTTCAGAGCCTTCCGGGAGCCTTGGATATAGAGTTACGGATAATGCAGAGCAGGCAGATATTGTGATAGTTGCGCCCGATGCGGCTGTACCACAGGACATTCTTTCGTACCTTTTCGGCAGGGAAGCAGAGAGCGGAGAAAATCCTGAAGGTGTTCTGGCGATAGATAATGGTGCCATGTGGGAATGTGCGATGGAACTCGGGAATGCGACTCTTGTATATGAAGAGACATCAAGCTATGGCAGGTCTGTCGCCGATTATCTGAAGACTTTGTATCCTGATATCGGGATTGTTACTTATACCGGCCGTATAACAGGGGCGAATATCGGTACGGTGAAGTCTGAGATTTCAGAAACAGGGAACGATATCATTTTCCTTCTTACTCCATCATCATCCATGGAACTGATCAGAACCGATATCCCATGGACTATTGTTCTCGACGAGAGGGATGCTGCAGCACTGGAGACGACCAAGGCAGATTATGCCGTATCCATAGACTGGAACGGCACTGTTAAATCATTGCTGGATGGTATTGCCGAGCTTTCTTACGCTCTGGTTTCGCTGTAGAAGAGCGAAGAGATTCTCTTTTACGCTTTCACGGATTGAATCAGCGTCATCGTTCCTGAGTGCTGCGATGAATGACAAAGTGTATTCAGTATACTCTGGCCTGGATGGTTTACCTCTCATTGGAATCGGGGCAAGGTAGGGAGAGTCGGTCTCGTAAAGCAATCTGTCAATCGGAACGGCTGCCGCGCATCTCCTTATAGCTTCATTTCCCTTGTATGTGATATTCCCCGCAAATGATATGTAGAGGCCTTTATCAAGGGCTTTTCTCATTATCCGTTCGTCGGATGAGAAGCAGTGCATTATACCTCTGCAGTTGAAAGATGTTGATGAAAGTGCATCTTCGATTTCGGTGTCGGCATCCCTTGTGTGGATTATTATCGGGAGGTTCAGGGCAGAAGCGAGTTCCACCTGCATCATGAAAAGCTCCTTCTGCTTCTCCGGTGTGCCGTAACCCCAGTGATTATCAAAACCGCATTCCCCTATGGCATCTGCCCCTGCTTGGGTATAATTGCGGAGGAGTTTATCCCTTTCCTCCGATACGGAAGTATAAGAGTCCTGATCCAGAACCCATGGTCCTGAACCTATTGATACGAAGATATTTCTGGAGTCGGGGAGGATTCTGGTCCTCTCTGCAATGTCGCCGGCATCTGTTCCTACATCGATGCCGATTAGGTCATCTGGTAGTTTTTCAATGCCTTTGCGTCTCATCGATAAAGCATGAAAATGGCTGTCGATAATCATAGGAATTTCTCCATGTAGACAACGGACCAGAGTTTGTCGAATTTCTCTCCGCAGTTTGTGAGCTTGCCGACAAGTCTGTAGCCCATGCGCTCGTGGAATTCCACGCTGCCGTAGCCTGGATACATGACTATTGCGTAGAGATTACGTATTCCTTTTACTTTCAGTTTTTCTTCAAGGGCTTCGTACAGAGCTTTTCCTATTCCTTTGCCTGTCGACATTCTGTCGAGATAAATCGTGACTTCGACGCTTTTGCTATAAGCTTCGCGCTGGGAGAATGGATGGGCATAGGCATAACCTAGAATCTTACCTCCATCCTCTGCTATGAGGAATGGAAATGATTCTGAATATTCCTTTCTCCTCCGTTCCATCTCATCTTTATCAGGGGCCGTCAGTTCGAAGGAAATCGCAGTTTCCTCGACGTAGTATCTATATATTTCCGAAAGTGATTCTGAGTCTTCTGCGACAGCATCTCGTATTATCATCTGAGTCCTCTGAGCATTGAAAGAATTTCATTGGTCCTTGCTGGGCATCCTGGTGCATTCACATCGGCTTTGCTACAGCATGAGCCTACTCCTATCGGTGTATGCTTTCCTCTGTACCCCTGTCCTATAGCAATCTTTGTTCGTGGGGGATTCCCACCTTCTTCAATGAAGATCTTCAAAGCCCTTATAAGCGAAGCATAGCAGGCAGAGCAGGCTTCATCTGCTGCGGTATAGGTTTCAAGCCTTTTTACAGCCCTGCTTGGTACTTTGCTATGTGTGACGGGTTTTGAGAGCTCCTTTATTTCCCATTCAGCAGAATCGAAGAGCCCCATTTTCCTGGCTTCCCTGAGATAACCTATCTCTTCTATGTCATAACCCATTAGTGACGCCGAATAGATATCCAGGATTACCCCATTCCTTGCTGCCATCATCCTGTCTGTTTCAACTGGATTGCCACCTTCTTCGAAATCGAGGTCGCCGCATATTCCATCGGAGATTACCAGATCTGGATGAAGTATTGTGCTGAGTGCCGCGATTGGTTTATCCAGTCCGAGCTTGTGAAAATCCCGCTTTGATTTGTCTGAAATACAGCCTTTGAGGTTCTTCATCGCGTGTGTCATAAGGGTCTGGCAATGTCCCTTCAGTACGGGGATATTTACAAAGAAATCGGCATTGAGGAATGTTTCCGAAACCTCCATTGCTATCCCTTCTGGTTCAACTTTCCTGAACTTGTCTTTCTTTGTATCTACAAGTCTTACTCCGTACTGGTCTCTCAGCCTGTAGTATCCTAGTTTTTCAAAGCATTTTTCAGTGGAAGCTCCTACCCAAGAGCCCTCTGCGATTGTTATATTGCTGAAGCCATGCTCTTTCAGATACCCGATGACAGTCTCGACGATTTCTATATGGGTTGTCGCACCTTCCGAAGGATCTGACAATGTGACAAGGTTTGGCTTGATCACTATGGCGGCGTCCTTGCTCTCTATTCTCGACGCTGTATTGTCTGTATCAAGCAGAGCCTTTGTCATGCTCTCGATATCTTTTCCGTATATTACGGAGATTCTTTCAATCATACCTGTATTCAATGATATAATGCTCGCTATGGCAAGTACGGACCTGACAAAAGGAAACATAATTAGACAGCTGGTAGGGTATGCAGTCCCACTTGTCCTTGGGAGTCTTTTCCAGCTTGCATATAATGCAGTCGATTCGATAATCGCAGGAAGATTCATCGGAACTGAAGCTCTTGCTGCAACTGGAATGGCCGGTCCTGTTATGAATATCCTGATTCTAGGGATTTCCGGATTGTCCATAGGTGCTGGGGTAATCATGAGTCAGTATTTTGGCGCAAAGGATTACAGAATGCTCGGGAGGGAGCTTTCCACGCTTCTTGGTTCAGGTCTCGTATTCTCGCTTGTAGCTGCAGCATTGGGAATTGCCTTTACCCATCCTCTCCTTCGTGTCCTGAATGTTCCGGAAGAGGTGGAAAACCTTACAGCAATTTACCTGAGGATAATCTTTTTGGGTCTCCCTTTTACCTGTTTCTATAACGCGCTTTCACAGGCTATGAAGAGCGTTGGCGATTCAGCTACACCGCTCAAATTCCTTGCGGCTTCCTCTGTTCTGAACTGTGTCCTGGATCTTTTCCTGATAGGAGTTCTTGGCTTTGGGATAACGTGTTCAGCCGTTACTACGGTTGTAGCGGAAGCGGTGTCTGCGATTCTCTGTTTCTGGTACATAAAGAGAAGGATTCCTGTTTTAAGCCTTGATGGTTTCTCAATAGACCGTTCTCTTCTACGCACTACACTTGAGTATGGTTCTGTCACGGCGCTTCAGCAGGCGTGTCAGCCTGTTGGCAAGCTTCTGATTCAGAGCTCTGTGAATACATTGGGAGTTGCTGTGGTTGCGGCTTATAATGCTGTAACAAGGGTTGATGATTTTGCATTTACTCCAGAACAGTCCATAAGCCATGCCATAACAACATTCAGTGCGCAGAACAGAGGTGCTGGGAATATGAAGAGGGTTAGGGAAGGCTTCAGGCGTGGACTCTTCCTCGAAGCTGTTTATTTTGTTTTTATAGCTTCTGTTGTGCTCCTTTTCAACAAACCGATAATGTCTCTTTTCGTGAGCGGGGAAGATTCTCTTACCGTTGTGGCAGAAGGCCATGAATATCTTTCAACGATGGCTTTTTTATATATTTTCCCTGCATTCACGAATGGCATACAGGGATTTTTCAGAGGTATGGGTGATATGAAAGTGACGCTTGTATCAACGTTTATCCAGACCTTATTCCGCGTAATCTTTACGTTCATTCTAGTTCCTCGCTATGGCATACACGGAATAGCCTATGCCTGTGCAATCGGGTGGTCCCTGATGCTCCTTTTCGAGGTGCCATACTATTTTCATTCAAAAAGAAAGCTTGGCCTGGCGTAAGAGCGAGTCTGAACCTTGGCATTTATACACTGGGGGGTACCATAAGGTGTCCTTTTGTATTTTATCAAAAGGGGTTCGGAGGGTTATATGAAAAAGTCTTTAGCTGCTTTGCTTGTCATCATGATGGTGGCATCATTTGCAGGTTGTACTCAGTATGACTATTCGCTTCTCTATTGGCAGATGCATCAGCAGCATCAGGGAAGTGGAAGCGGCGCTCAGATGGAGCAGGATATCGAGAATGCGAATATTCCTGGGTTGTTCGATGCGACATTCAATCCAAGTCCCGAAAACGAGGGAAAAGTCCAGATTTCGTATTCCACTGAAAAACCTGTTGCAATCAGTATGACGAGATCTTCTGTAAGAGCCGATGTTACAGAAATCTATGCGGCTGCGGTTTACACAGATTTCAACGTTGGTGGTAATGGGATAATCAACGGTACGCTTTACTATGTATTTGAAGTTAAGGCAGGCGATACGAATTATGTCGTGACCGGGTACACATCGTATGTACCAGAAGGAACATCTCTTACGCTCAATATAGGTGGAAGACGCTATGAAATCGACATTTCTGTTACAGAAACAGAAGCAACAGGATCAATTTCACAGGATGGCGGTGAATGGAATGCTGAAGTTGAGCTTACAGCACCCGAGGAATCTGATCTTGTAGTGTCCTCGGAGCCTGTTCAGATTCCTTCTGGAGAGCTGACTAGCAAGCAGATGATATATGATATGCTTTCACAGATGCTTGCTACAAATCTTGTCAATGCAATGATTTCAAATGCAGAACCACCTGTATATAGTGGGGCAGAAGATATTGGTGTAGAACTTAAAAAAGATATTCTTGATGGCAATGACAATGCATTTGGTAGATACACTTATATTTTCCCTGAAGGAATTCAGGAAGGAGAGAGCTTCGAGTGTATCATGGGCTACGAATAATTCTGGAAGCATCAATCTCGATGGTATAAGTGTTTCTTGGACAGGTTCAATTGTTGCAAAAGCAGATGGGGAAGGTGATGCTCAGACAGCAACTGTAGAATTCAATGAATTCCTTATGTCCGCTGATAATGCTCCTCTTCCTCCGGAATTTGAGTTCTCATCGATTGACGGAGAATCGTCAGTAATCTTCGGTGGAGAAGGAAGTGCAACATTAAGTGGGACTGTTTCATACAACGGGTATACATATTCAAACGAGGAATTGTCTCGCTCTGCGCTTCTTCTTGCTCTTCCTATGATGATGTGTGAAGTTTCATATCCTGCGGATCAGAATTCAGGGAATCTTTCAGATCTTTCCGAGACAGGGCTTTCTGTTCCTCTTGTAGCAGGAACATGGACAAGAACGACTGATGGTGGAATCGAAATAGAAGATGGAAAGGTTAGCTATCTTGGATACACATATATATTCGAACTCAGTCTTGGTCCTAACGTAATGGAAGGCAGCCGTTCTATTGATTCTTTCTCGTTTGGTGCTTCAAGGCCGCTGGAATCAATAGATGTGAGTATTTTCAACTTCATTATGAATTCCTGAAGTCTGTGTTTACTTAATTTGCCCTGGGTAATTCTCAGGGCTTTGTTTTCTAAAGCAACCAGCCTTGGGCATCTGAGAATGCATTATTTTGATTGGATATCTTGAGACTATGCTTTCCACGATGCTGTATTCTTGATTTCCTTTCAATTTCTTCCGGTTCCATTGTAGAAGAAATCTTATAAAGTATATCCTCTAAATGCGGATTTATTCTCAGATTTCTTTCATTTTTACGCCTAATGATTCCATAGCACCCAACAGGTGAGATGTAGATATCTTCTGGTGCATCTTCATCAACTATTGAGTACAGTGAATCAAAGCTGCAATCCGCTGGTTGATATGTGCAATTTATGAAAGAATCACCATTTTCGATAATCTTGTTTCCGAAATTGTAAAATTGAAATCCTTCTTTCTGTGTGATGGTTCTGGAATCGATGTCGAGGTCTGCATCGTTGAAAACTATTTTATTATTGTCTCCTGTAAAAAGCCTTTCACCAACCCATCTTACGACAGGGACCGCCCATGAATTACCCAATGCTTGGTATCTGTTGGTTTTTTTAGCTTTGGGGATATTGGTGTAATAATCAGGGAACCCCATTAGACGTTCACATTCGATGGTGGAAAATCTTCTTATTCTTCCATTCTGGACAATAAAAAGCGAACCATTGTATGCGGCCGCATTTCCATTCCATTTGGTTCCATAGGCCGAATACAGGCAATCTGTATAGGCCCGAAAAACTTCAAAGTCACTGTTTCCTTTATGGAATGAAAGAGGAAATTCGGGATATGACTTTAGTTCTTCATTGCTGATTGATTCAAAAAGAACTGATTCTGGAGAAAAGTCCTTACCTCCAGCAAGGAGATACAAACGCCTTCGCTGTTGTGGCAAACCGAAGAATTTGGAATCCAGAACCCTCCAGCATACATTTCTTTTGGGACCGCGTAGCAACCCTGCAGCTGGCCATTTGTTTCCTTTTAAGCTTAATGCTTCCTGCAATCCGGCTAATGAAGAGATAAAACATCCGAAAGCATTGGTTTTATCTGATAACACTCCTTCAACATTTTCCCAGAAAATTATCGAAGGCGATAGTCCTTGCTTCTCTCTCACTTTATCGTTGGCTTCTACAATATCGACAAATTTCAGGGTCAGATTACCGCGCGCATCGGACAAGCCATTTTTCCAGCCGGCAAAAGAGAAAGCCTGGCATGGAGTTCCTCCACATAGTAAATCTGGGGCTTCTATTCTCCTTTCTGCTATCAGATATGGAAGATTGTTCATATCTCCTATATTGGGAATATCCGGATAATGATATTCCAAAACCCTTGATGGAAAATCTGCAATTTCCGAGAACCATACAAAGTTCACCGCATACTTATTCCAAGCTACAGATGCTGCTTCAATTCCAGAACATATGCTTCCCACCGTTTTGATCATTTATCAATCTCCGTTTGATGATTATAAGTCACAATTTTGCCTTTGTTCAATCTTTGTTCAGCAATGATTCTCTAGTTTGTTTATTAGAGCTTTACGCCAGGCATCGATATCATACCATGGACAGCCAATACAGCCTTTTTCTGCTTCCTTTCCTGTTTCCGGAATATCTTTATCCCATTCTTTTTTCCCTTGGTAGAAGAACGGGATACCGAATATTTCCCCTCGTACTTTGGTTTGAAAACAGGTTCTGCAAACCTCTCTTTTCTGTTGATTCCTCTGATTCGTAAGCAGCTGAAATTTTGCTCTTATTTCTTCATCGGACATTGAA
Organism: uncultured Spirochaetaceae bacterium; assembly: GCA_944392705.1. GTDB lineage: Bacteria > Spirochaetota > Spirochaetia > Sphaerochaetales > Sphaerochaetaceae > Ornithospirochaeta. The sequence continues at coordinate 7,817 of CALXXO010000027.1, forward strand.
TTAGAATTCTCTTCTTTTGTTTTCTCATCCCACCTTATTTCTGGGAATTTATGATCGGGAAGGCAATTTTTGTCGTATCGGTATTCGTATACATCGAAATTCTTCAATACGGATAAAATTCGTTTCCTCAATTCAGGAGACCAAGTTTCATACCCGTTTCCTTCACGTCCTCCTCTTGGTATTGGGAGCAGGATTAAATGTGTAGTATTTTTATTGCAATGAGAACAGTATCTTTTTGTATCAGTTGCAATTGTATAACCGAATTCTTTTATATCCTGTATTCTTCTTGCATAGTTGCGATTGCTTGGTAATTGACATTGACTGCATTTCCATTTCCCATCGAGAAGTGCATCAAAGAATGCTCTTGTTACGGCTGCCGAACTTTTTTCGTTTCGCCACCATTCGAGTTGTTCGCTTTTCCATTTTTCATAATTCTCTGGATTCATTTTCAGATAGAGATTATTCAGATATTCTTCTAATTCCTCTTTCTTTTCTACATTTACTGAAATCCCAGTTCTGCGATATTCTACAGGGATGAATCCATCCCAATCTTTTGACGGATAATGGAAAATAACATGGATATAAGATTCTGAAGCTTTCTTATGCTCTATGGCCTTTTCTTCGACAATTTGTATGTTTCGATTCAGCATTGCTTACTATAATCCTTTGAATAATTCTGAAATGGGAACATCAAAGCCATCTGCAATCTTCTTTATATTTTCAAGAGAGATATTCCGCTTTCCATTTTCAACGGAGCCATAATATGTCCTATCCATTGATATCGAAGTCGCAAAATCTTCCTGGCTCATTCCGGTATTCTTTCTGAATTCTCTTATTTGCTGTCCAAAAGCTTTTAATATATCCATAACAATATTATCGTAATTGGTCTGATGATTATCAGACAACGGACTATGAGTAACATTTTGATGACTAATGCGTAGATGAGATTTCAGATATGTTCTTCATGGATAGCTGTCTGTATTCATACCACCTGATTCTGGGTTGTTTTAGCAAATATAAGCATAAGTCTGAAATCATTTTGTTAAACTGTGCGGGAATCTACTATTTCTTTTATATTCACATATCGTCAGCATGATTATGAAAAACCAGAGACAATACTATGCATTATAAAAATTGCCAGAGGTCCACCTCTGGCTCTGTTGGGAAACTCTCCCTTATTTGGCTTGGTAATATCTTCGGGAAGATAAATCATCCCCAGAGCGAGACTCGAACTCGCACGGCCTTGAAGCCAAAGGATTTTAAGTCCCTTGTGTCTACCATTCCACCATCTGGGGATGAGGGTATTCTACACTTATCTGGCTCCTATTGCAAAGCCTCGATCATCCCTTCTGAAGCTCTTATTCCAGAAGCCCATGCCCCTGTGATACCTCTGCTTGTACCAGCCCCATCTCCTGCGAAGAATACATCCGGAGCTACCTGGAAATGGCTGTCCTTGTATTCAGGCTTATTTGCATAAAGCTTGATTTCAGGGTAGTACATGATTGTTGAAGGGTGGAGTATTCCTGGAATTATGGTATCCAGTTTCTTCATGCCCGACCATATGTATCTGAGTATCTTCGATGGCATTGCAAGGGAGATATCAGAGGGGCAGCAATCTCTGAGTGATGGCTCGAAATCATAGAGATCACCGTTGAATGTAGCAGCTTTCGATCTCTTGCCCATCCTGAAATCACCAACTCTCTGCATCAAAGGTCTTCCGCCGCCCATTAAAGCAGCCATGACGCCAAGGTGCTCAGCGAACTCCTGTCCGGAAGCGAGTGGCTCTGTGAATCTGACTGTTTTCAGTATCGCGAAATTTACAAGACCGTTGTTTTTGGCAGCGTCCTGGGCGTATGCGTGTCCATTTACCGAATACCATACATCGCCCCTTTCGGTTATGTATTTCTCTTTCACGACATGAGCATTGCCGCTGTTCGTACAGAATGTCCTAACTTTCTCAGGGAAATAGAACTTAGGATCATAGTAATCCTTCACTATAGGATAACGCTCTATTCTTGTCTCAACTCTGATTCCAACATCGAGAATGTTGTCCATATAATTCACGCCAAGCTGGTGCATTACGCTCTGAAGGAAATGGAATCCATGACGGCCAGGAGCAATCAGTATTGTCTTGTATCCGATTTCCCTCATATCAGTAGTGATGAATTTCTGCTCATTATTGATGCTGAGCATCTCTTCCTTCAGGGAAATATCGACACCGAGATCCGTGAGTCTCTTCATCAGCTGCTGTATAAGCCTGAGCCCACCATCTGTTCCGAGGTGTGTCTGCTGTATCTCGAGAAGAGAGCAGCCAAGCTTTTCCGCTCTTGTCTGATAAACCCCGATATTCGATTTGGGAAGTATATCTGGTTTGAGGAATTCCTTTACCTGTTCAAGATAGTGGTTCGCCATATCCTCATTCCAGTATTCATATGGGAAGCCGATTGGATAGGTGAAATTCATCTTACAGTCATTTCTCATACCTCCTGTAGATACAGGGGCTTTATCTATCATGAGAATAGATGTATTGGGTCTTTTTTCGAGAATCGAGAATGCAGCACCCATACCTGCAGGGCCAGTTCCTACTATGACAGCATCATATTTGTCCATTTTATTCTCCCAAAAGATTATGCATGAATGTTGTCAATTCATCAAGCGAGAGGTTTTGCCTGCCTGGATGAAGGATTTTGCGGGGAGGTGAAGACGCAGAAGAAAAACAGCGATAATATTATGAAGTGATAATCACTCTTGCGAATAGCAGGTTTGCGATTGATAATATCTCCAGTGTGGGGAGTTTTACATAGTTGCAATAAATATTGATTTACCTCCGATTTCGGAGTAAAATATCTGCATGAAATATATAGATGTTAAGGAAGCCGCTGCAAAATGGGGCATAACAGATAGAAGAATCAGGTTGCTCTGTTCCGAGGGCAGGATTGATGGTGCGATAAAACTCGGATGGTCGTGGACCATTCCTGCTGATACCCCTAAACCAAGGGATGGAAGGGTACTCCGTAAGTTCAAGACATTGGATATTCGTCCTGGAACTGTCGATGTGGATGCAATTACACGCATGATGGAAAAGACTCCGCTGACACCTGAGCTTTTGGAGAGTTCGGGCTTCAGGAATATCATGAGAGAGAGTATCGAAACGCTGCTTGCATCCGATGGAATCATCGTTGATGACAAGGATGTTAGAGCAATTTTATCAGGCCGTGTCGTTCCTTATGTTCCGCTTGAGACTCATTTGATTATCATCAACGCCCGTTCTGTGATGTTTGCACTTGCGAGGAACAGGGAAAAATGGTGTGAGAAGGATTCAAGGGAGATGTATATGAGACTTCTCCAGGGAATTGATGATCTTTCATCCGGGATTTATCGAAAGGGTTATGCAATCTATCCATCCAGACCAGGGGAGAATGCGGCTGTCGGAGAAGAGATGGAGACTATGTTCATCCAGTATGAAAGCTCCTGGCGGAATTATCAGGGAATAACTTCCGCCGTCCTTCTCTATTCTGCCATATTGCGTATAAAGCCTTATGAGGAGTATTCCTCGCTGTATGCTTATCTCATGCTTTCGGGAGAATTGCTCAGGAACGGTATACTGCCGCCTGTTCTGGATAAAAGTTCTGAGGATGAAGCTAAAGCAGCTTTCTCTCTTGCTGTAAAACGAGGAAATTATGGTGATTTCACTCATTTCATAGAGCGTAAGATCCATGATTCCTATAAGGTGCTGCAGAATGTATGACCATATGTTCCGTAATGCATTGATTGTCGATGGCAGCGGCAAGGAGCCATATAGGGCAAATGTCGCTGTGTTCGGAGACCGGATAGCATTTATCGGAAAAGAAGGAATCACAAGGGCAAAGAATGTCGTGGATGCATCCAGCTATGTGCTGGCTCCCGGTTTCATCGATATGCATACGCATACCGATCTCCATGTCCTCCGCGACAGGGATATGAAAGCCAGGGTGCACCAGGGAATACTAACTGATGTATCTGGAAACTGCGGAATAGGGGTTTTTCCGAACAGCGGGGATGCTTTGCACCTCGCTGTTGAGGATGTTCTTGGCACATATGATAACTGGTTCTGGAAGAGCTTTGATGATTATAAGCGCGTGCTTGCGGATGGTGGCATAGGGATAAATGAGACATTCCTGGCATCTCACACAGCGCTAAGATATGCCGCTATGGGGGCAGATGCCGGAAGAGAAGCGAATGACAAGGAGATAGCGACCATGTGCGCTATTCTCGATGATCTTCTTTCTTCAGGGGCAAAGGGATTCTCTTCAGGGCTGTATTATGCACCATGTCTCTTCGCTTCGGAGAAAGAACTTCTTGCCCTCCTTGCTGTTGTCAGGAAACATGACAAGCTCTTTGCTGTTCACCATCGCTGTGAAGGCAATGATGTGATTGCTTCTCTGGAAGAAGTGCTGAGACTTGCGGAACTCTCGGGAGTAAGGCTGGAAATTTCTCATCTGAAGGCAATAGGCAAGGCAAACCAAGGAAAAGTGCCTGAAATGCTTCAGATGCTTGAGAATGCCAGGGCAAAGGGGATAGATGTGAAAGCTGACCAGTATCCATATGCCTTTGGATCTACAAGCCTTTACTCATTGCTTCCTCCTCATATTCTCGGCCTTTCCAGGTTTGAGCAGAGACTTGCCCTTTCCCTTGATAACGAACGCGCGGATCTGAAGGAGGAGATTCTTCACCCTTCCGGATGGGATAGTGTCTATGAAATGGTTGGGCCTGATGATATCAGGATAATATATCTGGAGGACCATCCTGGATACAACGGGCTTTCTCTTTCGGATATCGGCAAGGACAGGAAAAAGGATCCGCTGGATGCGCTCTTCGATCTCCTTTCTGAGGAGACAGGGCTTGCTGTAATGAGCGATGTGACGCAGTCCGATGAGAGCCTTCGCATTATAATGAAGCATCCGTTGGTGTCTTTCGGAACGGATTCGCTTTATTCTTCTCCAATACCGCATCCCCGATCGTATCATTCAAGCGTCGAGTATCTTTCCCGGTATGTTGTCTCGGAGCACATCATGACACTCCCTGAAGCTATCAGGAAGATGACAGGAGAGAATGCGGACAAGCTTGGACTGAAGGACAGAGGATATATAAAAGAAGGCTGTTTTGCAGATCTTGTGATGTTCTCTCCTGAAAGATTGGCTCCGTCAGGGGAGGATAATGATGGTTTCGAAGCTATCATGATAGCAGGCCAGCCATCGCTGATGAATGGCCGGTGGAGCTATCCTAGGGCAGGCCGTGTAATTTAGTCCTCGAAGGAGGCGATGAACTTCCTGGTTCTCTCCTCCTTGGGGTTTCCGAAGAGCTCGTCGGGGGCGCCTTCTTCCACAATGACGCCTTTGTCCATGAATATAGCCCAGTCTGATATGGCTCTTGCAAAGTGCATCTCATGTGTTACGACTGCCATTGTCATCTTTTCTTCGGCAAGTTCCCTTATGACTTTGAGTATTTCCCTTGTGAGTTCGGGGTCGAGGGCCGATGTCGGTTCATCGAAGAAGAGGACTTCAGGGTCGAGCGCAAGGGCCCTTGCAATCGAAACACGCTGCTGCTGTCCGCCTGAAAGCTGGTATGGATACTGCTTTGCCTTGTCCTCTATGCCCATTTTCCTCAGCAGTGAGATTGCCTTTTCCTCAGCTTCCTCCTTCGTCCTGTGAAGAACTGCCCGCTGTGCTTCAGTGATGTTGCGGAGGACGGAAAAATGGGGGAAAAGGTTGAATGACTGGAATACAAGTCCTGTTTTTAAACCTATTTTCCTCTCTTCATCGGGCTTTGCATATACAGCCTTTCCATCTACAGAGGAGAAAAGTGTGCTCCCTGCGATTTCGAGAGTTCCATCATCGGCTCTCTCTAGCTGTGTTATTATCCTGAGCGTTGTTGATTTCCCCGATCCGGATGGGCCTATTATCGAGAGGACATTACCTCTGTCGAGGGTGAAGGATATATCCTTGAGTATCTCTGTTCCTCCGAACGACTTTCTCAGACCTGTGAGTTTGATCATATGTTCCATCGGTTTCACCTGTAATAGTCAAGTTTTCTCTCTCCGATGACGAAGAGCCTGGAAACTATATAGTTCATTACGAAGTAGAAGATTCCCGCAATGAAGATTGGCACTGTTGAGAATTCCCTTGAAGAAGCAGTCTGCGCTACTCTGAAGAGTTCCGCTACACCTATTGTCTGTGCAAGTGCTGTATCCTTTACAAGGGTAATTACCTCATTGCCAAGCGCTGGGAGAATTCTTTTTATCACCTGTGGAAGTATGATGTGGAAGAATGTGTATGCCTTCGAAAACCCAAGCACCTTTGAAGCTTCATACTGTCCTTTATCGATTGACTGCAGTCCGGATCTGTAGATTTCTGAGAAATATGCGCTGTAGTTTATTACAAATGCAACGATACAGGCCGTGAATCTGTCGTATGACGCTCCGAAGATATAGAAGGGGGCAAAGTATACGAATATTAGCTGCAGGATGAGGGGAGTGCCGCGCATTATCTGGATATATAGATCCACTATCCATCTTACTGGAGCAATCCTTGTCATCCTGCCTTTTGCTACCACGAATCCCAGTGGCAGCGAGAAAAGCAGGGTAAGGAAGAAAATCTTCAGGGACGTTACCGTACCCTCGAGCATCTGAATTATCAAACCCTGCATAACAATCCTTTATTTTCCGACAACTGTGATATCGGATCCGAACCAGTTCTCCGAGATTGCTGCCAGCGTGCCATCGGCTGCCATTGCTTCAAGCTCGCTGTTGACTGCATCGCGGAGTGCTACGTCGTTCTTTCTGAATCCGATAGCATACTCCTCTTCGGTGAGCGTTTCGTCAAGAACCCTGAAGTCGCGGCCGGATGTCTGGATGCTATAATTTGCGACAACAAGATCCATGACAACACCTTCAAGTCCTCCGATTTCAAGGTCCATAAGAGCTGTGAGGTTATCCTTGAATTCTATAACTTCATCAAGTGAATCCTTGAAACCTTCTGTATCATCTATCGCTTCCTGGGCGGAGGACCCGGCCTGTACGCCTATTGCAGTTCCTTCAAGGTCGCTGAGTGTCTGATACGGACTGTCCGATCTTACTACTACGACCTGTGCGTTTCTCAGATACGGTTCGGAGAAAATCATTACTTCTTCTCTTTCAGGTGTGACAGTAAAGCCGTTCCAGATGCAGTCGATATTCCCTGTGGCCAGTTCCTGTTCCTTTGAGTTCCAGTCGATTGGCTGTGCGACGAGCTCGACTCCAAGACGCTTTGCAACTTCCCTGGCTGTATCGATATCGAAGCCGACAATCTCTCCGCTTTCGGAGCGGAAGCCCATTGGCGGGAATGAGTCATCCAGACCAAGGATGAATGTTCCTTTTTCCTGTACATCCTGAAGCGATGTGTCCTCTCCTGACTCTGCCGCGCCGGATGCGAAGACTGCAGCAATGGAGAGTATGGATACGAGAATTACAGTAGATAGTTTTTTCATAATTCCTCCGCTATAGTGGCAGTATACATATTCTGTATGAGAGTTTGAATACATGAAACTTGTATTTTCATGCACTTTAATGCATAAAATTTCTGCTATTCTTTGTGGTATACTCCAACTATGAGTCTTTTTATTTTCGATATGGGTGAGGTTATCCTTCTCGGTGTAAGGACGCTCAAGGATATGGCAGAGTATGTCGGTACCGATTACCATGATCTCAGGAAGGATTATGGATACTATGACAGAGCTTTGATGGATGGTTATATGTCAGCAGAAGATTATTACCATCACCTTGAGGATAAGTATCAGTGTAAAGTCGAAGAGGATATCTTCGTGAAATTCTTCCACCCCAAAGTGAATATGAAGATGCTGGGTATTGTCGATTCCCTCAGAGCAAAGGGACATAGATGCGTTATAGGTTCCAATACATTCAAACCTCACTGGAATCATATTAAGGTCTATCCGGAGAAACCGCTCGAGCATTTCGATGCCCTCTATGCATCTCATTTGATGCATATGTCAAAGCCAGAGACTGCATTCTGGAGGATTATCTGCGAAAAAGAAGGCTATGATTATTCCGATACATCCTTCATCGATGATCTCGAGGAGAATATCGCGACAGCAGCTTCTCTGGGGATAAACACGCTGCGTTACAGCGGTCACGACCGGGACGAGAGGGCGGAAGAGTTCTTCTCAAGGTTCATCTGATGGAAGCTATTGTCTTCTTTCTCCTCGGGGGTTTTGTGATTCTTGCCCTTATAAGAAAAAAGTAGGCGATATGCATAATTATGGATATTCTTGCAATTTTTACACAGCCTTTGTTGACATTCCCCTCTCTGTTGCCGTATAAGAGAGTTAATCGTATCAAAGGAGGAGACAGAAAATGAATAAAAACATATCGTTCTTTTCATCAGCTCTCCTTCTATCTGTACTCGTCATTATATGCTGAACCACGGTTTTAGCATTTTTTGATGTAGGCCCGTGGTGTTAGAAATCCCGGGCATTTTTTATTTTTGGAGGTTCTGAGATGGTGTATGGGAATAAGGACAGCTACACGCTTGCCATTCTTTGCTACAACAGACCAAGTGTACTTATGAGGGTTGTCGCTCTGTTCTCAAGGCGTGGGTATAATATCGACTCACTCTCAGTAGGGGAGACTGAGGATCCGTCCAGAAGCCGTATCACAATCGTGGTGACAGGCGACAGGCAGATTGTTGAGCAGATAATCAGGCAGGTCGAGAAACTTGTTGATGTAATAAAAGTCTATGAGATGACAAGGCACGGTTCGCTTCAGAGGGAGCTGGTGCTCGTTAAAATCAAAGCTGATGATTCATCACGCGGGTCTATTGTTGAGATCGGCGAGATTTTCAAGGCCAAGATTCTCGATGTGACGCCGACGACAGTCACGATGCAGCTTACGGGATCTCTCGATAAGCTTGAATCTTTCCTGGAGCTGACAAGGCCTTATGGTATTGTCGAGCTTGTCAGAACAGGAATAACTGCGCTTGAGCGCGGTGCAAGACCAATTTCGGAAACTACCTTCGGGGAAGAAGGTTGAAGATAAGGAAGGTGTAATATGAGCAAGATGTATTATGAGAAGGATGCTGATCTCTCACTCCTGAAAGGCAAGAAGGTTGCTGTCATCGGTTACGGTAGCCAGGGCCACGCACACGCACTTAATCTCCACGAGAGTGGTGTGGATGTAGTTGTTGGACTTTACAATGGTTCCAAGAGCTGGGCCAAGGCAGAGGAAGCTGGACTCAAGGTCATGACTACAGAAGATGCTGTAAAGTGCTGCGATATCGTAATGATTCTCGTAAACGATGAGCAGCAGGCAAAGCTCTATCATACTTCAATTGAACCATACCTCAGAAAGGGTATGTATCTCGCATTCGCCCATGGTTTCAATATCCACTTCGGACAGATTGTTCCACCAGAGGACGTGAATGTCATAATGATTGCTCCTAAGGGACCGGGCCACACAGTCCGCAGCCAGTACCAGGAAGGAAAGGGTGTTCCTTCTCTTATCGCTGTGAACCAGGACCCATCAGGTGATAGCGAGCAGGTTGCACTTGCATATGCAGCAGCTATCGGAGCAGGCAGGGCAGGAATTTTCGTAACATCCTTCAAGGAAGAGACTGAAACAGACCTCTTCGGAGAGCAGGCTGTTCTCTGCGGTGGTGTATCACATCTGATTAAGGCTGGATTCGATACTCTCGTCGAAGCTGGTTATCAGCCGGAGATGGCTTATTTCGAATGCTGCCATGAAATGAAGCTAATTGTTGACCTCATCAACCAGGGTGGTCTCACATTCATGCGCTATTCATGCTCCGATACAGCAGAGTATGGAGACTATGTCTCAGGACCAAAGGTCGTAACAGACGAGACAAAGAAGGCTATGAAGGGAATTCTCTCCGATATCCAGGATGGCACATTTGCGCGCAACTGGCTTCTGGAGAATCAGGTTGGACGTCCGTACTTCAATGCAGTTAAGAGAATGGAGAAGGAGTCTCTTCTGGAGAAGACAGGCGCAAAGCTCAGATCTCTGATGAGCTGGCTCAAGAAATAAGGATTCAAGGAGGGGAAGATGGCAGAGAGGATCTACATATTTGATACCACGCTCCGAGACGGAGAGCAGGCTCCTGGTTATAGCATGAACCTGGAGGAGAAAATCAGGGTGGCAAAGCAGCTTGAGACGCTAGGCGTGGATATCATAGAAGCCGGCTTTGCCATTTCATCCCCTGGTGACTTCGAGAGCGTTGAAGCAATCGCGAAGGCTGTAGACAATGTTACGGTCGCATCCCTTGCCCGCGCTCTCGAGAAGGATATAGATGCTGCATGGAATGCCGTAAAAAGGGCGAACAGGCCCCGTATCCATGTGTTCCTTGCAACATCCGATCTGCACCTTCAGTACAAGCTCAGGATGTCCAGGGAAGAAGCGCTGGAGCGTATAAAGAAAGAAGTCAGATACGCCAGGTCCCTTTGCCCTGATATCGAATTCTCCCTCGAGGATGCTACACGAACGGATCTGGATTATATGTGCCGTGTAGTCGAAGCTGCAATTAATGAAGGTGCAACTACAATCAATCTCCCCGACACTGTGGGGTATGCATCCCCTGGCGATATCACGGAGATGGTCAGCACAGTGCTCAATCGCGTTCCGAATATCGATAAGGCAATAATTTCAATGCATTGCCATGATGATCTGGGACAGGCTACTGCAAACAGCCTTGCAGGTGTAAGAGCTGGGGCAAGGCAGATTGAATGCACTCTCTGCGGAATAGGAGAGAGGGCTGGAAACACTGCGCTCGAAGAAGTTGTAATGGCTATGAAGACGCGCCCTGATATCTATAACGCAGAGACCGGTATCAATACCGAGGAGCTCTGCCGCTCAGCACGCCTTCTTTCATCAATCACCGGTGTCAGGATATTCCCATCGAAGGCAATTGTCGGAGACAATGCTTTTGCCCATGAATCGGGAATCCATCAGCATGGTATGATGGCCAATTCCAAGACATACGAAATCATGACTCCTGAAAGCGTTGGAGTCGTCAAGACAAGCTATGTCCTTGGAAAGCATTCTGGAAAACACGCTTTCT
>CALXXO010000028.1 GCA_944392705.1 uncultured Spirochaetaceae bacterium
ATATCACCTGTGCAGAATACTGTTCTATATGTACTGAAGAAATTACCACCGTTTATGGTAAGAGTTCCATCGGAATATATTGCAGTGTGATCTTTCTCTGGATTATCTACATAATATGGAAATGCTATGAATGTAAGATCTCCGTTGATAGTCAATGATCCACCTTCTTCTACGTATACAAGGGTCCTGCTTGGATTATCATAGATAGTACCTCCAATACGGCCATTTCCAGAAAGTGTTAATGAAGCCCCAGATTCAACCGTAATAAGAACGGAAGTGCTTGATGGTATGTACTTTCCATCTTGCTTAATTAATGCATAGTCATCAGCATTGACCGCTCTGTTTGATGAACTACCTGAAACAGTTGTATTTATTCCAAGATTTCCATCAACTGTCATGAAAACCTGCTTGCCTGAAGGAATGGAAATAGTATTTGCTTCACTTACACCAATTGTATTGTTTACAGGAATATCAATATACAAGGGCTTGTCTGTATCCATATTCAGCAGGTCATGAAGATTGCTTTCATTTATAGGCTGGTATGGATTTGAAACTGTACTTGAATTCGGGTCCGATTCACCTAGGCCAGGGATAAATATTGGTACCCATTGATAGCACGATGAAAGTAATACAATTGCAGCAAGAATTAAACCCCAAAGAAGACGCTTAATTTCTTTCTTTCTTTCTTTCTCTCTCTCTCTCTCTCTCTCTTAACGGACATTCTTTTTCCTTTGCAATCTTTATGACTGCAGGGAAATTGTAACATATGGAAAAACTACTTAAAACAAAAAAGGGTAGGGTAGGTTTGAGATTCTCTATGAATTTTATGACGAATCTTAGAGTTTCCTGCATTTTCTCTGCTTGTAGTTACCGTTCTAAAATTATTCATCCAGAAGAGATGCTTTGCAAAAAAATTGTGGCGTAAATGTTTCCATTTTGAAATCTTTTTCGTTTCTTATGATTATCAACAGGGTAAGTTGAGTTTTGAAAAGCTAACTTATTCTTTCTTCAGTTTCTGCTGTAGTGTTCGCTTTTTGGGTTTGTATGTAAGCAAGGCAGGTTTTGCTCCTGCCTTGCTTGTCTTAAGGTTGTTTTATACTGTAACAGGTATTACGTACACAATTTCATCTCCATTGTATCCTGCTACCCATACATTTGATGGAATATGTTTGTGTGTTGTTGTGTCAACACAGCTATGGATAACGGATTCAAGACCGTCAAGAAGGTCTTCTCCAATGAATATACATGATTCACCATCAATTTCGATAATTTCTCCCGATTCAGCTCCTGATGTAACGCCAGTAGCTTTGCTATCAACAGCATTGTAAGCTCTGAGTTTCACTGTGCTGTTTGTCCCATTAAGATCGTCTATAGTTGCAAGAACATAGTTCTGTGTCATATGAGCAGGTGTTACTGTGAGTGCGTCGTTTGAATAACCTGTAACTTGGTAGCTTCCAATTATTTCAGCCCTTGTGATAACCTTATCAGGCACAGGTGCAATTGTTACTTCCATTGTTTCAGTATTGAGAGTGGCTTTTGAATCAACGGATTTATCGATAACCATATTGATAAACGACGTATCTTTTGTGATGTTCTGGCTAGAATCTTTTCCATTCCATGAGATATTGCCAGCATCAATGTAACCTGTAACAGATCCTCTATTTGCATTTCTGCAGTTGGTTATAGTTATAGATTTTAATTTCTCAACGCCGGACTGATTTCCAAAAACCCAGCCAACTTTGCCGCCCACAATAACTCCTTCATTTACACAGTTATCGAGAGTGAGACTGCTATTATCTTCTACAGTTGGCATTCCAAATCCGCTTACGAATGGTGCGATTCCCCACTGAGTGTAATCCTTCGGATAGATGTTGAGCCTGTTTGTGCAATTCTTGATAACAACATTTGCAGATGCTCTATTTGCATAGCTGATATCATCACCATATCCTACATAGCAGATATATCCGCTTCCGCCGTTGTTATCCTGGACTATTATAGTACCTTCAACAGTTATATTCTCGATAAGAACATCTCCTTCTGTTGTGGTTGCAATCTGTTTACCCGGTGTTCCTTCTCCAAGATCAATTGTAAGATTCCTGATGACTGCTCCATCCCTGAGTGCCCAGAAAAGAGATGTGTTATATTCATTTCCACTGTAGGTGATTGTCTTTCCATTTCCATCAAGAACACCATAAAAATCTGTAATGTAAATATCTGATGGAAGAGTAATGTCATTTGCCAATCTGTAGTATGCCGGTGTTTCTGATCCCAGAGTCTTGAACTCTGTCGCTGAACTTATTATGTACGGATATGCTTCTGAGCCAAGGCCACTTGAATGTTCATTGCTTGTGTTGGATTCTGCAATATCGGAAGGGTCAACAGTTTCTTTACCTACAGAGATTGTTGTCTGTGCTGTAATAGACTGAGTGACTGTAACTTTCTCCATTCCATTGACAGTTACTTTTCCGTTCTGTGAAGTAGAAATAGTCACTTCAGCTTTTGTCTCAAGATTATTAAGTGTAATCGGTTCCGGTGTGTCTGATGAATTTTCCAGCACAATATTCTGGAAACTCATCGAAACTGATTCGGAAGTAAATACCTCCGTATTGCTATCATCAGTTGTTGATATTCCAGTCATAGATACTGTAAAATTTCCTTGGCTGATAATTCCATATCCATCAACGATATATTCCTTGAAATAGAATCCCTGTGTCTTTGTATCAGGTGTTCCTTCTGAAAGTACAGATATTTTATCAATCGAAGAAGACTGCATGGAGAATCCAGAGCTTTTATAAAGGCCAAGGACAGTTTCTCCCTGCATTACTTTTGAAATGTCTTCGGGAAGTTGTTTATCAAGTGCTGTGGTCAAAGAAAGTATCTTTTCCGCGGCTTTTTCTATTCCTGATGTACTTCCGTTTTCACCTGGTGTTCCTACGGGTACAAAAACATACTGTGTACAAGCCGTTGCTAAAAGGATAATGGCAACGGTTAATACCATTACGATTCTTCTCATATTTCCTCCGAGAGAAGGGGTTAAGGTGATAATACACCCCCCCCCGGTATAATGCAACTCAATTATATTGTTTCTCCGTAGTTAACACAATGGAAATTTGCATCAATTGGAGGTTAAAGGTATCTAAACCGAGTAAATGGTATAAGCCTTATATTATTTAACCTTAATCGCATCAAACGGGCACATTTCATGGCAGCAGTAGCACTTGATGCACTTCTTCTTTTCGAAAACTACATGACCATTCTCGATTTTAAGTGCTTTTGCAGGACAGATGCTCACGCACTTTGAGCAGGCTCTGCAGTTCTCGGTGATGAAAATAGGTCTTGGCCTGTCATCATTGCCATTTCTGCTGAAGATGTTCTTTATTGTGCCTATGACAAGCGAGCGGAATGTATCTTTCTTTCCGTCTCCGATTCGCTTGTAATCCTTCATGATGAGGGACGCCGGATCAAGCAATGGGAATTCTGCATCGCTTATTCCCGGCGAGAGTTTTTCCGCTATCTCTACAAGTGGGATGCTCCTGTATCCCATCATGAGCGCTTCAGCTCTGTCCAGGGCATAGGCATTCTTCGACCCCATCATCACCCCGACGTGCCTTGGTGTTCCGCTTCCCGGTCCTGGGCCTTCCATCCCGATTACCGCATCTATGAAAGCATAATCTACATGGCACTCTGCATATACTTTCATCAGAAAGGCTGCAAAAGTCTCAGGAGTCCTGTACCTGAAATGCAGAGGACTCTTATTGAGTCCTGGGATTGTCCCGAACATATTCTTGACGGCACCTGTTGCGCTCATAAGCTGATGTGTCTTGAATTTAGCGAATGATATGACAATATCAGCATCATCGAGGGCTTTGGCCATTGGAAGCTTCAGCCCGTCGATATCGTGGACTCGATTTTCTTCCCTGAAATCTGAAAGCCTTGCGCCCTGCGCTTCTACAACATCTGCAATCTTTGAGACCCTGGCGGAAAGCTTTGCCATCTGTGTTCCAGGACTGTCCCCGACTATAAGGGAAACAGCTCCTCGTTCTTTGAGAATCTTCAGCAGAGCTTCCAGTGCTCTGTAATCAGTTGTTATAGCCTTCTCTGGTGCGGCATCGGAGAGTATGTTCGGTTTGATGAACACAGTCTTTCCCGCAACATCCGGGAAGTCCGTATTATCGATAATCTCCCTCAGTGCTTTATCAAGAGCAGCAGGCGTATAATCTTTGCATTCTGTTATAGCGCATCTTGTCATATCTTCTTCAGTAGTGCGGCATACATTGGGCCGCGTCCTCCGCTTCTATCGGGGAGCACTATGACACCGTGCTCTCTTTTTTCCCCGTTTTCAAGTTGTATCTGGATTTCTTCAGCTTCGCCCGGATGTTTTTTCATGAACCTTGCTATTATGTCCTCATCTTCTCCCTTGTTTATCGAACAGGTGGAGTAGAGCAGGTAGCCCCCTTCCTTGAGGGCAAGCATTGCCGAGGCGAGCATTGAGTACTGCAGCGCCTGCAACCGTTTGGGCCTCGAAGGGGACCAGGCAGCAAAATGCTCCTTGCTCTGAATGACATGGCGCTCAGAAGAGCATGGCGCATCGAGTAGGATCGCATCGTAAATATCCTTTTCGTAAAGTCCCCATTTTGAAGAATCGTGGCCTGTTATGATGGAGTTCTTTCTCCATTCATCGCACACCGTTGTCTCGATAGCCCTCCGCATTCTTTCCCTTCTATCTGCAGATCTGTCGTTTGAGACAAGCTTTCCGCTGCCTTTCAGCCTTGTGAGGAGCACGATTGTCTTTCCTCCCGGTGCTGCACACATATCGAGGACGATATCACCTTCAGATAGGGGAAGGAGGAATGCTGTCTCTATCGATGTCCTGTCCATGAAGTATGGCGATTCCAGATTATCTGGAGAGGTCTTATCCTCTATATCAGAAAGAAGAGCCGCTTTAAGCTCCTCCCAGCGTTCCCCATATTGCTCTCTATAGAATTCATCGAATGAGATTTTAGCCATAGAATCCCCTGATATATGTGAAAAGCGCACCTACAACAACTCCAAGGACCGCTCCAGCGATTACCTGAATTGCGGAGTGTCCCACCATCGTCTTGAATGCAGTAGGGGAGAATGGGCCGTCTTTGTGCATCTGCGTGAGTATTTCAGACCACTTATTGAGTATTTCTGCCTGTTTTCCCGTCTCATAGCGTACATTCATGGCATCGTTCATTATCACGAGGGCTATGAATACGCAGATTGCGAATGCTGTACTGCTTATCCCCTCAGTCATTCCCACCGAGACTGTAAGAGCAGCTGCTGCCGCGGAATGAGATGATGGCATTCCTCCTGTAGTTGTCAGGAAGCGCCATTTCCATCCATTTCCCATCAGAAAATTTATGATGGGTTTCAGGAACTGGGCAGATGCAAAAGCAAGCGCCGCAGATAATAATGAGACATTCAGCAGAAGCTTTTCCATAATGGAGAGGGTAGCATTGACTCTCCGGCATGGTCAATCTTCCATATATTCCATATAATCAGGTCGCAAGGAGCAACTATGGGACAGACACAGTGCTATAAAATCCTCTCTTCCCATCTCGTGAGCGGAGAGCTCAGGGCGGGAGAAAGCATTTCAATAAGAATCGATCAGACATTGACGCAGGATGCGACAGGAACCATGGCATATCTTGAGTTCGAATCCATGGGACTCGACAGGGTCAGGAATGAACTTGCTGTAAGCTATGTTGACCACAATACAGTCCAGGTCGGCTTCGAGAACGCAGACGACCATGAATACCTGAGAACGGTAGCAGATAGAAAAGGCGTTATTTACTCCAGAGCTGGAAATGGCATCTGCCATCAGGTGCACCTGGAGCGCTTCGCAGCTCCTGGAAAAACCCTTCTCGGTTCAGATTCCCATACTCCTACAGCGGGAGGAATCGGAAGCTTCGCAGCTGGGGCCGGCGGATTGGATGTTGCACTTGCAATGGCCGGTATCCCATTCAGCATTATATGCCCGCGAGTCGTTGAGATCAGACTCCATGGAGCGCTGAGACCATTTGTATCTGCAAAGGATGTTATCCTGAAGGTCCTTGAGCATTTCGGTGTGAAAGGAAATGTGAATACGGTCTTCGAGTATACCGGCGATGGTGTCAGTACACTCTCCGTTCCTGAGAGAGCCACGATAACCAATATGGGAGCAGAATGCGGTGTCACAACTTCGCTTTTCCCATCCGATGAGAATACTAAAGCATTCCTCGAGGCCCAGGGCAGAGGAGGAGATTACATTCAGCTCTCCCCGGATGCGGATGCGGTTTATGATGATCTATTTGAGATAGACCTTTCTTCGCTTGAGCCATTGGCTGCCTGCCCTCATAGCCCTGGCAATATAAAGAGCGTGAGCGAGCTTGAGGGAATGGCTGTGGATCAGGTGCTTATCGGGTCATGCACAAATTCAAGCTATATGGACCTGAAGAAGGCTGCCGCGATACTCAAAGGCAATCATGTATCTCCATCTGTCTCCCTTGGAGTTGCTCCGGGATCGAGGGAAGTGCTGCTGATGATTACTGAGGACGGAACTCTTGAGACTCTTATAAAGGCTGGTGCAAGGATACTGGAATCAGCCTGCGGCTTCTGCATCGGCAATCATCAGAGCCCGGGGACAGAGAGTGTATCGCTGCGTACCAGCAACAGGAACTTCTATGCACGCTCAGGAACAGCATCTGCATCCGTATATCTGGTTTCTCCTGAGACTGCGGCGTACTCGGCAATAACAGGAGTCTTCTCTGACCCAAGGAAATCCGGAGTGAATATAAGCGGAATAAAGTGTCCTAATCATTTCATCATCGATGATTCCATGTTCATTAAGCCGACTTTCTCTCTTGAGATAAAGCGGGGTCCTAATATCGGGGCACCACCAGAGAACACTCCGCTTCCGTCTGCTGTAAAAGGCCATGCCGTTATAAAAGTCGGTGACAAGATTACGACCGACCATATCATGCCGGCCGGTGCTCGTCTTAAATACAGGTCGAATATCCCGCACTATTCGGAATTCGTATTCGAATCAGTCGACTCCGGCTTCCCTGCGCGAGCTGCTGCTTACAGGGACAAGGGCGAGAGCGGTTTCATAATCGCTGGCGCATCCTATGGACAGGGATCTTCGAGAGAGCACGCAGCAATCTGCCCGATGTATCTTGGAATCCGTGCAGTCTGTGCAGTCTCGATAGAACGCATACACCAGGCAAACCTATGCAATTTCGGTATTCTTCCGCTTCTTTTCGAGAATGAAGAGGATTATGGAAGGATAGATGAAGGTGATGAGCTTGAGCTTGTGAATCCGCTCGGGTCGCTTGAGTCAGGTGAATTCATTCTTCACGATATTACGAAGGACATTGAGATCCCTCTCCATCTTTTCGCATCCGAGGAGCAGAAGAGGATGCTCAAGGCAGGTGGACGTCTTAACGAGGTGAAGCTATGAGAATCAGAATGGAGAACGGTGTACTTTCGGTCCCAGACAATCCCGAGATTGTCTATATCGAAGGAGATGGGGTAGGCAAGGAAATAACCGACAAGATGAGAGCTGTCCTCGACAGTGCTGTCAAGAAGGCATATGGAGGAAAGCGGAAGATAGAATGGAAGGAAGCGCTTGCGGGCGGCAAGGCAATCGAGAAGACCGGAACGAACCTTCCCGATGAAACACTTCGTGCTATCGAGGAATCCCTTGTTGCGATTAAGGGACCTCTCATGACTCCAGTGGGAAAGGGCGCAAGGTCAATTAATGTTGCGCTCCGCCAGCTTCTTGACCTCTATGTATGTCTCCGTCCTGTCGAATACTTCGAGGGTGTGCCTTCCCCCGTCCGCCACCCTGAGAATGTCGATATGGTTGTCTTCAGGGAGAATACGGAGGATATATATGCCGGAATCGAATGGCCCTCAGAATCTGAGGAGGTGAAGAAGGTCATTTCCTTCCTCCAGGATGAGATGGGTGTCAAAAAGATACGTTTCCCTGAAACTTCCGCAATCGGGGTCAAACCGGTATCTCCTGATGGATCTAAGCGCCTTATAAGGGCTGCTATCGATTATGCTATCAAGCACGGGAGAAAATCTGTGACTCTTGTCCACAAAGGCAACATCATGAAATTCACAGAAGGTGGATTCCGCGCATGGGGCTATGAGACTGCAAGGGAAGAGTACAGCGCATATGAGAAGGATGGAAAGGTATTCATACCTTCTGCATCTGGGGATATAGAGATCAAGGACTGTATCTGCGATGCTTTCCTCCAGAACATACTTCTCAAGCCAGAGGAGTACGATGTGATTGCAACCCTCAACCTCAATGGTGACTATGTATCGGATGCGCTTGCCGCAGAAGTAGGTGGAATCGGGATAGCTCCTGGTGGAAACATCAACTACAGTACAGGCGCCGCCGTCTTCGAAGCAACACATGGCACAGCCCCTGATATAGCGGGAAAGGACATTGTGAACCCTCTGTCCATAATCCTCTCAGGTGTAATGATGCTTGAATATATCGGATGGAATGAGAGCGCCGAGATGATAAGAAATGCGGTGAAGAAGGCAATAGCATCCGGCAATGTGACTAAGGATTTCTACAGACTTCTCGAGAAAGAGGGGAGAAAGGGAAGCTGCCTTTCTACCACAGAATTCACTGAAAACCTCATCTCTCTTCTTTGATTATATCCAGAAAGGACCTGATGGGAAGTATCCTCGGATCAGGGGTATCCATCGGTCCTTTCTCGCATATGCGTACAACGAGCTTTGCCCCCGCAGCGAGCGCGGCTCTGATTCCGGAGTCCGAATCTTCGAATATGACGGTGTCCTCGCTTCTGCAGCCAAGTGCTTTCATTGCTTCAAGGAATATGGCGGGGTCGGGTTTTGATGGTATGTCCGTACGGCCCGCTATAATCAGGTCCTTCCTGAAAAAGCGTTCAAGCCTGAACTCAGGTATATACCACTCCATGTTGATTGCCGGAGCAGATGATGCAATCGCCATTTTCTTTCCCATCCTAGAAAGATATTCCAGAAGTTCTTCGGCTCCTGGGGATAGAGTCAGATTATGCGACAGGCATATTTCCTTATACAGGGCTTCTTTTTCAAGGGCAATCATGGTCCTTTCATCCCTCCCCATTTCTGGAGAGAGATAGAGGACTGTCTCATCATCGGTACGGCCATTCAGGAGGGCAAACTCCTCATCGGATAGTCCTTGCCCTCTGTACTTTCTGAAGATTGCAGACCATGCTTCGCGGTTCTCTTCTGAGTCCCAGAAAAGCGTACCATTGAAGTCGAATATGTATCCGTCAGCGCTCGGCAATCGGTATGACATCGCGTGCTTCCGGTCCAGAGTAAATCTGCCTAGGTCTTCCAATCTTCTGATACGGGTCATGTCTCCACTCAAGGTAGTGTGCGATCCACCCAGGAAGCCTGCCCATCGCGAAGAGGACAGTGAACATCGATACAGGTATTCCCATCATATGGAATGTTATTCCTGTGTAGAAATCCACATTTGGATAGAGATTGCGCTCGATGAAGTAGTCATCATGGGTTGCTCTCTCCTCGAGTTCAAGCGCAATGTCCAGAAGCTGGTCTGTCTTTCCTGTCGCCGCGAGGACTTCCTTTGTGAGCTCCTTTGCGATCTTTGCCCTTGGGTCGAATGTCTTGTAAACCCTGTGGCCGAATCCGAAAAGGCGGAACGGGTCATCCTTTGACTTTGCTTTCTCGATGACGCGCTCGATGGAAAGGCCTTCTGTCTGGATTTTCTGAAGCATATCCATAACAGCCTGGTTCGCACCGCCATGCTTTGAGCCCCATAGCGCACATACACCTGCAGTTACCGATGCATAGAGATTCGCATCCGAAGATCCAACAAGCCGCACTGCGCTTGTAGAGCAGTTCTGCTCATGATCTGCATGGATTATAAGAAGCTTGTTAAGTGCTGATACATGGACCGGTGAAGGAACGTAGTTGTTGACAGATGTATGGAACATCATGTTCAGGAAGTTCGCGCAGTAGGAGTAGTTGTACTGTGGCTCGACGAAATCAAGGCCTTTCATCTGCCTGTATGTGAACGCTGCAATCGTCCTCATCTTGGATAGCAGGCGAGTGACTGTCAGGTCGAGGTTTTCCTCCGGATCCTTATCTTCCAGTTCAGGGTAGAAGGCAGAAAGCGAAGCAACCATTGCGGCAAGTATTCCCATCGGATGCCCATCATGTGGATATGCCCTGAAGAAATCGCGCATATTCACGTGGAGCAATGAGTTCTCGTTCAGCAGTTTCTGATAACCGATTCTTTCCTCTGCAGATGGAAGTCTTCCTTTTATAAGAAGATAGGCGACTTCGATGAAGTCACACTTCGCGACAAGATCCGCTATATCATATCCACGGTATCGGAGGATGCCTTTCTCTCCGTTGATGTAGCAGATTGAGGACATACAAGAACCAGTGTTCACGTATCCCGGATCGTATGTGATGTACCCTGTGTCCTTTCTCAGCGATGTGATATCGATGGACTTCTCGCCCATGTTGTCTGTGATGATATCAGCCTTGAATTCGAGACCGCCGGACAGTTTGATTGTAGCTGCTTTCTCTTCCCGGATCATAGAACCTCCTTTCCTGCAAGTGCTTCAAGTGCTTTCACCAGCACCTGTGTTCCCTTTCTGCCCATACCTTCGGCTTTTATCGCGAGATAAAGCTGTCTTGTCAGCGCGAGGGAGGGCAGTGCTAGTTCCATCTTCTCTGCTTCCTCGAGGGCAATTCCCATATCTTTGATGAAGTGTTCAACCATGAAGCCAGGCTCATAGTCCTTCCTGATTACCCGTGGAGCCAGATTGTCGAGTGTCCAGCAGCCAGCAGCACCTTTGGATATCGTGCCGACCATCTTCTCCAGGTCAAGTCCCGCTTTAGCGCCATAGACCAGGGCTTCCGAAACTCCACACATTGTTCCTGCAATGACAATCTGGTTTGCCATCTTCGTGTTCTGTCCCGATCCTATTGCTCCCATATGCGAGATGCTCTTACCCATGACACCGAAGCATGGTAGCAGGCTTGAGAACACCTCATCGCTGCAGCCCACCATTATGGAAAGGGTGCCGTTTCTTGCGCCTGTGTCCCCTCCTGATACCGGAGCATCTGCCATCTCAGCACCTTTTTCCTGAAGCTTTTTCGCAACCATGATATCGAGAGAAGGTTTTGTAGTTGTCATATCGCAGAAGATCTTTCCTTTTACATCTCCTTCGATAAGCCCGCCTTTGCCGAGGTAGACCTCCTCGACGTCCTTGGGGTATCCAACAATCGTGAAAATGATTTCGGAGCTATCTGCAACGGCCCTCGGAGTAGGGCACCAGTGTGCGCCTTTTGCAATCAGGGATTCGCCTTTGGATGCTGTCCTGTTGAAGATATAGAGATCGTAGCCATTGTCGATAAGCCTGGAAGCCATCGACGCTCCCATAACACCAAGTCCTATGAAACCTATTTTCTTTCCCATAGACAGAGAATAGCATCATTCGACAATCTGTGAAACTCTGGTGGTTTTCCCCTATATTGCAGATAATCCCTTGCTAACGGAAGCTTCCTGACTATAATCCGAATCATGGCAGGTCAGCGTGGCGTTGTAGATTTCTCAACCGGTTCGATTGCAGGGAAGATTCTTGCATTCGCTCTTCCTCTTTTCATTGGCAATCTGTTCCAGCAGCTGTACAACGCGGCAGATACTCTGATCGTAGGAAACTTCCTTGGCTCTGAAGCGCTTGCGGCTGTATCCTCATCCGGCTCTCTGATTTTCATGATGGTTGGCTTTTTCAATGGTATGGCTGTCGGTGCGGGAGTCATCATCTCCCATGCGTTTGGCGCGAAGGACAGCCAGAGACTGGAGAAAGCGATATATTCGGATATCGCATTCGGGATAATCGCAGGTGCGGTTCTTACTGTTCTTGCGGTTGTCTTCACTCCCATGATTCTCCGCCTTATTTCCACACCGGAATCAATACTCCCACTGAGCTCTGATTACTTCAGAATATACTCGGCGGGAATCTTTTTCTCCGTCATGTACAATGTGCTGATGGGTATCATGAATGCTCTTGGAGACAGCCGTCACCCTCTTTACTACCTTGTGATATCCTCAATCATCAACATTGTCCTGGATCTGCTTTTCATTGCAGTTTTCTCAATGGGTGTCGGGTCTGCTGCCTTTGCAACGATAGTTTCCCAGGCTGTCAGCTCCATACTTTGCTTCATCCGGCTGCAGAGAGGAGTCGGAGATGTCAGGGTAAATATCCGAAAGATAAAGCTTCATGGAAAGGAGCTGAGAGGAATCATAAGCTATGGCCTTCCTTCCGGACTTCAGAACTCAATCATCGGGCTTGCCAATACTGTGGTCCAGGCATCTGTGAATACATTCCCCGCTGCGGCAATAGCAGGATTCGGAGTCTATGGAAAAATCGAAGGTTTCGTGCTCCTTCCAATAACCACATTTGCCCTTGCCCTGACTACATTCGTTGCGCAGACAACCGGTTCTGGAAATCTTGAAAGGACAAGAAAGGGAATAAGGGAAGGGATGCTAATAGACGTGGTATCTGGAGAGGTCCTGGGGATTCTCCTCTTCGCTGCAGCCCCGTTTGTTGTATCCCTCTTTTCCTCCGATCCCTCGGTAATTGAGTATGGGACCAAGCAGGCGAGGATAGAAGCGCTTTTCTATTTCATGCCCGCTATCTCCCACGCAAGTGCTGGAATCCTGCGAGGGAAGGGGAAGGCAATCATACCGATGTTCGTGCTTCTGGGGGCCTGGTGCATAATCAGGGTGGTTTTTGTGAATATAG
The DNA here is from genome assembly GCA_944392705.1 of uncultured Spirochaetaceae bacterium. Classification (GTDB taxonomy): domain Bacteria; phylum Spirochaetota; class Spirochaetia; order Sphaerochaetales; family Sphaerochaetaceae; genus Ornithospirochaeta. Next base: position 12,813 of record CALXXO010000028.1, read on the forward strand.
CCATGCTTTTCACTCACGATATATTCTTCATATATCTTGTCTATCCGATTACATGGCTTATTTCGAGTATTACCTTCCTCTTTATTCTCTCGAGAATCAGATGATCAGCCAGCCTTTCTCCTTGTCTCGTAGATGTGTCCCTTGAAGTAGTAGATGATGAATAAAAGCGATGTGACAATCCATGAGAACGGATAGGAGAAGAGCACTCCGAAAAGCGTCGTGTCGAAAAGCGGCACAATATAAATCCACACTATTCTGAGAACGCAGATTCCGATGACGGAGATGAGAGTTGGTATAAGTGACTTTCCGACACCTCTTATTGCTCCGGAAAGGAGTTCTATCGCTATATATGTGATATACCAAGGAACTATGTACTTCATGATAGAGACGCCGATTTCAAGGACCGTGCTGTCTGTGATGAAGAGCATAAGGCCGTATCTTCCGACGAGAAAGTATCCTGCTTCTATGGCGAATGTAGAGACTGTTGCCATGATCGTTACAGTCTTCAGACCTTTCTTTGCCCTGTCTATTTTCCCCGCTCCGTAGTTCTGGCCAACGAACGTCGTTATAGCGATTGAGAAGGCGTTTATGAACATCCAGAAAATCTGATCCAGCTTGGACCAACCCGCCCAGGCTGCTGCGGTATCTGTGCCATACTGGTTGATGGCGGCCTGGATGATCAGGTTCGAGATTGTGTACATGATGGACTGGATTCCTGCCGGGAAACCAATCATGAGCATCTGGGAAAGAAGCTTTCTGTCGAATGCAATCTTCCTTATCCTCAGCTTAGCGGCATCTTTTCTTCTCATGAGGGTGACGAAGATAAGCACCATTGATAGAACCTGCGATATAACAGTTGCTATCGCAGCGCCTTCGACGTTCATCCCGAAACCTCCGACGAAGAGGATGTCCAGGACTATATTTGTCATACAGCTTGCGAGGAGGAAATAGAATGGGCTCCTGCTGTCTCCCATTGCCCTGAATATTCCAGCTCCCATGTTGTACATTACGACAGGGATTCCTCCGAGGAAGTAGATCTGCATATAGCTTATTGCCAGCGGCAGAACATCCTCAGGTGTTCCTATCGCGACGAGGAGAGGACGGGTGAAGACGTAACCAACGATGGAAATTACAAGGCCACCGACAAGGGCCAGGGCTATGGCCGTATGGATTGCAGCGGCAACCCTTTCCTCGTTCTTAGCTCCATAGTGCTGTGATATGACTACAGTCGCACCTGAAGCAAGACCTGTAAAGAAGCCTATCAGCAGGTTGATAGCAGTTCCGGTGCCCCCGCCGACAGCCGCCAGTGCCTCCTTTCCAAGGAACTGGCCGACGATAATCGCATCAGCTGTATTGTACAGCTGCTGAAAGAATGTGCCGAATAGGATTGGGAAGAAGAAGGCGAGTAACTGCTTCCAGATTACTCCCTCCGTGATTCCATTGCTGTTTATGGTACGCGCTTTCACGAGAGGGAGTATAACTGGACAATCGCAGTATGAGAAGATGGAATTTATATCAATCTTGAGACTGGGCGCTGTCTTATCGCGATTCTGAGCGAACAGCCTTCGCCGAAGAGACTTTCCATGCCCTTTATGTACCTTTCCGTCATTCTTTCAGGGACATATGCCTGTATAGTCCCGGCAAATCCTCCACCATGGACTCTGACCGCGCCTTCGCCCTGGAGAATCTCCTCTGAAAGCGCTATTGCAAGAGCAAGCCCCTGGTTCTCTGGGGATGAGGATGGATAGACATTCTGCAGGAAGCGGAATGAGCTGTTTCCAGACTCTTCTACGAACTGCAAGAATCCATCGATATCGCCTTCCTGCAAGGTCTGGAGCATGAAGTCGACCCTCTTGTTCTCCGTGAAGAAATGATACGCCCTCAGCAAAGCTCTGTCGTTTCCGAGTTTTTCCCTTATATCCTTCATGTCGCGGAGGAAATCTGAAAATTCCACTTCCCTGAGATTCTCCTTTCCGTAGTAAGCCGCGACAGCCCTCATTTCAGGAGGTATTGATGCATATTCGCCTGTGAGATCGGCGTGGGAGCCCCTGGTATCTGTTATGATCATCTGGTAGCCATAGTCTTCGAACGAGATGCTTATCGGAGTCACGACAGGATTGTCATTGTCCTTGAAATCAATTCCGATGATGCCGCCATTTGCACAGCAGGCCTGATCCAGGAGTCCCGATGGTTTCCCGAAATAGACATTCTCAGCATATTTGCCGATCTTTGCGAGTTCGATAGGGGTGAATTTGTCATCGTTGTAGAGATTGTTGAAGATCTCTGCAATCAGGACCTCGATTGCCGCCGATGAAGAGAGCCCGGATCCTCCGAGTACCTTTGTTGTGGTATTCGATTCCCAGCCGCCGATTTCGATTCCCTTTGCTCTGAATGCTGCTGCAATTCCCCTTACAAGGCTATCAGTACCATTCTTCTCACCGCTTTTGACTTCAGTATCGGAAATATCCACATCAACGACAGGAAAGCCCTCGCTTGCGATGATGACGCGCATATCATCTCTTTTTGATACAGCGCCTATGGTATCAAGATTTACAGATCCTCCGATTACTTTCCCCAGGTTGTGATCTGTATGATTGCCACCGATTTCCGTCCTGCCAGCTGCAGAGAATATGGCAGGGGTCTTCTTTCCGAAAAGCTCGCTATGTTTCTCCACAAGGTGGGAGAAGCGCTCATCCATTTCCTTTTCGCTGTATCCGTTTCCGTAGAGATCTGGATAAATCCCATGAAGCTGAGTAAGCATCTTTTTCTCCTTTTGCTTGATTCTAGCATCATCGAAGATGGAAGGGGAACTCAACTTTTCCTTTTAAGCCGGGGAAAATCCTGTCCCAGATGATTTTTATCGCCCCCTCTGAACCAAGCGTCCTTATTGCCCTCTCTGCATCAGATGCACTCCAGCCTTTCAGCTTTCCTTTCCTGAAAAGTCCCGATGCTGTCATTTCCTCGCTGGCTGTGGCAACTTTCATCCCCGGATGTAATCTTGTCCAGCGTATTATTTCCCTCTCTCCAGCTCTTTCATATCCATCTGAAACGCAAGCTGAGCAGCCAAGACACCTGTCTGCTTCTCCATATTCACCCATCATTGACAATAGTGAATGCCGTATGCAGTTTCCGCTTCTGAATACAGAGGAAAGGGGAGTGTTTTCATTGCAGTAGAATAGCACGTATGAATCCATTCTCTCTCCATCCCTGCCGCCCCTTCCTGATTCCTGCAGAAAGTCAGAAGCACTCTCTGGAAGATATGTGTGTATAACAGTCCTTACATTTTTCTTATCAACGCCAAGTCCATAAGCTGACGTAGAAGAGAGAACACCATCTGATGATGCAAGGAACCATTTCTCGATGCTTTCCTTTTCATTTCTTCCGAGTCCCGCGTGATAGTGCTTTACCGGAAAGTATTGTGATAACTTCTCCGCAGTCTCTTCAGCTCTCCGCCTTGAGCGGCAGAATATGACGGCAGGGCGCGATGATGGAGCTTTTAGGATCTTTATTGTGTCGTGCAGTTTCGAAAGGCTTTCAATGCCATGGTAGAAAATGTTTTCCCTGTCCGTACTGCTTCTGACTATGTATGGGGTTATCCCGGAGAAAAGATATCTAATGATTCCTTTCTCTATTCTCTCATCCATCGTTGCCGTGAAAGCCAGAACCGACTTTGGCCTTATTTCCTCGATAATCGAAGGTAGCGAGAGATATGATTCTCTGAATCTCTCTCCCCATGTCACTGCAGTATGAGCTTCGTCGATTACCATCAGCTCTGGGTTATAAAGTACTGGCAGCTCCCCGCGCTCTCTCATGTTTATCAGGGTCTCCGGATTTGTTATCACGGCGGCATCCGGCTCTTTCCTGAGGGAATTTAGGATATGATTCCTTTCTGCCCTGTCCATTCCTCCTTTCAGGACATAGAAAGGAATCCCTGCTTTTCCGAATCTTTCTGCCTGGTCGTTCATCAATGATAAGAGAGGGTAGACGATGATGCTCCGCTTTTTAAGGTATGCGATAGGATACATGAAGCAGAGTGATTTCCCGCTCCCCGTCGGGAGTGAGCATAGCGTTCTACCTTTTCCGCCTTTCTCCGCGATTTCCAGGATGTGGGTTATTGTAAGTTCCTGATACGGCCTGAGGTATGAAATCCCCAGCTGCTTTCTTATTTCTCTGTCATCTCTCATGCACTATATACGGAGAAAGTGCTGATTATGGTGAAGAATTATCCTCTCTGTAAAAATGACAGGAGTTTAGCTATCATATGTGGCAGATTATCTGTCATTTCTGGAGGATGGAATGGGCAAGCACGTAATAGTGATATCTGTAGATGCGATGATTACCAGCGATATAGAGGAATTCAGGAAGAGGAAGAATATGTCCAGGCTTCTTTCTGGTGCGTCTATAGCCGAAGAAGTCTTTACCATATATCCAACATATACATATCCATGCCATACGACGATAATGACAGGATGCTATCCTGATAAACATGGCATTTACCACAATGATGTTTTCGATCCATTTTCCGATACTGACAGATGGTTCTGGTATGCAAGGGATATAAAGCGGCCGACGATTCTCGATGAAGCGCATCGCAATGGGTTTGTCACGGGGTGTGTGACATATCCAGTGCAAGGAGGTGCGGATGTTGATTATCTCATTGCAGAGATATGGGCTCCTGGTCCGGATGATGATCCTACTGAGGTATTCAGAGGGGCAGATTCAGAGAAAGCAGAGCATATCTTCGAGAAGAATAAACATCTTCTCAACTGGATGAAAACCCCTGCATTCGACTTGTTCGCGGCCGCATCCGCTTCGGATATCATAAAGGAAGCTAGCCCTGATCTTCTTTTTGTTCATTTCTCATACCTTGATCATCAACGCCATAACTGTGGTATGGAGACGGAGAAGGTGCTTCATGCGATAGATTTCATCGATGAGAGGATAGGGGAAATCATAGAAGCTACAGAGTCTGCTGGTATCATGAATGAGACCGATTTTGTCATCCTTGGCGACCATGGGCATATGAATGTCCGCAGTGTTTTCAATATAAACAAGATCCTTGCGGATAAAGGCTACATAACAGTCGGTGAAGATGGAAAGGTAAAGGATTACAGGATAATGGTCCATAGTACTTCGTTTTCCGGTCATGTCTATCTGAAGGATATAGATACAAGTACAGCAAAGCGTGTCCTCGATGAGATTATGGAAGAATGGCCTTCGTACATCGAACGTGTAATGACGAAGAATGAAGTGAAGGAGATTTATCATCTCGATGGACCATTCTCCCTGGTCATTGAAGCACAGCGCCATGTCGTCTTCGGGGCGTCTCTAAAAGGAGATATAGTAGAAACTCCAGAACCCGGAAATTACAAATTCTCGATATCCTCCCATGGCTATGCTCCGGAAAAGAGCGTGAATCCGCCTTTCATCATATCCGGCCCCGATGCTTCCGGCGCTGTTATTCCATATGCACGCCTTGTCGATGAAGCCCCGACTATTGCAGCTATTCTTGGGTTCCAGATGCCAGATGATATAGATGGAGAGTGTCTGGAAAATCTTTTGAGATAACTTTTATAATTATATTCATGTATTATAGAGAGATGAATTCAAGCATACTCGGAATAATCGTAAAAAATTCCTAGTCTAATTCGGAATTTTCTTATATAATTCAGACTAGAGGTACGATATGGATTACATTAGAAGGGCAATTGAGATTGAACCTTTGCTGGAGGAGAACTCGCTTTTTCTCTTCGGCCCGAGAATGACAGGAAAGACATCTTACATAGAGCATGAGCTTCAGCGGAAAGCTATACTTTCTATCACTTTCCTTGATGGTGATACTCTTGTTGCATTCCGTCGTAATCCTATTCTTCTGCGATCAATGCTGAATGGAAAGACAGAGGGCTTTGTCATAGTTGATGAAGTGCAGCTTTTTCCTCCGGTGCTTCTGGACATACAGCACATTATGACACATAGTAGCATA
>CALXXO010000029.1 GCA_944392705.1 uncultured Spirochaetaceae bacterium
CTTCCCATACTGGATTTCATTCTGGACTGAGAGAACAAGGAGTGGGGTAATGACTCTGAGCTTCTTTTCAATGTCTTTTCTCTCTCAGAATTACTTTGTTGAGAATCAATAGAGACATTGTACTGAAAAGAATGCAGATAACAGCCATTGCCATACCTTTACCAACACTCCCCTGTTCGAACTGTCTGTTGATATAAGTAGAGACTGTCAATGTGTTCGTTGGAGCTATCAAAGAAGGTGTTACAAGTTCTCTGAATGCAATAATGAACGTCATCATCCATCCAGAGATGATTCCTCTTGAAATCAGAGGAAGGGTGATGTGCAGGAATACATACAGCGGACTGCCACCGCAGATTCTTCCCGCAGAACTCAGGCTAGGACTTATCTGGGAATAAGACGATGTTACATATTGTACGGTGTAAGGCAGGAAAAGAATTACATAGCTGAGGACCATTATTCCCAATGTTCCGTAAATAGGAATAATCTTATATATGCCGTTATAAAAAAGCATGACGCCAAGGACAAGCACTATACTGGGAAGCATTTCCGGCAACAATGATATCCCTTCGATGATTTTTCCAGTTCTTTTTCCCGCGCTGCGAGTCAGTGTCACAGACACGGTTCCAAGTATCGCCGCTATCGTTGCAGAGGAGACAGCAAGGAAGATGGAAACAGAAAGCGCGTTAATTCCCTGGGTATCCTCTGTAAAGACTTTTATATAGTTATCAAAGGTGTAGTTACCAGCTCTCAGGCCATAACCGCGAAGCTTAATAAGGGACGATGAAATTACGGAAAACAGAGGGATTGCCATTGAGAAGAAAACCACGGCGGCAATGAATATAACTGATACAGCCATTGCACCTTTAGACATTTTCTTCACCCTCATCGAATTTCCTTTTCCACTGATAAGGCTATATGTCTTCCGCATTGTAATGTAGTTCTGCAGAAACCAGATCAATAGACATATTCCTACAAGCACAGAAGCAAGTGATGCTGATTTTCCGAATTCTATAGGAGCAACAGTCGCATATCTATGAATGTCCGTTGTGAAGACATCAAAGCCTATTCTTCTTCCAAGTGTCGATGGTGTGCCGTATTCCGAAATCGTCTTGACGAATACAAGCAAAGCTCCGATAGCATAATTGCCGGTAATAAGCGGCATGAATAGCTTTCTGATTCTTGTCCGGAAAGGAACTCCGAGAACAGCCCCGGCCTCATCGAGAGACGAAGGGACACTCAGCATAGCATTCTTCATCATTGTCATCATGAAAGGGAATACATGGAAGCTCATTACCAGCACAAGCCCACCAAGGGAGAAAAACCAATCGGAGAGGAACTTAAGCGATGGGAAGAGCTGTTGCATGAGCCCCCTTTTCTGCATGAAAAGTATCCATCCCATTGAAGCAATGTAAGGTGGTGTCATGAAAGGAATCATGAATACAATGTCAAAGAAATGATATTTTGCCAGCTGGGTGCGCGAAAATAGATAAGCTAATGGAAGCGCTATAACAGATGACACGATAACCACAAGCACTCCAAGAAGCAGAGACGAGCCTATCATCTTGGCATTCTCGCTTTCTGTTATCGTGGCAACAGCTCTATCCAAGCTGAAGTGGCCATCCTGGAATATCGCTTCGGCGAAGATGGAAAGCAGTGGGCAGATGATCAAGAAGATTAGCAAGACAATTAACACTATGGTTGCGATACGCTTTCCTTTCATGACCTCTGCCCTCCCCGCTTTTTACTTCTCACAAAGTTCGTTTATTCTGCTAGCAGCGTCCGCTGAAATTTCCATCATAGCATCCCAATCGCATGGAATCTGCGGGATTTCATCCAGTGTTGACCTGTTGCTGTAATCAATATCTGTCCTGCCAGGAAGAAGATAGGCTTCTGTAACCATCTTCTGGGCATCATCAGAAAGAAGATAGTCAACAAATGCCTTCGCGTTCTCCATATCCGGAGCTGTCTTCAGAATCATGGCAGGCCTTGGATTCACAACCGTACCGCTTGCCGGGTAATATATTGCAAGTGGTTCACCTTCATCAATTGAAGAATATGCGTTGTAATCAACACCAGCGATGAGGATACCAACCTCTCCAGTTGTTACAGCTTCAAGCGCGGCCTTATTAGCCCCAGGAACAATCATCCCATTAGCCGCAAGCGCTTCGAAAGTATCCCAGCCATAGGCATTTACATAGCCAGCGACAAAATCCTTGCAAGCACCAGAAAGCTCTGGATCTGGAATTGCGATATCATCCTTATACTCTGGAGCAGCAAGCTCATCCCAGTCCGCATCCAATGTCGGATAAATCAGCGTATTGTAGATTACACCTACAGCGGAAGCGCTATATCCGAACAGCGTCGAATCATCATCAATCCAACCAGGAACCATTTTATCTGCATTAGCTGGCACATAGGACTCAAGTTGCCCACTCTCCTTCATGGAAAGACCATCTGACCATGAAGCAAGTATGACAACATCTGCAACGGGATTTGCCTTCTCGGTTTCAAGGCGGGCAAGAATCTCACCAGTTGTTCCCTGGAAAGTCCTTACCTCGATGCCTGTTTTAGCTTCGAAATCAGCAGCAAGCTTATTTGCAAGTCCTGCAGGAGATGGCATATAAACAGTCACGATTCCCTTGTCGGCAGCAGCTGAAAACGCCGAAACTGTTGCAAGAAGAAGAGCTAGAATAATCAATGCTTTTTTCATTTTCCTTCTCCATTTCCAATCGATATGATTGAACTTTTCTGTATATAGATAGGGATTTCAGTCCCTAGTTCTATTCTCTTTTTGGATTCAGCAACCCATTTCTCATTACCATGTCTCATCAGGAGCCTGTAGAAAGAGCCAAGATACTCAAGCCCTGTCACCACAGCTTTGAATTCAAGTTCATCATTCGAACGCCTTTCCAGATGAGCATTCTCGGGACGGAACATGGAGTTCTCATCAATCCAATCAGAAGAACCTACAAAATGTGCTGCAAAGTGCGTTGCTGGCTCAGAGTAAACTCTTTCCGGCGTATCATATTGCTCAATTATGCCTTTCGACATAACCGCAATCATGTCCGACATTGACATGGCTTCACTCTGATCATGTGTGACGAACACGCTGGTAATCCCACGGCTTGATACCAAAGACTTCAGTTCGCTCCTCATCTCTTCACGAAGCAACGCATCTAGCGCAGACAGAGGCTCATCGAAAAGAATGCACTCAGGTTCTGTTACAATTGCACGCGCAAAAGAAACCCTTTGCTGCTGTCCTCCAGAAAGTTCTGATGGGTAACGTTCTGCATATTCTTCAAGCTGAACAGCGGAGAGTGCTTCTTTGACTTTCTTATCAAGATCATGGGTTTTCTTCTGTGCCCTAAGACCAAATGCGACATTTTCATAAACCCTCATATGCGGCCAGAGAGCGAAGTCCTGAAAGACAAAACCCAATCCTCTCTTTTCCGGTGGTATGTTGATCTTCTCATCAGATGAAAATACACAGCGTCCTCCCAGGACGATTCTGCCGCTATCAGGGCTCTCAAGTCCTGCAATCATTCTAAGCAGCGTAGTCTTTCCACAACCGGATGGTCCCAAAAGTGTCGTAAAACTGCCAGAGGAGATTTCCAATGAAATATTGTCTATAACCTTTTTCTCTCCAAATGACTTATTTATATTTTCAAGTCTGATGTCCACGATAATACCTGGACTTAATGGTTATACACTCGGAGTTAATTTTATGAATCCGGATATGTTATCTTTCAGTTAATCTGTTAAGAGCTTCGGTTATCATTTTAATATCCTCCCGTTTCTTGTTAACAGAATCCCTCAAAGTATAGAAAAACATTAGGTCAAGGCAATTTCTTAACCTACAGAAATGTCTTCTTTGCTACGTATACAGAATACAAGTCTCAGACAATGAATAATCTGATTCATATATCCACTGAAAATTAAAAGATTCATGTACGATGGAAGTGCGTCTTCAGCAGCAAGATGAAACACTTTTTTATAAAAATGATTTTTTATTCTGGTCTTTCCCTTGTGGTGAAAGGATTAAAAAATGAAAAATATTTCTGAAAACGCTATCTTCCCTATTTAACAGCACTGGCGAAAGCAGTAGAGTTCTGTGCTATGAATACACTAGTAATCGTATTAATCGCAGCTGCGTGTCTTATAGCGGCATATACACTCTATGGACGCTGGCTTGCAAAGAAATGGGGAATCGATCCTAAGGCAAAGACCCCTGCTGTCAGAATAAATGATGGACAGGATTATGTCCCAACCGATGGCTGGACCGTATTCGCTCATCAGTTCTCATCAATAGCTGGCGCAGGTCCTGTAACCGGCGCTATCCAGGCCGCAGTATTCGGCTGGGTGCCTGTCTTTCTATGGATTGTAATTGGCGGTATTTTCTTCGGAGCCGTAACAGATTTCGGAGCGCTTTACGCAAGCGTGAAGAATGACGGCAAATCGATGGGATTGCTCATTGAGAAATACATCGGTAAAACAGGAAGGAAACTGTTCCTTGGATTCTGCTGGCTCTTCTGCCTGATTGTCATTGCAGCATTCGCTGACATGGTAGCGGATACATTCAACGCTTATTCTGCAGATGGCGCGCTTCTGGATAGCGCAAAGGTAAATGGCGCAGCGGGAAGCATCTCAATCTTCTTCATCGTCTTCGCCATTGTAGTCGGTCTCATCCAGCGCAAGGCAAAGCTTACAGGATGGAAGGAAGTTGTACTCGGGCTTGTATTCACAGTGCTTTCATTCGTCTGCGGTATGAATCTCCCTGTTCTCTGGGATAAGCAGGCATGGGTACTCTTTGCATTCGCCTTCATATTCGTCGCAGCAGTCCTGCCGATGTGGCTTTTGATGCAGCCTAGGGACTATATGTCGACATTCATGTTCGTCGGAATGATTGCTGGAGCTGTACTGGGGCTTGTATTCGCTCATCCTCAGATGAACCTTGCACCATTCACAGGTTTCACAAACCCACAGCTTGGTACCCTCTTCCCTATTCTTTTCGTAACAGTTGCCTGTGGTGCTGTATCGGGATTCCACAGTCTTGTCTCTTCTGGAACATCATCGAAGACCATCTCGAACGAAAAGGATATGCTCAAGGTAGGCTATGGTGCCATGGTCCTGGAAAGCCTTCTTGCCATCATCGCTCTCTGTGTAGCAGGAGCTGCAGCTGGTGCTGATGGTACAGCTGCAACTGGAACACCTTTCCAGATTTTCTCCTCCGGTGTCGCAGGCTTTTTGGAGATGTTCGGAATCCCTGTATATGTAGCACAGAGCTTCATGACAATGTGTGTATCCGCGCTTGCATTCACAACCCTCGACTCAGTTGCCAGAATTGGAAGAATGTCCTTCCAGGAGCTCTTCAGCGTCGACAATATGGAAAGCGCATCGACTTGGAGAAAGGTACTCTGCAATAAGTATGTATCAACACTGATCACACTTGCTTTTGGCTATCTCCTGACTCAGATTGGATACTCCAACATCTGGCCGCTCTTTGGAAGTGCAAACCAGCTTCTTAGTGCTCTTGTACTCATAACACTCTGCGTGTTCCTCAAAGTCACAGGAAGAGAAATGAGGACATTGATTCCACCTTTTGTAATCATGCTGATTGTCACATTCTCTGCACTTGTCCAGAGATTCATATCCCTCGTCAAGGCTTTCGGTGCAGGAACGGGTGTTTTCATGGTGGAAGGTCTTCAGCTAATAGTAGCCGTGCTCCTCATGATTCTCGGTGTAACAATAGTATTCACCTCAGGTGAGAAGCTTGTGAAAGCTGAGAGAAACAAGGAAACCAAATAAACATGGGCAGCACCGGACCTCCGGTGCTGTTTTTCTCTCTACCAATAATAAGCGTAATGGGCAATATCTGAAACGAAGACAAATAGGAAAATCAGGGCAATTACAACAAGTGCCACGACAATGGAATTCAGGACTATGCCAATCACATTGAGCACCCATCCTGTCTCTGATTTTCTGGCCTTGTGAAGTCCTATTATGCCCATAATAAGGCCAGCAATCTGGCAGATTGCAACAAAAACTATCGACAGAATACCAAGGACAAGAGCAGTATCTGCACCTTTCCTTTCGTCTGAATGACTATCTCTGTATTCTTCCATCCTTGCCCTCCTTCCCTATGATAAGAGGAGTCCCTCCTGAAAGAGAGAAGAGAAGTCCCCTGTACAGGATTGAATATGCATACTTAGCTGCAGCTTCCCCATCGATTGAGCCGTCTGCGGCAGGCACTAAAGCATCGAGGATTTCAGCGCCTTCTTTCTTTGATTCATCGCTCCAGGAGATTATCGTGTATGAATCTGCATTCCAGCTGCACGCATTGATTCTTTCAAGCAGTTCCGACAAAGCCGCAGTTGAAGATGCAAGTATTCCTCCGGTATCCGGCAGAGAGGTGTAGTACGTGAACATATCGGGGGAAGGAACGAAAAGGAGCGAGAACAGGGTCTTCTCCCAGATCATATCCCCTGATTCCATAATCTTCATAACCAATGGATGCTTTCTGCTCCTGAATCCCTTCGGTACACGATACAGCATCGGCATACCATAGACAGAAGATGCAGCCTTGAGAAGAAATGCCTGATAGATATCCTCAGGAAGGCATTCGCTGAAATATGGCCTTTTGGGATCATCCTTCCAAGGAATCATCCTCACCCCGCCATTCTCGAGATAAGCAAGGTTGCCGCTTATCCACTCCGTAGAATATGTCCGAATAGCCTTCTCCGAAGCCGTACCGCCTAGATAGCTGTAAAGAGATCCGGAGAAGATCATCTTTGTTCCGTTCATTTCTTGTCTAGTACAAATGATACGCTGTCCTTATCGGATGATACAAGCGAATATGTTCTTTCATTTATCGTAAAAGAACGCGAACGACGCGCAGATGCAGAATAAACATGATAGACAAGGATGAGCGAAAGAGCATTGGAAGCTTCCTCCCTGTCCTCTTCACTGACCCCGACTATTCTCACAGCCTTCGCTCCAAAGCTTTCTGCTCCTTCTGCAACCATAATATGGATTCCATTCTCATCAATCTCAGATCCTCTCGCGAAGAACCAAACGGGGAAAGCATTCTCTGAGATATCGTTGAGGGCCTCCTCCACGTCTGCAGCGGAAAGCATCACTCCATTTACATAGAAAGACTGTGAGGAGAATGCTTTCATCACGGAAGATGAGATTCTAATAAATGAATCCGCAGTCTCCATAAGATCAGCATTCCCCGCAACAGCTGCAACTACAAGCATTCCTGGCTCCTCCAGCGAGATTGCGAAAATAGAACCATCATTACCTGAAAGAAGCACTGCGCTAGGCGTTGACCCAAGCATATGGAAGCCCCTGAGCTTAACACTTTCCCTAAGTTCAGCTTCGCCAGATGTAGTTCCTTCCGGGAGCTCGATAATTCCCATGAATATGCCCTTTCTATAGCCGAGGATGTAATCGGTGCGGGCTTTCATTATATAGGCTTCATAGTACTCCCTGTCCTTCTTATCATATGACGATAGAAAGGAAGAAAGCTCCGACCGTGCCCTAGCCATATGCCGCCGCATCTCCTCATCGTCCTCCGCAATTGATTCTGCGATTGCGAATTCATTCTTTGCGGAAAGGAAACTGCAATATGGCTCTGCAGTATATGAAACGCGCCTTAATTTCTTGATTCTCTCCTGAGATTTACGGTAATCACCAAGGTGATTCAAAGCTACAGCCTGAAGCGCAAGATCACAAGCTTCCTTCATGCCATCGGGAAGCATCGCAACAGCTTCCATCCTCAAAGCAGAAAACTCATTGGCTATATTATCTTTCTCAGTCATTCTTCTTCTCCGCTATCAGTATTATATCCCTGTCTCTGGCTTTGAAATCAAAAGTCTTGAATACTTTTCCACCGAACTCCAGATGCGCCCCTGGTTTGACCGTATGCTTTATGTTCTGCGACATTGCCGTGAGAACTGCCGCAATTGAGTCGATATCAGGCTCCTCAGAAACAGGGATGGCAATACCGACATCCTTTTTCCCGAAGAATGGCCCGATATGTGTCATAACAACCTTCTTGTCGCCCACGATTTCATATGATACCTGGAAAATAACAGGCTCGCAGATATATCCTGAATCGGTGTCCGCGACCATGGACTCAATATTCTTCAGATTGATAGGCATCGAATTGACAATGATTCTCTCTGGCTCAGGATAGGCTTTGCAGAGAGCTGTCAGTATCTGCTGCAAGTCGAAACAGGCTGATACCAGATCCTTGCTGGCATCGATTGTTATGACAATCGTTGGTGTGGACATGAAATCGCTATCTGCAGGATCGAGCTCAAGGTTATCGAGTATATTCTGCGGCACATTGCTGAAAAAGGATGGATCGAAGAAATCGATGCGAATTGCATTATCACCTTCGCTGAGGAACGAATACGAATGCTCGTCCACCACCCCTGCATCATCATTGCTCTCATAGTATCTGTCCAGGGCATCCATAACTTTGTCGATATCGAACTGAGTACCGGCAGGAAGTTCAAACATGGCAATGAAGGCCCCCTTCATGTCACCGAGAGCTTCCTTTATCTTAGCCCTCTCGCACCGCAGATTGATATAGCTCTCAAAGTCCTCCAATTCCTCGTCCTTATCGCAATACTTTATATATGCGTCGAGGGCTTTTTTCTGCTTGACGATATTCTTATGCATCTCCTCCGGATCTGTGGAATTGATTGCAAGCAGCTTGTAATTCTGGGCTTCAAGGAATGATATGCCTGGAACATCCTTTCCTTTTGCAAGCTTCTTGGCTTCTTTCAGAAACATATTAGAAGCATCGGGTTTTCCGCTGCCGGAGGAAAGTATCGCATTGAGAACAGTATCAGCATATTCCTGGATATCAACAGGAAGGAGCCTTATGAAGGTATCAAAGATCCCGGTTATCATATCGGAATAGTCGTAGAAAGAATCCTCCTGGTTGGCGAAGAGATCGGAGATATCCGCATCATCTTCATCCTCCCTGTACTGGAAATATCTATTATCCTGATCATCGAATCTCTCGTCATCAATTTCGTGGAATTTCTCTTTGTCGTCCTTTTTCCCAGACATATCCCACCTCCTAAAGAAGAGGATATCATAGCAATTGCATAAACGCTATCATATACCGCTTTCTCCATAATTAGACAGAACCCTTGCGGAAGGATCGGAAACATCGCAGCCTTCCCACTGTCTATTTGGCATCCAGAAACCAGGAATCATGGAGCTCTGCCCCGGATAGTATTTCTCGAATATCGTCCTGTAAAGCAATGATTCTTCCGTGAACGGCCTACCCTCTTCTGGATAATCAAGGCACATACTCTTCCAGTCCTTACCTTCATATACCTCATGGGCATAGTCCTTGAGATCATCGACCATGGAGTGGCCAACAGCATCGCTGAATGCTGCCTTCTCCCTCCAGAGAATAGCATCGGGGAGCGTCTTTCCATCGTCGAAGGCCTTACGCAGAAGATACTTTCCCTTTCCGTATCTGTTCATCTTCAATTCTGGATCGATAGACATAACATAAGAGACGAAATCAAGGTCTCCGAAAGGAACACGCGCTTCTATGCTGTTGTCGGCAATACACCTGTCTGCCCTGAGCACATCATATGCATACAGCTCCCGTACCCTCTTCTCGCACTCTTTCTGGAATTCCTCCGGAGATGGAGCAAAATCAGTATATTTGTAACCGAAAAGCTCATCGGAAACCTCTCCTGTCAAAAGCACGCGGATATCAGTAGTCTCATGAATCGCCTTACAGAGCAGATACATTCCCATGCTCGCCCTTATCGTCGTGATATCATAAGTAGCCAGATTGTATATGACCTCCTCCAGAGCGTTAATGACATCATCCTTTGTCATGAAAACCTCAGTATGATCGGCATTGAGATAGTCCGCAGTCTCTCTAGCATACTTAAGGTCGATGGCATCCTTTTTCATTCCGATTGCGAATGTCCTTATCGGTCTGGACATATATTTTCTGGCTATGGAGCAGACAAGGGAGCTATCAAGACCACCGGAAAGGAGGAATCCAAGCGGGGCATCGGAATCAAGTCTCTTCTCCACACCTCGCTCTAACCTTATCCTGATATTCTCGGTAATCACAGACAGATCATCCCGGATATATTCGCCAGTGTGCGCTGCTATATCGCGATAGCGGTGGAAATAGCCATCTTTATAGTACGTGCCAGGCGGAAATGGAATGATTCTATCAACAAGCGACACAAGCATCTTCGCTTCGCTTGCGAAGAATATTCCCCCAGATTCATCATACCCATAGAAAAGCGGTCTGATACCTATCGGATCCCTTGCTGCGATGAATGTGCCAGAGGAAGAGTCATAGATTATTGTGGCATACTCGGCATCGAGCATCGAGAACATCCTCTCCCCATACTCCCTCCAGAGAGGAAGTAGGACTTCACAGTCTGAATCGGAGGAGAAAGTGTATCCTTTTTTCCTGAGGTTCTCCCTAATTGTCCTGAATCCATATATCTCACCATTGCAGACAACTGCATCGAGCCCATTGAAAAATGGCTGCATACCATTCTCATCGAGACCCATTATCGCAAGACGCTGAAAGGCGAGGAAACCATGGCCTTTCCCAAGCTTGACAACCCTGGACATATCGGGGCCACGGGAGACTGAAGTCTCAAGCGCCTTCCTTACCTTCTCCTCGGATAGAGCAGAACCATTATAACCAAATACAGTACACATAATTCCTCCGGAAAAAGAAAAAACGCCTAGAGAGAGTCATCTCTTCCTAGACGCCTTTGTCTTTTCTAGGAGAATACACAGAAAGGTACTTCCATGTATACCCTTTCAGGTCTTACTGCACTGGATAAAGTGAAGAAAGATAGTCTGCAAAGACTTCATTCAGCATCTCACCCTCGGAAATCACACGACCGAACATCGTATATCCATCACCGCCAGATGCCATGAAATCATTAGTGGCCACCTTGTACATCGTCTCAGTATCATTCCTATCGAGAAGAGTATCTCCAAGGAAAACCCTCTTTATCTTCTCACCTGCAGGAGCTGAAGCTGAGTAGACTACCTTCAGATCAGTCTGTGCAAAAGCGCCATTCTGCTCAGGAAGCAGGGAATATCCATGCTCAAGAGCCAGATATACATCTGCAGGAGAAATCTCACAGACTGTGATTATATTGGTGAATGGCAGCACATTGTTGATATCCCCAAGCGTAACAGGACCCGACGCAAGGGATGCCCTGATTCCTCCACCATTGACGATTGTGAAATCAGCACCGCTCTGTGCTGTCATCGCATCGCAGATCATAGCAGAGAGATTTGTCTTTTTTGTCCTGACATCAGCCCTTTCTCCATTGAGATCCATCGGTATTACGGCAACGACCTCTCCAAGAATCCGGTCAAGTTCCTGCTCCTTTGCTTCAATATATGAATCTATCACAGGATCCGATGGCACCTCTGTCACTCCGAACGACTTCAGGATGGTACCGGAAGATGGGTCCTCAACCTCCGTGGCAGGAAGAAGGAAAGCATCTGCGATATCAGCATTCCCCTCCGCATCCACATCGACCTCAACAACCCCAAGGTTATTGAGATACTCACCTGTCGAAACTATAAGAGTCCCGTTTACTACCTCTCCGCCGTCCATCACTGTATGGCTGTGTCCATCAACAAAGAGATCAATACCATCAATCTGCTGGCAGATAAGCTCGGATGTAATGCCGGACTCTCCATCGGGGACAACTCCAATATGACCAAGGACTATCACGAAGTCGGAGATTTCATTTGCAACATCAATCGCGCTCTGGGCATTCTCGATAACTGCATCCGAAAGGAATTCAATACCTTCGGTGTTCTTTGGATGCGACTTTGTCTTTGTATCGGGGGCTGTAAGCCCTATGACACATACCTTGAAGCCGTTGAAATCATAGATCTGGTATGGCTGGAGAAGAAGATACCCATTCTCATCCGTTATATTAGCGCTGAGAATCCTGAATGTCGAATTATCCTCAGCCCACTCTGCAGCTTCGAACAGGCGCTCATATCCATAGTTGAAATCATGATTTCCAGGGGCAAGCGCGTCATATCCGATTTCATTCATGATATCCAGAACAGTCTGCCCTTCGAACATATTCGCAAGATTAGTACCATGAAGCACATCTCCCGCATCGAGAAGGAGGATATCATCGGTGACACTCCTAGCCATTTTCACAAGCGAACTGAGCTTGGAATATCCCATGCTTCCATCTTCGCTTTCCACAATCCTTCCATGAACATCATTTGTATGTCCGATATAAAGCGTAAAGCCATCGTCATCCCCTTCGGATTTGACTATCGGCTCTATTCCGAATGGATAATCAATTTCTTCTTCAGGAGTTGAAACATACGCAATAATGTCTTCGACAAGCTTATCGAGCTCCGAAGCTACCGTATCCTGCTCAAGCGAATCCGGGTACGTAAAGACAGCCTTACCAGGTTCTTCGATGGTGTAGACCACGCCCATGTCACCATATCCATATCTCTCATTCTCCAGTGCAAAGAAGGCTTCTACATCCTCGTTTGAAATAGAGTCTGGATAATAGATGGTTGTCCTTCCCTCTCCGATTTCCACTTCGAGAGCGTAGCCCATGTATGAGTACTCTTTCATTACAGGGCTGATCACAGCTTCCACTGCTGGTGCCTGAACCGAAACAGACTTTGCTTCAGGGGCTGGAGTGACATACTCAATTATATCGCCAACTAGCTTATCGAGCTCTGTAGCTACCGTATCCTGCCCAAGTGAATCTGGATACGTAAAGACAGCCTTACCAGGTTCTTCGATGGTGTAGACCACGCCCATGTCACCATATCCATATCTCTCGTTCTCCAGTGCAAAGAAGGCTTCTACATCCTCGTTTGAAATAGAATCTGGATAATAGATTGTTGTAGTTCCCTCCCAGATTTCCGCTTTGAGCGTGTAGCCATTATAGGTATATTCAGCTACAACTGGTTCTGGCTCAGGCATCGATACAGCAACAGCTTCCGGAGCTGGAGTTATGTATACGATGATATCATCGACAAGCTTATCAAGTTCAGAGGATACAGTCTCTGCATCGAATGAATCAGGATAGGTGAATACCGCCTTCCCATTTCCTTCCAGCGTATAGACCACTCCCAAATCGCCATATCCATACTTATCATTCTCAAGTGCGAAGAAAGCTGTAACATCAGCATCGGAGATGCTCTCTGGATAGTAAATGACTGTCTGCCCCTCCTCGATTTCCGCAGTCAGCTCATAACCTGAATAAGTATATGTCTCTGTAATGAATACATCCGTGCTATCAGGAACAGGCACTGACTGAGGTACTGCTGTTATATAGGAGACAAGATCATTTACAAGCACATCGAGCTCTGCTTTCACAATCTCTGCGGAGAACTTTGATGGATACTCTATCGTAACCTTTCCCGGGCCATCGATCGTATAGACAACGCCAAATCCGGAAAGATCATGCTTTGCATCCTCAAATGCAAAGAAATCCGTCACTTCCCCTTCCGTTACAGATGAAGGATATTCAATGACCGTCCTTCCCTCTCCGATTGATGCTCTGAGCTCATTGCCATCGTATGAATAGACTGTAACAGTGCTCTCTGGGGCAGATTCGGCTTTCGGTGTGACATAGATTATCAAATCAATTGCAAGCGTATCGGCGAGAGCCTTTCTCTCCTCCGCTGTCACACCTAGAGGATAATCAAGGCGGAGCTCCCCTTCTGATATAAATGCATATGTAACACCTTCAATCTGGTACTTCTCAGCTTCCATTCCGAGGAATGCGGCAACATCATCCGAAGATGCTGTCGGCGGATAGCTTATGAGCGCATATCCATCATAAGCATCGATTGTAAGATTATAGCCCATATATCTGTAAGTCACAGATACCGGAACTTCTTCCTTATCCTCCGTTTCCTCCGCTTCCGTAACAGCAGGCTGTACAGTTTCCTCTGTCTGTACAGGCTCTGTCACAGTCTCAACAGCTTCGCTATTAACAGCGCTCTGACAACTTGTGAGCATGATCAGAAGAAGCATGATGACGGAGATAGTTTCTGTAATTTTTCTCACGAATCCCTCCTATCGCGTCGATAACGCTGCTTAAATGGTAGCACAGCCCATATGCCATGGATAGGAAAATAAAGGCTTCAGAGAAAAAGAAATCCCCTACACTTATGAAAGCGCAGGGGAGATAGAATCCTAAAACAGATCAGACAGCTGGCTGAATATCGAAAGTTTCGACATATGCAAGAAGATCTGCAACGAAGTTGTCGATATACTGAGATACAACAGTCTCTCCAGCTTCAGCAGGATATGCGATCTTTACAGCGCCAGGACCATCGAACATATAGAGTATTCCATCAAGCTCTGCGCCATACTTCTCTACCTCTGCAGCAAAGAAAGTCGCTACATCGTTCTCCGTCACCCAATCTGGATATGTGATTACGGCAATGCCGTTTCCAGCTTCGATTCCGAGCTCATAGCCAAGATACTCATATGTTGCAGATATTGTCTCCGCAGTCTCTTCTGCAGGTGCAACAACTTCAGCTTCAACAGTCTCAGCAGGTTCTTCTGCTACCGGTTCCGGTGCAGGAGCTGGCTCTGGTGCTGGAGCAGGAGCCGGTGCTGGGGCTGACTCCTCGACAGGAGCTGGAGCAACAATCTCAGTTGTGGCACTCACTGTATCAGTACTCTGACAACCAAGAAGAACAAAAAGCATCATGATAACAGATACGAATGCAATATACTTTTTCATAAGAACCTCCCAAAAATGAAAGAAAATGGCCCATGCGAACATGGACCGTCTGCGCTCACATCAAATCCTTAGGCTTGCGTGCTGTGTTGCCAGTCTTCTCGCAATATGCGACGTGGCGAAGCTTTCCATTCTCGAACACGCTCTTCATCTTGATAGCGCCACCCCATCTGCTCATAAGAACCTTTGCACCTTCACGATGTGCGTTCTTTGAAACGTTTCCTGCCATATATTATTCCTCCGGTCTAGAGACTTTCCAACTGACACATTTTAACCATTTGGCCTTTAATGTCAAATCACTTATTTCTTATATCACATCCCCTCCTGATTGACAACCTCAGCCAATGCTTGGGATAATCCGGAAAAGAACAAAGGCGTTCATGTGAGGGAAACCTCTCATGGCGCCTTTTTTCGTCATCATAGGAGTTGCTGTTTATGAGGGAAGGAGAAGTAAGGATTCCTTCCGGCTGTGCCATAGCCGGGATATTCGCAAGAGATGGGAAGCGAATAAATGGAAGAACAATAAGGGACTCAATTGCAGTAATGCATGAACGCTCCAATGGGCTTGGTGGAGGATATGCGGGATATGGAATCTATCCGCAGTACAAAGAGTACTATGCAATGCATATATTTTATGATGATATGGCGGCAAGGGAGGAATGCGAGCGGTATCTGGATGCGGCCTTCGATATAATAAACCTGTCGAAAATCCCTACGCGCCCGAATCCAAACATAACCGACGCACCTCTTATATGGCGCTATTTCGTCACCCCCCTTCCCCACAGGCTTTCAGACAGCCTTCTGGACGAGGAGGAATATGTCGTAAGGACTGTAATCAGGCTCAATAACTCGATAAAGGGCTGCTATGTGTTCTCGTGCGGAAAGAACATGGGAGTATTCAAAGCTGTCGGGTACCCGGAAGATGTTGCTGATTTCTACAGGTTAGAGGAGTACGAAGGTTACTCATGGACAGCTCATGGCCGATATCCCACAAATACTCCAGGATGGTGGGGTGGCTCGCATCCATTCGCCCTTCTAGATCTCTCGGTGGTCCACAATGGAGAGATTTCTTCATACGACGCCAATAGAAGAGCTGTTGAGATGTATGGTTATTCGTGCAATCTCCTCACAGATACGGAGGTTATAACATACATACTCGATTATCTTAAACGCCGCGTTCATCTCACGCTTGAGGAATCGGCAAGTGTAATAGCCGCGCCATTCTGGAACACAATCTCTCTAAAGGGAGAGGAAGAAGGGAAAAGGCTTGCATATCTCAGGAAGATGTTCAGCGAATTCCTTGTAACAGGACCATTCTCCATACTGGTCGGATTCGGAGGGGGAATGATGGCCCTCAATGACAGGCTGAAACTCAGAAGCCTTGTTGTTGGCGAAAAGGACAGAACAGTCTATTTCGCAAGCGAGGAAGCAGCTATCAGGGAAATAGCACCTGATCTGGATTCAATATTCTCACCTAAAGGCGGAGAGCCTGTGATTGTCCATCTGGACGAGGGGGTAAGAGCATGATCAGAAACGGTTCAATAATACAGCCACGCTTCCATGTCCACAGAAGTACGGAATGCGTGAATTGCAGGAAATGCATTGCAGAGTGTTCTTTCGGAGTACACTCATGGGATGAGAAGAACAAGAGGATGAAGGCGGACAGCTCGAAGTGCGTAGACTGTCAGCGCTGCGTCGTATACTGCCCCGTCGATGCTCTCTCGATAACCAGAAACGAGAATATAATGCACCCGAATCATGCATGGTGCGAGGATTCCCTGAACGAGATATACAGGCAAGCAGAAACGGGAGGAGTGCTTCTTTCATCAATGGGAGCACCGGACAGGAAGGTACCATCGTATTTCCCTAGAATCCTTCTGAATGCATCCCAAGTAACGAATCCATCGATAGATCCGCTTAGGGAACCAATGGAGACAACGACTTTCATAGGCAGAAGGCCGGAGAGCATCGAGAGAGACTTAAATGGAAAGCTTATAGACAACCTTCCCCCGCACCTAGAGCTCAAAGAACCGATAATGTTTGCGGCAATGAGCTATGGAGCTGTCAGCTTGAATGTCCACAAAGCCCTTGCAATGGCTTCAGAAGCGCTCGGAACATACTGGAACACAGGCGAAGGCGGATTGCACGAGGATTTATATAAGTATGGCAAGAACACGATTGTCCAAGTCGCTTCAGGACGATTCGGGGTGCATCCTGATTATCTCAGTGCAGGAGCTGCGGTGGAGATAAAAATAGGGCAAGGTGCAAAGCCCGGTATCGGAGGGCATCTCACCGGTGCGAAAATCCATGGGGATATAGCAAAGACCAGGATGGTTCCAGAAGGAATCGATGCTATAAGCCCTGCCCCGCACCACGATATCTATTCAATCGAGGATCTAAGGCAGCTTGTTTCGATGATAAAGGAAGCGACGAACTACACCAAGCCCGTGATAGTCAAAGTAGCGGCCGTCCACAACATAGCCCCCATTGCAAGCGGTATAGCAAGGAGCGGTGCAGATATCATAGAAATCGATGGTTTCAGAGGAGGAACCGGAGCCGCACCTGTCAGAATCCGCGATAACGTCGGAATCCCAATCGAGCTTGCACTTGCAGCTGTGGACCAGAGACTGAGGGACGAGCATATCAGGAGCCAGATTTCAATCATAGCTTCTGGATCTATCAGAAACTCAGCAGATGCGGCAAAAGCAATAGCGCTCGGGGCCGATGCCGTCTCTATCGGAACTGCCGCCCTCTGTGCACTCGGCTGTCATCTTTGCGCTTCCTGTCAGACAGGTAAATGCGCCTGGGGAATCGCGACGCAGGAAGGGGATCTCATGAAGCGCCTGGATCCTGAAAAAGGTGCAGAAAGACTCTATAACCTCGTCCATGCATGGAAACGGGAAATAGAGGAAATAATGGGTGGCATGGGTATAAATTCCATCGAAGCACTCAGGGGAAACAGGCTTGCCTTAAGGGGTGTCGGACTGACACAGAAAGAGCTCGATGTACTCGGAATAAAGCACGCAGGAGAATGATATGGAGATAATCAACGCAAAAGGCATGGACCAGGGAGATCTCTGCGCACTCATCAAAAAGGAGCGCCATCTGGATATAGAAATCAGGAACTGCTGCGGCCAGAGATACATCGGCTGCGGCATGAAGAAAACCAGGATAAATATAATAGGAACGCCTGGAAATGCACTTGGAGCCTTTCTCGATGGTGCTTCGATAACAGTCGATGGAAACGCTGAGGATGCAGTCGGCGATACGATGAACTGCGGCTCGATTTTCATTGATGGCTCTGTCGGGGATGCCGCAGGATATGCAATGAGGGGTGGAAAGATATTTGTTCACGGCAATGCAGGATACCGCGCGGGCGTGAACATGAAAGCATATAAAGACAAATCCCCTCTTCTCGTTATAGGAGGAAAGGCAGGAAGCTTCCTAGGCGAGTACCTTGCGGGTGGAACGATAATCGTGCTTGGGCTTCACAATCCTAAGAATACCCCGCTTACAGGCTATTTCTGCGGAAACGGTATGTATAACGGGAAAATCTATCTAAGGACAACAGAGCGTCCTATCGGGCTATCGAAACATCTTTTGATGAACAAAGTCGGAGAAGAAGAGAAGGAAACTATTCTCCGCCCCGTTATCATGGAGTTTGCGGCAGCATTCAAGGAAGATCCGGAAAAGATACTGAAAGCAGATTTCATTGCAGTCGAGCCAGATCCTGAGAACAGATACCGAGAGCTCTATGCCGCAATATGACAACAATCTGCCGTGCACTGCATGGCAGATTGCTTTATAACCCCAGAGGTCTTCCTTACTGGTGCAACTCTCAAAGCCACT
>CALXXO010000030.1 GCA_944392705.1 uncultured Spirochaetaceae bacterium
GGGGATTTCAAAACCTCTTTCATGTGCTGTCATTATGAAATGCTTAATCTGCTTCGCATTTGTCGTAATAACAACAGTTATTTCATCAATATGATCAAGAATATCATTACTTGCTTCTCTGATTTCTTCTTGCGAAAGAGAATTCGGATAATAGAATCGGTAATCTGGTTCAATTCCATGCTCGTCAAGTATCCGCAAGAATTCATCAAATCGTTCCTGTGATACAGGAGCTCCTGCTGGCCCCAGAAGATATGCAAACTTCCTGTGTCCCTGGCTTATAGCATATTCTGTAAGCTTTCTTATACACTCAACACCTTTCTCAAGGATATAATTCATATCAGGCAAAGAAGGTATCACCCTATCGAAAAGTACAATCGGTACCTCTTGATATTCTATAAACTTGATATACTCATCATTTTGTCCACATGAAGCAAGGAGGATTCCATCCACGTGCTGCTGAAACAGACGATGCAAAAGGATATTCTCTCTCTTTGGATCAAAGTTACTTGTAGCGATGATTAAACTGTAATCATTATCACAAAGAATCTGTTCAATGGTTTTACATATAAAGTTATAAACAATGAGATCAGGGATAATCATGCCAATGACCCTAGTCTCATTCTTCTTTAAACTTCGGGCATTTGCATTTGGAGTATAATGCAAGGTATTGATTGCATTCTTTATTCTTTCTTTTACATCTTCAGGAAAGTTTCTGCTTTTATTCAGATATCTTGATACAGTTGCCGTTGATACACCTGCTTCCTGTGCAACCTGCTTAATTGTACTCCGTTTCTGATTCATATCAGATTGATGATAAATCAGTCTTTAAGCTAACACAAAGAGAAAAGGAATCTCGATTGCATTCTTTTCTTAGAAAATCAAAGCAATTTTACACAATGAAGGCCCACCGAAGTGAGCCAACAGAAAAACTTTGGAAGATCGGTTACGATGAACCTTTCTTCAATAAAAATGTCCAGAGAGACTTCCACTCCCCTCGCCCTAAGGCGTCTATATCAATCTGCAATAGCAGAGCAATATACTGTTTCAAAGCCGGACCAGGATGACCTGATCCAGCGATTAGACTTCATCAGACGGACCTTGATGTTCCGCCCCTGTTTGCCCAGGAGTTGTCTCCCGAAGCAAACCTCCGCTTATACTCACGAACCGTATAAGTATTTAGCCCTGCAAGTTGAGCGGTCTTTTTATATCCGTATCCCTGCTCAAAGAGCTTCAAGCACTCACGGCGTTTTTCATTGGAAATACGCTTTTTAGCACCTGGGAGGGATTTGTTAATATCCATAATTTCCCTCCTAAGACCTGCTCCTAAAAACAAAAGGAGCAGGCTTTATTCATCCCAGCCGGAGCTGAGATCTCTTATAGAACACAGAACAGATTAAGCACCTGGCTGCTGTGCAGCAGCTACCTGTACGGATACAGAACCACTTACCTCTGAATCCTTATATTCAGGAGTCTGTGTAAGAGTCAGTGTAAGCTGAACAGTCTGAGTCTGATTAGTTGCATTGACTGCATTAGCAGGATTTGACTTCACATTTGATGATGTGAGAGCAATTGTTTCCTTTGTTGCAGGGGCATAACCGCTCTTCCAAGAATCGACAGTACAAGTAAAGTCAGAAACAGAAGAACCTGAAATATATGCATCACCAGGAGTATATGCAGTATCTTTTACTCCACCCTTACCATTCCATGTGAATGTAACAGCTGTTGCATAATCCTTTCTGAGAGTGATTGAATCCGTTGTTTCAGTGGCTGTTCTCTTTGCACCTGTAATTGGATCATAGCTTACATAAGTAACAACGATTGTATCAGATCCACCATTAGAGAATCTTGTCTTATCGTTGGAAAGTCCAGTTCCAGCTGCTACAGTATATCCAGTAAGAACCTCGCCTTTCTCTCCATCGATATCCTGATATACAGTTACCATGTCAGTAGAAACAACCTTTCTACCAATCTTCCAAGGATTAGCTGCTGTCTCCTCTGCAACCTCAACGATAATTGATTTGCCATCCCATTCTGATGCTGCAGTATATGACTTAACAACAAGTGTAACACTGTCACTCATACCAGTAATCTTGGTACCAGTAGACATTGTAACGTCTGCTGTAACAGTATAACTTCCAGCAATGAGATTTCCAAATTCTACATCAGCAGCACCTGATTTAACACTCAGCTTATACTCTGCCGGATTGAGAACAAGTGTCTGTGCAGCACCGGACTGATCTCTGTATCCAATTGAAACAGTATAATCATCTGCTGCAACTTCTGTCTTTGTTTCGCCATCTGCAAGCTGAATCTCTTTTGGTCCATCAAGTGTTACAGAATCAATCTTACTTACATAAACAGAAGCTGTATTCTTTACAGCACCATTATTTCCAAGTTCTACAGAAACAGTGTCACCATCAACAACATATGATCTTGTATCATCATCAAGTGTTACGATGCTTGAACCTGAAACTGTAGATGTTGTTCCATCCTGGTAAGTAACCTCAACAGAGAACTTGGAAGCATCAAACTGCTGGCCATATACGAAGCTGCCAGTCTGCGTAATTGTAGCCATTGTAGGAGTCTTGCCATTTGGATTCCATACATTTGGCTGCTGCTCACAAGCAGTGAATGCGAAAAGCATCATTACTGCTACGAGACTAACAAGAATTGTTTTCTTCATCTTGTCTTCCTCCGAAAAATTATCTGATAACAGCCTACCCCCCCCGGTTAAGTTTTGTCAAGGGTTGTTTGGAAGAAAAGATGAAATTTTGATTGTCAGTCCCTGTCCCAGGGGAATCCATCAAAGACAGGATGGCCTGTGTATATGTGAGCTTCCTTTTCGCCGCGCGCCACTTTCAGGACTTCGTAGCACATCTCCTCCTGCTCTACTTCTCCGGGATATACGAAGACTGGAGCAATCCAGGAGCAGCGCTTCTTTATTCCTTCAACGATATCCTCGAATCTTACAAGCCCACCTGTGAGAAGGATTGCTTCAGCTTTTCCTTCCAGCACTGCAGCCATCGACCCAATTGCCTTGCAGATCTGGTAAATCATCGTATCCCAGACTAGCCTTGCGTGCTCATCTCCATCTTCTGCAAGCCTGTGTATCTTATTGGAATCAGATGTGCCGAAATGACTTACAAAGCCACCGGAGCGCGAACACATAGCTTCAAGCTCTTGCGGTGTATGAGTCTCAAGGAACTTTGCAGTCTCCATCAATGGAATTGAACCAAGACGTGTAGGTGTGAAAGGGCCATCACCGCCGGCACCTTCCGTGCCATCAATCATCTTGCCGTTTCTGTGCGCGGCTATTGTTATTCCGCCATCGATATGGCAGACAATCAAGGAGACGGAGTTGTAATCAAGGCCATTCTCCTTACAATACAGCCTTGCAATTCCTTTCTGGTTAAGCACATGAGACTGGGCACGTCTATATACGCCTTTCAGTCCTGTTATTCTTGCAAGAGGTGTGAATTCATCTACATTAGTAGGATTTACGGTATACATCGGCTTTTTGTATTCGCATCCCAGATGATAGCAAAGCATGACACCCAGCTTTGCAGGATGATCGCTTCCACCTTTATCAAGGCGAGTATCTTCATAAAGATTCTGGTCGATGATCATAACGCCTTCTTCCTGTGAGTAAGCACACCCACCTCTTCCAACAAAGACGTCTATCGTTCCAATGGGGATGGAATGCTTATCCAGAAGATTCATCACCACCTTCTTTCTGAATGGAAGCTGGTCATTTACAGTATGATATGCAAGAAGTTCTGGAGCATCGTGGAATACACTCTCTGTGAATATATTCTTCTCATCATCGAAGACACTAACCTTGGTCGAAGTCGAACCGGGATTAATCACAAGAATTCTCATCTGGACTCCTCTTTAGATCATAGCTCAGCGAATTAGGGACCCCGCGAGGCCCCCGCACAGAATAAATACCATATTCTGCCCGGAGAAGAGAACGAGGGAATGCTGTTTGTCCGTAGCGTTTTTCCATCCTGATTCTCATTCCCATCTTCACGGTAAGAGACTTGGATGTGAACTCGAGGGGAATACCTGTTTCAGTGACAATACATCTGTAAAGGATTGCAGCAACGGGATTGCCTGCATATATGTAAACAGTATCATCCTTACGGATTCCCCTGCCCTGTTTCCATAGAATCGAATCTGTATCATCAAAAGCATGGACGATATCAAAGTATTCGGGATTTGCTGGTATCAGCCACTCCTTTGGACCTCTTATTTCCTCCGACTTCAGCTTTGAAGTAGTAGAAAGATAGCTAATATCAACAAGAGGAATTATATCTTCAATCGAAACCGAACCATCGAGGGCTACAGAAATCCATAGTCCCCTCCCTGAAGGATGTATGCCATCTTTATGCAAAAGCTCATCGAACGAGAGAATATCATTGGCCCTGAGCTCAATGTAATTCTTTCGGAAACGCGCAAAGGCCCTATTGTTATCTATATGGCGATAGCTTCCATCATAGGAAACAATGCCATACTTAGAAGTTATATAGCTCTCTACCTTAGAACGAAGCATTGTTTTATTATAAGCTGTATGGGATTCAGGATACAGAAAGATTTCTTCATATACTGCATATTCGGAGCAATGGCCACGTTTGTTAATATGCTGAGCTATGAGGTTTTCTATTCATTTCTGGGACTTCCAAATACTCCTTCAGTGGCTCTTGCCTGGTTTCTTGCCGTAACATTCGCCTTTTTTACCAACAAGTACATAGTTTTCAGGAGCAAGGGAAAGGAAAACATCCATTCGCTTCCCGTTCAGCTCTTATCTTTCTATCTCTGCAGAGCTGCAAGCGGAGTGCTGGACATAATAATCATGTTCATAGCAGTCGATATCTTCTCGTGGAACCATACCCTGTGGAAATTCATATCGAATCTGGCGATGGGTATCTGTAATTACATAGCGGGCAAAATCTTCATTTTCAAAAAGTCTTAGTTGTTATAATAATAACATTATGTTAAAATATAGACATTAATGTTAAATGTAGCTATTATCTGTTCAGAGGTTGGATATGAAGATAGCTATAGTCGGTTATGGAAGGATGGGAAAAATGGTTCACTCCATTCTCTCATCCTCAGAAGAACACAGCGTAACTGCGATAATAGACCCGGAATCAACAGACAGCGATGTCACAGCTAGGAAGGTATGCGAAGAGACTCTTTCCACACCAGATGCAGTAATTGAATTCTCATCGCCATCCGCAGTCCTCAACAACCTTGAGGTATATGCACATCTGCAGCTTCCTGCAGTTATAGGGACAACCGGATGGCTCGATAATCTCCAGGAAGCGGAGAATATTGCGAAAGGGCGAAATCCTGTTATCTACTCTGGTAATTTCTCGCTTGGTGTTGCGGTATTCCTTCATCTGGTTTCCGAAGCTGGCAAGCTGATAAACAGAATACCTTCATATGATGTATCAGTCACCGAAGTGCACCACAGGGAGAAAGCAGATGCACCTTCCGGAACTGCTCTCATGGCCGGAGAAAGACTTCTCAGGACAATAGACAGGAAGACAGGATTCCAGATTGGGAATCCTGTAGGGAAAATCGGGAAGGATAAGATAAACATATCATCATCGCGTACTGGCTACATTCCCGGGATTCATACCATAACCATCAATGGCAGTGCCGATACCATCGAGATTAAGCACACAGCAAGAACCAGGGAAGGCTTTGCTGAAGGAGCTATCAAAGCCGCAGAATGGCTCATCGGCAAGGAACCGGGGCTGTATACAATGGACGATTTCATCACAAACCTTATCGGAGGAAACAGAAATGCATAGATTCAGAGGAGTTTACACAGCGCTCATAACACCATTCACCGACATCGGGACTGTTGATTACCAGGCACTGGAGAGCATCGTAAACCAGCAGATTGAAGCTGGAATCGATGGCCTGGTACCTTGTGGAACAACTGGCGAAAGCCCTACTCTTTCACATGAAGAGCACGATAGGGTGATTGCACAGACAATAAAGTATGCAGCAGGTCGTGTTCCCGTCATTGCAGGAACCGGTTCGAATGCGACCACTGAAGCAATAAGGCTGTCACAGCACGCAGAGGATTCCGGTGCTGATGCTGTACTTCTTGTCAATCCTTACTACAACAAGCCGACACAGAAAGGCCTTTACCTCCATTTCAAGGCAGTGGCGGACTCAGTGAAGATTCCATGCATCCTTTACAATATAAAAGGAAGGACAGGCATCAACATCGAGACAGAAACGCTGGAAAGGCTGGAAAAGGACTGCAGCAATATAGTTGCGGTAAAGGAAGCTTCAGGGTCTCTGGAGCAGATGAAAGCTGTCATAGAAACAACCAGCGATGATTTCATGGTGCTCTCCGGTGATGACAACCTCGCGCTCGAGCTTATAAGAATGGGCGGCGATGGCGTAATCTCAGTTGCTTCCAACCTCTTTCCAAGAGAGATGGTACGCATGACCCATGCGGCGCTTGAGGGAAACTGGGAGGAAGCAGAGAGACTCGGGGCATGGTTCTCTGATTTCTTCTCCACCTGTTTCATAGAAACCAATCCGATTCCTATAAAGACTGCTATGGCAAGGATGGGATGGTGCAGGGAGTCTTTCAGGCTCCCGATGTGCACACTTGAATCTTCGGAACACAGGGCAAAGCTCTTCTCCGTTGTCGACAGGATGGAAGAAGATCTCAAGGAGGGAAGAATATAATGGCAAACGTAAGCGAGGACTTTCTGCGCCTTCAGTCCGGATATCTCTTTCCGGAAGTCGCAAGGCGCATACGGATATGGCAGGAGAAGAATCCTGGAGAGAGCGTCAAGAAGCTCAGTATCGGCAACACAACTGAAGCGATTACTCCTGGAATTGCCGCTGCAATGAAAAGGAAAATAGATCTTCTCACAGACCGCGCGACATACACCGGATATGGCGATGAGCAGGGTGATACGCCACTGAGGGAAGCTCTTTCCCTACACTATTCCAGAGAATACGGAGTATCCCTTCCTCCTTCAGCTTTCTTTGTCTCCGATGGTGCAAAAAGCGATGCGGCGAACATACAATCGATATTCAGCCGTTCATCTATCCCTGCCATCCAGGATCCCGCATATCCTGTCTATGTAGACTCGAATGTCGCGGGTGGGCACACGGGAGAATATGGCAGCCATCAAGGTGGATACAGCGGAATAGTCTACATGAGAGCAGATGCATCGAATGGCTTCGTTGCCGAGCCGCCCAAGGAGCACGCAGATCTTATCTATCTCTGCTTCCCGAATAATCCGACAGGAGCTGTGGCGACAAAGGAACAGCTGAAGGCTTTCGTAGATTATGCCCACAGGGAAAGGGCAATCATAATATTCGACAGCGCTTATACCGATTACATCGAAACGGAGGGTATTCCTCATTCAATCTATGAAATCGAGGGAGCTGAGGACTGCGCTATCGAAATAGGTTCGTTCTCAAAGAATGCAGGATTCACCGGAGTTCGCCTTGGCTGGACAATCGTTCCGGAGACAATTGCTTCCGACAATGCCCCAACAGGCACTGTGCACAGGCTGTGGAACAGAAGGCAGTGCACATTCTTCAACGGAGCATCGAATGTATCTCAGGCAGGAGGTCTTGCAGCGCTTTCAGAGGAAGGAAGAAAGGAATGCGCTTCCCTCGTAACCTACTACAAGGAGAACGCGAGAATAATCCTCTCTGGAATGAAAGCAGCAGGACTTGAATGCTATGGCGGCATCGATAGCCCTTATATCTGGACAGTCTGCCCTTCCGGAATGTCCAGCTGGGAGTTCTTCGATTTCCTCCTGGAAAAGTGCCATGTAGCTGTAACTCCAGGATCTGGATTCGGCAGTGCAGGAGAAGGCTATGTCAGAATCTCTGCATATGGCCACAGGGAAGACATAGAGGATGCAGTATCCTCAATCAAGGAGAAACTCAGATGACAGAGAAAAGACTTCCCCTATCCTCTTCCGAACTCAAAGCCTTCGCCGAGTACGTCGGTACGCCTTTCCATATCTATGACGGTCCTGCGATAAGGAAGAATGCAGAAGATATGAAGAAAGCTTTCTCATGGGCCGATGGATTCATCAACTACTTTGCAGTCAAGGCTCTTCCGAATGTAAACATACTCAGGCTCCTGGCATCCCTTGGCTTCGGCGCAGACTGTTCCTCTCTTCCGGAGCTGAAGCTTGCAAAGGAAGCCGGCATTCCATCGGAGAGGATAATGTTCTCCTCCAATGACACTCCGGATGAAGAGTTCATGGAAGCTTTCAGAATGGGGGCAATCATAAACCTGGATGATATCAGCTTCATCGATGATGTGATCCGGGTATGCGGAAAGCTGCCAGAGACAATATCATTCAGGTACAACCCCGGAAAGGAAAGAACCGGCAATGCGATAATAGGAAACCCCTCGGAAGCAAAGTATGGTGTGACACATTCTCAGCTTGCTGAATGCTATCGGAGAGCAAAGGAAAATGGAGTAAAGCACTTCATGCTGCACACGATGGTGGCATCGAATGAGCTGAACGAGGACTATATCGTTGAGACTGCCAGGATGCTCTTCTCGCTCGTCGATGAGATAAAAAGGGAGTGTGGCATTGCAATAGAACAGGTGGACCTCGGTGGTGGTATCGGTATTCCATATCGCCCGGATGATACCGCCATCTCGTTCAGCAGTCTTGGAAACAGAATCCATGAGCTCTATGTTGAAATGATTGAAAAGAAAGGTCTTGCACCTCTTAGGATTTCATTCGAATGCGGCCGCTGTATCACGGGACCATTTGGCTATCTTGTTTCAAAGGTCCTGCACGTCTGCCACAAGTACAAGGATTTCGTGGGGCTCGATGCATCAATGGCAGATCTGATGAGACCCGCGCTATATGGTGCATACCACCACATAACAGTACTCGGCAAGGAGAACAAGGGGAATGACCATATATATGATGTGACGGGATCCCTTTGCGAGAACAATGATAAATTCGCAATAGACAGACCTCTCCCTGAAATCGATAAAGGCGACATCATCGTAATCCACGACACAGGGGCGCATGGGCATTCCATGGGATTCAACTACAACGCGAAGCTACGCCATGCGGAGTACCTCATCGATAGCGATGGCATCTACATGATAAGGCGAGCTGAGACCTATGATGATTACATCAGGACCCAGCTATCAGAACCAAAGAAATTATAATCCAATTACGGAGCATTATTCCCTATCCAGGATTACGGCACTTTCATCATGCCCGGATCCTGGATAGAAATCGAAGACAGCAGCCTTGCTTATTCTGTACCCCGCCATTCTCGATATATCGCGCGCAAGTGTTGAACTGTTGCATGAGATATAGATAATCCGCTCTGGCTTCCATGAGATAATCTGAGAAACAGCATCCTCGGCAAGTCCTGTGCGAGGAGGATCGACTATAACAGTGTCGACATGGCGTCCATTCTTCCTTCCCCACACGGAGACATCCGCTGTAAAAGAAAGAGCTGATGGCGCATTCAAGCGGGAAAGAGCAAGGCAAGCTTTATCCCTTTCAACGGCATAAACCCTTCTCTCCTCCCCTTCGAAGAGAGCAGAGAAAGTACCCACCCCGCTATAGAGATCCATTATGCTTTCCCCTACAGCATTTTCCTTTACAAAAGAGAGAAGAGATGGCAGGACGGAGGGATTCGACTGGAAGAAGACATTGGCACTGACCATGTACCTTATCCCCATAATCTCTATATTGACGGTCTCCCTTCCGAGAGACACCCCATCATCGCCTTCGAATGCGCTCACTTCCGCAAATCCAGTATCTCTGTTGACTCTGTTAGAGAACATCGCTTCACGACCAGCATCCAGAAGTCTTCGGCCATCTTCCAGGAGCTCGTTAAGTCCCGATGCCAGCGCCGGGCATGACGCGATATGGACAAGGGAGGATGATGACTTGGCAAGGAATCCCCATTTGCGGTTCCTGAAGTCAATATGAAACCTTGCACGATGCCTGTATCCGCCGAAAGCACCGTAATGTACTTCAATATCCTCTGGAACGTCGGCAACCTTCCCGATTCGGCAGAGATTGTCCCGGAGTATATCCTTTTTCAGCATTGCGCTGTCGTGTTCGCTTACAATCTGGAAGTCACAGCCACCGCATATCCCATAATATGGGCAGACAGGTTCTCTCCTCAGAGGAGATGGCTCCAGGACTGAGATTGTCTCGGCTATGCTGTAACCGTTCTTTGCCTGCACCTCGCTGCAATCCACGACTTCCCCTGGAAGCGCACCATGAACAAGGACAGTCCTACCGTCATTGCGCGAAAGGCCGACAGCTCCAGTGGCCAGCTTCTCGATCTTCAGCACCATCTTCCAAGCATCTCCACGTATTCTGCAATAACAGAGAATCCCTTCTTCCAGAATTCTTCAGAGCGGATATCAGCACCGGCAATGGCAGCGCAAGATGCAGCATCCATCATGCCAGTGCTTCTAAGAACTTTCTTATACAGAGAAGGGAATTCCGGTTCATTCCTCATCGAATAGAGCGAAAGCGCAAAGAGCTCTCCGAAGGCATATGGATAGTTGTAATAGGAGAAATCAGCAGAGTAATAGTGGGATTTCACAGCCCACATATATTCATGCTTAATGCCAATTCCATCCCCATAAGCTTTCTCCTGGGCTCTCAGCATCAGAACGGAAAGCCTCTCTGCACTTATCTCCCCCTTCCTGCGTTCATCGAAAACGGAACGTTCGAAGAGGAATCTGGAGTAAATATCGACAATGACCTGTGCCGCAGACTGGATGAAGGATTCAATCACAGGAAGCTTTGATTCTTCGCCCGATGACGAAAGAACATAATCGAAAACCAGCATCTCGCCGAAAATGGAAGCAGTTTCTGCAAGCGTCATTGGATAAGTAGATAGCGATGGCGGAAGATACTTTACGACCGAGTCATGATAGGCGTGCCCCAGCTCGTGAGCTAGTGTTGATACGCTGTCATAGCTTCCATCAAAGTTGCAGAATACACGGCTCTCTCCGGCGAGTGGGAAGAATGTATCGTATGCACCGCCAGTCTTTCCCTTCCTCGGCTCTGCGTCTATCCACCCTGAAGAGAATGCATTCTCAGCGAATGCACCCATCTCCGGAGAAAAAGCGCTGTATGATGAGACCACAATCGTTCTAGCTTCATCGAATGAATAGGTTTTATCGGATTTACCGACAGGTGCGAAAAGATCGCAGAAGTCCATCTTCTCAAGCCCAAGCAATCTGGCTTTCATTCTGAAATATGACTGAAATACTGGAAGTGACTCCTCCATTGCAGAAATAAGGCAATCCAGTATCTCCCGGTCGATGCAAGACGAGAAAAGCGAACGGTCCAGCGGATCTTTCCAACCTCGTCTCCTTTCTAGCGTCAGAACAGTTCCTTTCACACCATTGAGACAAGCTGCGATTGCATTCTTATGATTAGAGAGAAGCTCTATCTCCTTTTCATAGGCATCGACCCGGACATTTCTGTCAGCATCGGATGCAAGGAGTCTCAGCTCTGTCAGTGTCTTTCCATCCGAAGAGATGGTCGATGTTACTGTACTCATCAACCGCTCCCAGGCAGAGGAACCTGAACGAGACAGTTCAGCAGCCAGCGCTTCCTCCTCGGGACTCATCAGATGACTGCTTTCAATTACGATATCATCGAGGTATTTCTTGTATGGCAAAAGATCCGGAGCGGAGAATTCATCCTTTCTTGAAGAGAGTGTGCGGAGGAAAACATCCTCGCTCCTCTGATACTCTACACTAGCTTCCTCGGCAGCTGCCACAGCTTTGAGGTAAACTTCGTTTTCCGAATCAGTCGTAAGCATCGCATCTGCATATGCTGTGAGGTTGATTATTATAGCATCCCCGCTGTCCTTCAGCGCGATAAGCTCCAAAAGAGAAGCATCAGCGCTGCAGAGTGCTTCAAGCTTATGCCCTATTTCCTTGACCTTTTCTATATCGCTGATGAATTCTTCTGAATCCGGAGATGGATAGATTCTCGTCATATCCCAGTGTGGAAGTCTGTTCATAGCACGAATGATACAGCATCGGAGGATTATCATCCAGAATGGAATTGTTGCCTGAAACATGGCGCATCGGTACAATAACGCTGATGGGTGTCCTTCTGATAAACATACGCAACCAGGGTGAGAATGAAAGGCTTTCTGAGCTGAAGGAAGCAGAGACAATGAGCCTTCTCAAGACTCTCGGTCTGGAGGTTTCCGCTTCTGTCACATACACCGTTAAGGAAATAAGCACTTCGACCTATATCGGATCAGGCCAGGCTGATAATGCTCTGGAATATATAAGGGCATATGAGCCGGACGAAGTCGTAATCAATACATTGATATCCCCAAGGCAGGAAAAGAACCTGGAAAACAGGTTCGGCATCCCTGTCTCAGACAGAGAAGCCGTGATTCTCTCGATATTCTTCCAGAATGCCCACTCAAGGGAAGCCAGGCTTCAGATCGAGAAAGCTGAAGCTGAATATCTAAGGCCCAGGCTTCAGAACCGCGAAGCAAACCTCTCACAGCAAAGAGGTGGTGTAAGGGGCGCTAAAGGCGAAGGAGAGAGGAAGATTGAACTGGAGCGGCGCCTTATCGACCAGAGGATAAGGACACTGGACAGGGAAATAGGCGAAGTCCAGGCTATAAGGGAAACGAAGCGGAAGGAAAGGGAAAGAAATGGTATTTTCTCTTTTGCGCTCACAGGGTATACAAATGCAGGCAAATCCTCAATTCTGAATGCCCTCACTAAAGCTGGTGTACTTGCAGAGGACAAGCTCTTTGCAACGCTGGACACAACAACAAGGGCTTTAAAGCTTCCGAATAGCCAGAAAGTGCTTTTATCGGATACGGTAGGTTTTATATCGGATCTTCCAGAAGTCCTTATCGAAGCATTCTCATCCACTCTGGAGGAAGCACTCTCATCCGACGCCGTGATAATAGTCGCGGATGCTTCACATCCGGATGCATATGGCTGCCTTAAAAAGACGAAGGAGACGCTCTCGGATCTCGGAGCTCTCGATAAAGTAAAGCTTCTTGTAATAAACAAGATTGATGATATCTACGATGAAATAGCTTATTCAGCTCTCAAAAGAGAACCTTATCCGATTGTCGAGACAAGCATAAAAAACGGAGCGGGAATCAATGAGCTGCTGAAAGCAATGGCCGCTATAACCGATGAAAGCTTCATGGATATAACTGTAGAAGAACCTATCTGTTCTGATATCATCGGCAGGATTGCGAAAGACGGGACAATAAGGTCTATCGACTACAGCGAAGATACAGTGACAGTCACGGCCAGGATAAGAAAAGAACTGGAGAGAAAATATAAGAGGGACTGAATAGACAGCCCCTCCCTCGCAATATATTTGGTATATTAGTCGAATACCCATAGAACTCCGATATAACCTGCAAAGCCAAAGTTGATATTGAAATTGGTGTTGTCAAGAAGGGAGATTCCAGGTGCAAGGCGAAGATAGAAAGCAAGCGGGAAATCTGGGATTTCATACTCAATTCCTACTGGAACCACGAGATCAAGATCGAAGCCAAAGCTGTCTGCAAATCTGAAAGTCATAGCAGCACCAAGACCTACAGTAAGCGGCATATGATGTGGACCACCAAGGTCGAAATCATATACTTCGTATGATACAGCTACATCTCCGCCGAGATTGAATCCATTCGATCCGATATTGAAATTAGCAAGACCGATATTAGCAAGGATATCAAACTTACCCATTCCGAATTTCATGCCAAGACCGGTGTTTGTACCAAGGTTAAGACCAATGCCAAATGAACCATCATCAGATGATCCTCTTGTACTTGCTGCCATAGCTGGTACAACAGCAAGAACCGCAACGATAAGGAGAATTAAAACCTTCTTCTTCATCTCAAAGCACCTCCAAAATACTTCTTATCCCAATCCTACGAGAAGATTCTGAAAAAGTACAGCCGAAGCGCACAAAATACACAGATGGATTCTTTTGCTCCATTTTTATAGAATCCAGGCCATGAAAGAAGAGAAATCACCACTGACGTCAAGAGCCATTGCTGTAGGAATCATTGGTTTGATAATAATCACATCCTCAAGTATGTATGTTGCGCTCAGAATGGGCGCACTGCCATGGCCTACAGTATTTGTCACAGTGCTTTCAATGGCAATACTCGGAAAAGCGAAAGGATCCACGCTGGAAGAGATCAACTGCACGCATACCCTGATGAGCGCTGGAGCAATGGTCGCAGGCGGCCTGGCATTTACCCTGCCCGGACTATGGATGACGGACCCTTCAGCATCGCTTTCAATCATCACAATTCTCGCGATATCAATAGTGGGAGCAGTTCTCGGGACCGCATTCACAGTAATCTTCCGCCGCACATTCATCGAGAAGGAACAGCTGCCATATCCTATGGGGGAAGCTGCATACAATACTCTTATTGCGGGAAAAGAGGGAAAAGGGGCACCTCTGCTGTTCTCCTCCCTGACCCTTTCAGCACTCTTCACTTTCGTACGCGACGGACTCGGGAAGATTCCATCGGTACTTACTTTGTTTGCAGGCTCTTCAATGTTCCCTGCCTTGTCAGTCTGGGTATCTCCGATGGCCTTGGGTATCGGTGCTATCATTGGGCCGGTACTCGCTCTCATGTGGTTCGGAGGGGCAATACTAGGCTATTTCATCCTAACACCGATAGGTCTTATTACAGGACTTTTCGAGGGCATGGCTGATGCAGATGCCTTCAGAAGCAATCTTGGAATCGGGCTGATGATAGGAACAGGCATTGGTGTTGCAATAAAGGCCGTTATAGCACTGCTCAAACGGGGAAAAGGGAAAGCATCATCCCCTATTTCCAGACCTGTTATTATCTCAATTCTGGCAATCTGCCTGTTTGCAGTAATCATCCTGACATTGGCAACCGAGATAACAATCCTCGAAGCCTTTCTCCTTATCATAGGCGTCTATCTTACAACCTATCTCTCGGGAATGCTTACAGGGCAGACAGGAATCAACCCGATGGAAATCTTCGCCATACTTGTCCTTCTGGGTATATCTGCAGTACTTAGCCCATCTCTCGCTGCAGCATTCTCCATTGCTGGAGTTGTCGCAGTAGCCTGTGGGCTTACAGGAGATGTAATGAATGACCTGAAGAGCGGTTCACTCGTCGGGACAAGACCACGCTACCAGATTATCGCTGAAGGAATCGGAGGAATCATAGGAGCTGTCACAGCTGCGTTTGCGCTCATTGTACTCAAAGATGCCATGGGCGGATTCGGAAGCGCAGAACTTCCGGCCCCGCAGGCAGCAGCTGTTGCTGCAATGGTTGGAGGACTTACGGACTCGCTTGCATTCTTCATCGGTGTGGGAATCGGCCTTGTCCTGTATCTTCTCAAGGTACCTTCTGCAAATCTTGGGCTTGGAGTGTATCTTCCAACATACATCTCTTCTGCAATGGCACTTGGTGCTGTTATAATGGCAGCTGTCAGGAAAGCATCGAGGAATAAGGAAAAAGCCGATGAAAAGGCTTCGCTTATCTCATCCGGTCTTCTTGGCGGAGAAGGAATCACTGGTGTGATTATCGCAATCGTCTCAATGTTTTAATGAATTATGGAAAGTCTATTCTGTTTGAAAAATGAAGATATAGTTAGGATTCTCGCCCTCGACAAGCCATTTCAGGCAAAGATAATCCACCAGAATCTGGTAAAGGGAGTCTTCGATTTCTCCCAGATGACATCCCTGCCCAAAGCGCTGAGGGAACGCTTATCTGAAAAACAAGGAAGCGCACTCAGTGGAAAGATCATAAGAAAAGAAACAGCAGATTCTGCTGTTAAGCTTGCTGTGGAATTCCCAGACGGCGCTATAATCGAATGCGTCAGGTTATCGGATGGAGAAGGCAGATATACTGCCTGCCTTTCAAGCCAGGTAGGCTGTGCTATGGGATGTGCGTTCTGTAAAACAGGCACAATGGGACTTGTCAGAAATCTTACAGCTGGAGAGATTGTCGAACAATTTGCCCTCCTTTCATCTTTGGGAGAGAGAATAAGCCACATCGTCTTCATGGGCATGGGGGAAGCGCTTCAGAACTTCACAGCTGCAATGGATGCGATAAAGGAACTGCACAGAGAGGATGGATTCGGAATCTCATACAGGAAGATGACAATCTCAACGTGTGGCCTTGTTCCAGGAATAAAGAAGCTTACAGAACTCGATATCCCTGTCCGCCTTGCCGTATCCCTTGTATCGAGCGATGATGAAACCAGATCCAGGATAATGAGGATAAACAGAGCATATCCTCTGAAAGAGCTTAAATCCGCTCTCATATCATTCCAGCGCCACCAGGACAGAAGGCTTACACTCGAATACTGTATGCTAGGCGGTATCAATACATCACATGACAGCGCCGCTTCACTTGCAGAGTTCTGCAAAGGCCTTGACGTGCTTGTAAACCTCATACCATGGAATCCTGTTCCAGAACTTGGTTTTGATG
Organism: uncultured Spirochaetaceae bacterium; assembly: GCA_944392705.1. GTDB lineage: Bacteria > Spirochaetota > Spirochaetia > Sphaerochaetales > Sphaerochaetaceae > Ornithospirochaeta. The sequence continues at coordinate 16,495 of CALXXO010000030.1, forward strand.
CACCGGAAGAGGGGGAAATAAGGATGTTCGAGAATGACCTCAAGAAACTCAGAATAAATTACACAATCCGCCGTTCAAAAGGCCAGGGAATCAGCGGAGCCTGTGGACAGCTTGCAACGGAGAGCAAAGCCAGAGGGTAAATATGCCCTCAACTTTGCAAGGTAGATTTTGCTTTTATATGTTTGAGGAATCACCTTTGGCAAACAGCATATCTACCACACCACAAGCCCAGCTTGTGGATTTCTTTAATGTGTTAAAACGTCAAAACTCCAGTCTTTCATTACGAGCAGCTTTGATATCTACTTCATCTCCTCCTGGCACACTTCCAAGCAAACTTTCCCATAAGACAACCTTGTCGATTGTCGAAGATGTTAACCGGGCAATGTCTCTGCCATTACTTGTTATTGTTATGTTTTCATAACCTGCTCTTCCATAGTAGCCATTCTCAGGAGTTTTCATTAATTCATCGTCTGTAGTCATCATTTTATCAAGTTAAAATATCAAATGTTATAATCATATGGGAAAAATCTTAGACACAATGTATCCGAATTGACAGAAGATATATCGCCAGCAGAAATCTCAAACAATATTCTATTGGCTATTATATCAGCAGCCCTCACCATTTCATAAGCTTCAGAATTCACATATTTCACCCGCACAGAAAGATTGGATTCTTTAAGAATTGGCTTATGATACATACCATATTCATAATTCAAAGTACCTTCATGAAATTCCCGGAATATCGCTTGTTCCAATCCATATAATCCATTAGTAGCAGTAGAATGTTCATCTATTATGCAATTTATCTTTATATCATTCCCTGGAATTATACTTCCACGTGCAATCAAATGAGTGAATAATTTCTTTAATCCAACTTTGAAGGCCCAATCAAGATATCTCTGTTTGGATTCAGGATTTGCAAAAATATGTTTTTTATTTAGGGCTTCCATATTTATAATAAATGCAAATCTATCACACTCCGAAGTAAGATGAAAAAGATTTCTTCTATCATCGAAAGAAAGCTTTGCTGCCTTTAATTCACCAACATTTTTATACAATCGCTTTTTTCTTAAATTCTTTTCAGCAGCCTTATATCTTCGAATCATTGAATCCATTTCTTGTTTATCATCAAAAACTATTCCAGCCATCACAAAATATTTTCTATGTTTGTAATCAAAAACACCGGATTCATCTGAATAAACAAAGATTTCCATATCCCCCAAAAAAACCTCCCAGCCAGGGAGGTTCCCAGCGGGCAACGACCAAAACAGGCCGCTTAAACAATTGTTTGCAATCCGCTGGTGAGCAGTGTCACACAAAAGAGTATGCCTGCATATTCAAAATAGCTGTTATTTTTTCCTTTTGTCAAGGAAAACTCAACAAGTAACAAAGCCCACTGCTTCGGATTGCAAGTGGGCAAGCATAAAGGGGAGATTTCCCAGCCATCACTGTACCATTCATCACGCAGCATTACAACCTTAAAAGTATGTTTTTGTGATAATTTGTTCGATTTTTCTAACATTTCAGTTAATTGTAGATAGCCTTCCCCACCTTTAAACTCCTGAATATGAAGGAAGAAAGCCCGAAATGCACTGCCGCAGTCATCTTTGGCAGCAACATAAGAAGATTGCGGAAGGAAAAGAAACTAACTCAGGAAAAACTCGCAGAGGTGCTGGGCATATCCACAAAGCACATGGGAGAAATCGAATCCGGCAAATCATTCATAAGCGGAGAGCTTATGGATTCCATTGCGGAATATTTCGGAGTAAGGTTCAATGAACTCTTCTCCGATGAGGATATCGATGAAGTACTCAGGATAAAAGCATACAGGATTGCATCTGATATGCTCAGGAAAACCTCAGAGGATTTCGACAAGGAATATGGTATAGAGCTTCATCTGAAGTGATGGAAAAAGGGGCCGGAGCCCCTTTTCTCATTTCTCAAGCACAGCCTTGATTCTTCTGATACCAGCGGATGATGACTGCTCTTTGAGGATATGGAAATGTCCCATATCGCCAGTATGGGTGACATGAGGACCACCACAGACTTCCTTGGAGAAATCACCGATTGTATATACTGTCACCTTCTCTCCGTACTTCGAATCGAAGAATGCGATTGCACC
>CALXXO010000031.1 GCA_944392705.1 uncultured Spirochaetaceae bacterium
GTGCAGTTGTCGTTGGAGCAGGTTTCATTGGGCTCGAGATTGCAGAGAATCTCAGAAAGGATGGGTTATCCGTCACTGTTATGGATATGGCACCTTCCATAATGCCCAATGCATTTGACTCTGAGATGGCAGCGTGGGCTATGAAGGCGATGCGCGCTTCAGGTACTTCAGTACTCACCTCAACAAAGCTCTTGTCAATCAAAGGAACCGAGAAGGCAGAAGGTGTTGTTACTGACAAAGGTGAGATAGCTGCAGATATCGTAATACTCGCCCTTGGCGTTCGTCCTTCAACATCTTTCCTTGCCGGAAGCCCTATTGAGATGGAAAAAGGTGCAATTGTCGTTGATGAGCATATGATGACCAATGTCAATGGTGTCTATGCCGCTGGCGACTGCGCTCTGGTCAGGAACAGGATAACTGGAAAGAGAATGTACTCTGCAATGGGGTCGACTGCTAATATCTCGGCACGTGTTCTGGCAGAGAATATAGTAGGTAAGGATGTTATCTATTCCGGTGCCGTCGGTACAGGTGTTGTTAAAATCCTCTCCGATCTCAATGCCGCAAGAACAGGTCTTACCGAAGAAGCTGCAATCAAGGAAGGCTTTGATGTGATGACTGTTGTTGCTGTCACTGATGATAAAGCCCATTACTATGAGGGTTCATCATTCTTCATCATGAAGCTTATCGCGGAGAAGAAAACGCATAGAATCCTTGGTTTCCAGGTTCTTGGCAGCGGAAATGTCGATAAGGTCAATGATACAGCTGTCATCGCTGTTACAAAAGGTATGAAGGCAGAGGAGTTCGAAACAATGGATTTCTCCTATGCTCCACCATTCTCTACCGCTGTATCACCATTCTCGCAGATTTGTTCCATAATGGAGAACAAGCTGCTGGGTGAGTTTGAGACAATGACCCCATCCGAATACGCAAGAACACGGGCAAAGGGTTATAAGGTCATCGATGTTCACCCCGAACGCACAATCCCTGGTGCAATCTGGGTGGATCTTGGGAAAGTTAATGGACCTGTTGAAGGACTGGAAAAGGATGATAAGCTCCTTCTCGTCTGTGCAAGAGGTAAGCGTGGATACTTCCTTCAGAACAGGCTGAAGGCATATGGATATACCAATACAAAAGTTCTCGAAGGCGGACTCACGTTCAATGATGTCAGGGTGGATTTCGGTTCCGTGATACCTCCAGAGGAAGTGAAGAGGGTGAAAGGCCTTGGCTGTCTGCAGGATAAGAGACAACCAGATCATTTCAATGTCAGGGTAATAACCAGGAACGGGAAGATTACTTCGGCGGAGCAGAAGGCAATTGCTGAAGCCGCTGATAAATTCGGTTCGGGCGAGGTGACAATGACAACACGCCTTACCCTGGAAATTCAGGGAGTGGCGTATGGCAACATAAATCCTCTGATTGAATTCCTTAAATCCAATGGTCTTGATACAGGTGGAACTGGAAGCAAGGTACGCCCTGTTGTCTCCTGCAAGGGAACAACCTGTCAGTATGGCCTTATTGATACTTTCGCGCTCTCAGAGCGTCTGCATACCATCTTCTACGAAGGTTGGCATGGTGTATCGCTTCCGCATAAGTTCAAGATTGCTGTCGGTGGATGCCCGAACAACTGCGTGAAACCGAGCCTTAATGATATCGGAATCATTGGTCAGCGCTTGATAAACTTCGATTTCGACAAGTGCAAGGGCTGTAAGAAGTGCCAGGTCGAGAATGTCTGCCCTATAAAGATTGCCCATACAGTGGATGGGAAGCTCAAAGTAGATGCAAGCGAATGCAACCACTGCGGAAGGTGCTTGGACAAGTGCCCGTTTGGAGTCACTGAAAGCTATACTACTGGATATGCTATCTATGTCGGTGGCCGCTGGGGTAAGAAAATTGAGCTTGGCAAGCGTCTTTCCAGAGTGCTCACAAACGAGGAGGAAGTCATAAAGACTGTTGAGAATGCAATACTTCTTTTCCGCGATGAGGGAATAAGTGGTGAACGTTTTGCAGATACTGTAAACAGGCTTGGACTCGAATATGTCGAGAATAAGCTTTTCTCCTCCAGCATTGACAAGGAAGCTATCCTGAAGAAGAATGTCACTGGCGGGGCAACCTGCTGATCCGGAGACAGGATTTGCCAGACTTGTAGATAAGGAAAGGGCCTTGAAATAATCCTGATTCCGTCATGGATGGAATCAAATGATTAGAAGGCTCTTTCTTTTACTCTCTGTTTTTCTTTCTTTTCAGCTTTATGCCGGGGATTTAATTACGGCTTGCCTTAATTCCTCAATCGCGGATTTATGGAATCTTGCTGGGGGCAGCGTTGACGTTACCGTGCAGGAAGCTGTGGATCGGGGATATGCATCTCCCGATGCTATCATTATCGATTCTGCTTCTGGACGGAACATAAGCAGCGAGAAACTCATTGAAGCCGCCCCTGATCTGATACTCGGATCGGTTGATACATCATCCCATGTCCGGCTCAAATCCTTCATGGATTCAATAGGCTGGAATATGATTCTCATCAGACAGGACAGCTTTCAGGACTTCCTTGAGGTGCTTAAGACCCTTGCTGATATTACCGGGCGAAGCGACCTCTATGAGAAATACGGGCTAGGGCAGGAAGCTGAAATCGATGGAATCATAGAAGAATGCAAGGAAGAGAAAGACATTCCCCACGTCCTTTTCATAAGAGCCGGGAATGCATTTTCCGCAGTCAGGGCAAAACGCACTGAAGACCATTTTGCTACAGGTATAATCAATGATCTCGGCGCTGTGAATGCGGCCGATGAAATGGGAGCATTGACCGATACTCTTTCTCTTGAAGCGATACTCAAAGCCCGGATTGATAAGATATTGATTGTCCCGCAGGGCGATGAGGAAGCCAGCATCGATTATGTCAGATATCTTTTTTCACAGCCTGGCTGGAAGGATGTCCCTGCAATAGAAAGCGGTGAAATCTATTTTCTTCCAAAGGACCTCTTTCATTTCAAGCCTAATGGCAGGTGGGCTGAAGCATATAGAGTAATGGCAGAGGTGCTGTATGGCTGAGCGGAGATTATCCGTCCCTGCTCTTGCAATACTTGTGGTTCTGGTATTCATGCTCTCCCTTGTGCTTGGGTGGGCAAAGCTTGATTTGGGACAGGCCTTCATTCAGGGAACTCCGGATAATATCATCCTATTCTCTGTCAGACTTCCTCGTACACTTGCCGCTTTTCTTGCAGGCGTTGCTTTTTCTGTCTCCGGACTTCTCCTTCAGAGAGCGACAGGAAATGATCTTTCCAGTCCTAATATCATAGGTATGAATTCAGGGGCGGGAGCTGCTGTGCTTCTTTTCCTTTCGTTCTTTCCTGGCCATTTCAGGCTATTGCCGTTGGCGGCTTTCTTAGGTGCGGCTATTGCACTTGCTCTTGTATTTGTCATTGCATCCCTCTCCGGACGGCTTGGAACATCGGGATCCCTGATTCTTGCAGGTATTGCAGTGAATGCGCTTTTCAATGCAGCGATCAGCACGATAAGTTCTTTGGATCCCGACACACTTACAGCTTACAGTGCCTTCTCTGTGGGAGGATTTGCATCCGTCCAGTTCTCGTCGCTTGCTGTCCCTGCTGTAATCATAATTGTCTCTGTTGCTGCTGCATTTCTGCTTTCATCGATTATCGATGTGATAAGGCTTGGAGATGAGATAGCATCCTCGATGGGATACAGGCCTGCAGTCATACGGACGATACTTGTTCTTGTTGCAGCCCTTCTTGCATCAAGCGCTGTGACATTCTCCGGGCTTTTAGGATTCGTAGGCCTTGTCACACCTCATATCGCATCTTTTATTTCAGGAGGAGAAGGCAGGAAAACTCTTCTTGTTTCCATTTTCGCAGGACCTGTTCTCGTGATGCTTTCAGACCTGCTTGCACGTACGGTAATAATGCCTAGCGAGCTTCCTGCCGGAGTATTCATGGCAGCGATAGGTGTTCCCTTCTTCATCTATCTTCTTATAAGGAGGTCGAGAGGATGATCAGGATAAAGAATCTCTCGCTCTCCGTTAAAGGACGCGCTTTGCTGAATGATATATCCCTGACACTGGAAGAGGGGAGGATTTATGCGCTTCTGGGTGAGAACGGAAGCGGAAAGACTACTTTAATGAGAGTGCTATCCTCCTATTTCCGAAGTTATTCCGGTTCCATTGAATTCGGTGGGAGGGAGCTGAGAACACTTGGCAGGAAGGAAAGGGATGGGATGCACTCCCTTCTTCCACAGCTTCTTCCTCAGTCCGATATCTCAGTCAGATGCTTGTTATCAATGTACCGTAATGGCCTTGCGTGCCTTGAGGCCCTCGGGCTTGGCCATCTGAAGGATAGCCGCCTGAATGTACTATCAGGAGGAGAGAAGGAAATGGTTTTCCTTGCGCTCGCCATTTCCCATGATGCTGCGCTTTATCTTCTCGATGAACCCGAAGCCAGCCTTGATTCTAATTACAGGAAGAAGACAGAGCGCGTGATGATGGACCTTGCAGAGCAGGGAAAGACAGTTCTTGTATCATTCCACGACATAACAAGGGCGGTTGCACTCTCCGATGATGTGATTGTCCTTTCCCATGGTTCCCTCGCATTCTTCGGAAGCAAGGATGAGTTCATATCCTCGGATACAGCAGATCGGATTTTCTCGCTCTCCTCCCATACACTCGATGATGGCCGGGTTATTTTCATCTAGAGAGAAGCTTGCTGAGGTGTTTCAGAAAGATTGCAGAGAAACCATCGGAAAGCGATAGTAGCCCTTTGTCCATGTATGAAATACATTTTCCTCCATGGCTGAGCTCCGGCAGTACTTTTTCCTTTATGTCCTTCTTTGCATGATGGCCGGAAAAGAGGAGAAAGGGTAGGACTGTGATGTTCTTTTCTTTTGGTATTTCCATAGTGGTGTAGTTATCATTTCCCTTTAAGGCTGTGACTAGGATATCTTCTCTCAATGCTTTCTTGAACGCCCTGAATTCATCTGTATCGCCATTTTCATCACCATGGGAGATGAAGATATATCTGTGGTTCTCCTTCCTTTCGAGTGTTGCTGAAAGGATTCCTGCGATATCTTCGGCATCTTCGTTGCTTCCAAGGAGTGGCATACCTGTGGGATATCCATATGATAGAAGCTTGCTGTAAAGCCCTCCCTTCTGCACGAGGATTGGGAAGATTATAAGCTCATCGTCCCTGTATTTTCTTATCGCATCTCCCGTGCGTTCTTTTCCTTCCATCCTGAATGGTCCCAGGTATGTGCATTCTGCTGCGATGGGGGATGATGATGCGATAAGCTTTTCCAATCTTTCGGATTCAGCCATAGCTGATTCATCGCTTGTGCCAAAGCCGGAAATAATCAATCTCTTCACAGTGAGAGAACTATCACAAAGAGATGCGGAAGACAATGCATGGGCCAATATTTCTTCCAGAAAATGGAGAAATCTAACGTTGAGGACGTGTTAACTCGGTGTTAAAATTAATTTTAAATTATGCAGAATACTGGATTTCTGCACAGGAAAGGAGGAATGATATGTTAAGAAAAATACTGGCAGCAGGTCTTGCTCTTGCAGTGCTGACAGGAGCTTGTTTCGCATCAGGCTCAGCAGAATCCTCAGGAGGATCAGTATCTGATGCAATAGCTGCGGCAGAGAATATGACCCTTGAAGAGCTCGAAGCAGCTGCAAAGGCTGAGTTCGAAGCAGCGGGACTTCAGTTCACCGCAAAGGGATCCACATCTGGTGTCAAGAATGTTCTTGCAGGGTTCAAGGAGAAATATCCATGGTTCAGTTATACTGATTTCAGCTCCAGCAAGGACCAGGCCCTTTATACAGAACTCACAACAGCTATCGGGCAGAATCAGTATGTTGCAGATGCTGTCCTCATCCAGGATGGTTCTTCGCTTCAGTCGATGCTGATCGATACAGAATATATGCTCAATTATGTGCCTAACAGCGTTGAGCTTCCAGAAGCTGACAGCAATCCGCTTTCAGTTCTCTATGTGAATAAGTGCTTCCTTTGGAACAAGACAAACCCTGAGTATGGCCCTGACTATGTCACCAATGTATGGCAGCTGACAGGTGCTGATGGAAAGGATCTGAAGGGTGTTCACCAGCTTTCATTCCAGACTCCAGCTACAGAGAACGTTAATATGAACTTCCTCATCATGCTCACAAGCGATGCAGCGTGCGAGAAGCTCAGTGCGGCATATGAATCATACTTCGGCGAGCCGTATGCAGGTGGAGATGGCTATGAGAACATCGGATACAAGTTTGTCACAGAGCTGATGGGCAATGTAACGACATGGCATAGCTCCGATACAACTGCTGTAAAGAATATGGCAACAATGACGACAGGTCAGATTGTCTATGCTCCGCTCAACAAGATCAAGGATTATCCTGAGACAAATGATTACCACAACGATCTGGCAATCACTGGATGGAACGTACCTCTCGAGGGATTCACTTCATATTTCTACAAGATGTGGCTGATGATTCCGAAGACAGCTAAGCTTCCATATACAGCTTGTCTCTTCATCGAGTATATGTGCTCTCCGGAAGGCTTCAGAAGCGGCTGGGATTCAGAAGGTTATTACTCTGTAAATCCTGAAGTTCCTGTACTCGAGGGCGACCATACTCTCGCTGAGTGGCTCGATGGTGCCATCGTTGAGGATATCGGATACATCAATTCTGTTTACAGGGAAGCAAGTACCTATATCAGAAGCCTTGTAATGTAATTTCGAAATGTCTGAGACAGGAGGGTTTCCCTCCTGTCTGGAGTATTCATATGAGCGGATCAAATAAAAAATCGCATCTACTGAACAACATACGGAGTGCCGCATCCAAGCCTGCTAATGTAATTACAGTGCTTTTTTTCGTGATTCTCCTCTTTACTGTATGTTTTCCTCTTCTCTCCCTTCTTCGGGATGCGTTCACAGTTCATTTTGGAGAGATAAGGGATATCGGAAAGCCTGTCGGAGCATTTACTTTCTATCACTGGCAGACATTGCTTTTCGATAACCTATACGACTATTCAGTCCTTACTTTCTGGAAACCTCTTGTCAATTCCGTCCTGATGGCTATCGTCTCGTGCATCGTTGCTGTCGGTTTTGGCGGAGCTGTTGCCTGGTTCATAACCCGGTCTGATATCCCCGGAAAGAAATTCCTTTCGACCATATTCGTTTTCCCATACATCATGCCAAGCTGGTCAATTGCAATGTTCTGGGAGAACTTCTTCAAGAATACACAGATTGTTGCCTGTTATAATCAGATGGGAATGCTTGAGAGCTTTACCGGAATCTGCGTCCCGGAATGGGTGCTTTATGGTTTTTTCCCATGTGCAATGTGTCTTGGTATCCACTATGCGCCTTTTGCGTACCTTCTTATCGGAGGCATACTCAGGAACATGGATGCCAACCTCGAGGAAGCTGCGACTGTGCTGAAGGCATCGAGATTCAAGATTCTTCGCCGCATCACGCTTCCGATTGTTACACCAGCTCTTATCTCGACAATACTGCTGGTATTCTCCAGTAGCCTTTCAAGCTATACGGTTCCTGCGTTCCTCAACAAGAATGGATCTTTCTCGACGATATCGACAACAATGAGGTCGCTTTTCAATACGGCTGCAATGCAGGGGCAGGGCTTTGTCGTCGCAATTGTACTTCTCGTGTTCTCCATCATCATTCTTTCCATCAATAACAAGATGACCGGAAAGCGCAAGTCATTCACGACAATAAGCGGAAAATCCGGACAGGTATCGCTTGTGAAACTTGGAAAGGCGAGGATGCCGATTACCATCGTGATTATGGTAATCTCGGTATTCTTTGCGATTGTACCTCTCGTATCCTTTGCCCTTGAAAGCCTTCTTGAGGTCCCTGGCGATTACTCGACGCTTTCGCTTTATTACTGGACTACTACTGATACGCTTGAGAATAGGGTATTCGGTTCATCCCAGGGAATACTTCGCAATCCGACAATCTGGAAGGCGCTTGGAAACAGCCTTCTTGTATCCTTTATGGTCGCTCTGATTTCCGGTACGGCCGGAATTCTCATCGGATATGCAAGCGCACGTAAGCGTGGTTCCAGGCTTGCCAGATGGGTGTCTAATATGGCGTTCTTCCCATATCTGATACCAGCTATGAGCTTTGGAGCTGTCTATCTTTCAGTATCCTATCTCCCGGCATTCTCGTTCCTCCATGGAACTGTGTTCCTCCTGATTATAGTTGGCGGCATAAAGTTCCTTCCATTCGCATCCAAGAGCGGTGCTAATGCCATGATGCAGGTTTCAGGGGAGATTGAGGAAGCTGCATTCATAATAGGTGTTCCTTGGTGGAAGAGAATGGCAAAGATTCTGTTCCCGATCCAGAAGGCAAGTTTCATTTCCGGATATCTTCTGCCATTCATATCCTGTATGAGAGAGCTATCGCTCTTCGTTCTCCTCGCTGCCCCTGGTTCGATAATAACTGTCGTTCTGCAGGATTTTGAGGTCAATGGTCTTACGCAGATCAGCAATGGAATCAATTTCCTGATAATCATGATTGTACTTCTTGTGCAGTTCATTACAAATAAGCTGACTGGGGCCAGCATAGATAAAGGCATCGGAGGTTGATTATGCCGAAAATTGTTCTAGACCACGTTACGAAACGTTTTGATAAATTTGTCGCTGTCGATGATCTCAGTCTCGTTATTGAGGACCGGGATTTCATAACCCTTCTTGGCCCATCTGGATGTGGAAAGACCACAACGCTTAGAATGATTGCCGGTCTAGAGACTCCGACTGAGGGAAGGATAACAATCGGGGATACCGTTGTATTCGATAGCAGCAGTGGTGTTGATATCTCTCCTGCGAAGAGAAATATAGGTTTCCTCTTCCAGAACTATGCTCTTTGGCCGCATATGACTGTTTACGATAATATCGCATTCGGGCTTGAGAACCTGAAGTGGTCCTCCTCCGATATCGATAAGAGAGTGAGGGAGATGCTTCAGATGCTCAAGATCGAGCAGTTCGAGAAGCGTTATCCTTCAGAGCTTTCAGGCGGACAGCAGCAGCGTGTTGCCATTGCCCGTACGCTTGCCCCGAGTCCAAAGGTTCTTTTCATGGATGAACCTCTTTCCAATCTCGATGCAAAGCTAAGGCTGGAGATGAGGTCGGAGCTCAAGAGACTTCATGTCGATACAGATTCTACTTTCGTCTATGTCACCCATGACCAGATGGAAGCTATGGCTCTTGCTACGAAAATCTGTCTGATGGAGAAGGGTAAGCTCCAGCAGTATGCACCACCTCTTGAAGTCTATGATTATCCTGCGAATCTCTTCGTCGCTGATTTCGTTGGCAATCCTACGATGAATTTCCTGCCAGTAGATGCAAAGAGAGTAAGCGGGAATACCTATTCATTCTCCATGCTTGGAAAGGATCTGCTTTTCAAAGGCAATTGTGCAATCGAGGAGGATTCATTCAAGGCAGTTGTCGGTATAAGGCCGGAGTTCATAAAGCTTGGAGAAGGCCAGTTCAGCGGTGTTGTATATACTACGCTTCCTTCCGGAATGGAGACAACGGTTAAGATCAAATGCGGCGATGATATGGTGACAGCGGTTGTCTTCGGCAGCGTTGATTATTCCCATAGCCTTGATATGAATTTCTCAGTTTCTGGAAATGGTATCCTTCTCTTCTCAAAGGAGAGCGGGAAGATGCTATCGACAGGTACTATAGAGATGATGTCCTGATGCTCTTCAAGGCCTTCGATATAAGGGCGAAGCGGGAGGATCTGTCTCCTCTCGCCGAGCAGCAGCTTGCCCTGGCGGTTGCAAGATATATCTCTCAGGATACCGGTGCTGAGTCTGTTGTCCTTGCCCGGGATGCCAGGTTGTACAGTCCTGGTCTCATGGAGAGCCTTTTGGAAGCTTTTCTCTCATATGGCCTGGATGTGCTTATTGATGTACAGCAGATCACTACCTGTCGTTTCTACTTTATGTGTCTTCGCCATCCTTCATCCTGTGGTGTGATGGTGACAGCCAGCCACAATCCTGGTGAGTATCTTGGACTGAAGATTACGGCGCCAGGATGTGTCCCTGTTGCATATGGCATGGGGCCTTCCGGTGGGCTTGAAAGAATAAGAAGCTATTTCGAGGAGAATGATTTTACGCTTCCATCTGCAAGGGGAAGGATTAGAATCATCTCGATGCAGGATGAGTTCATCGATTACACTTTAACCCTCGCAGGATGTAGGGAAGGTGAGCTTTCGGGGCTGAAAGTATTCTCTGATTTCCTGTCAGGAGCTGCCGGCTCCGATTTCGTGAATGCATTTTACTGTCTCGGTGCTGATATCACTGCAAGCGGTATCGTTCCAGATGGATTCTTCCCCGCAGGAGATCCAAATCCCGGAGCAGTGAAGGCTGCTGCTCATGCCAGGAATGGGCTTCTTGCATCCAAGTGCGATGTAGGATTCTGCTTCGATGGTGATGGGGACAGGATGGATGTGCTTTTCCCAGATGGGAATCAGATGCTTCCTCTTCTGAACCTTTCCCTTATAGTGCCGTATCTGAAGGGAATCTTTCCTCAGGATAATGCCATGCGTGTCTATGCAGATCCGAAGTCCGTTCTTCCAGCGCTTGAAGCTGTAAGGCACTCCGGTGCTGAACCGCATCTTATACGCAGTGGACACTCATATATAAAGGAGAGATTGCGCACCGGTTTCTCCTCCGGATATTTTGCCGCGGTTGAAGGTTCTGCTCATTACTATATGAATTTCCCATCAGATCCCAAAGACTTCTCGAATGGTACAGCAGCGACGGAGAATACATTGTTCTTCTCGATCCTTACAGCAAAGGCATTCATTGAGAAAAGTTCCGGCGTCGAGCGTGTTCGCAATATACAGAATGGGATATACAGGGTCAGGGAGTGGTCCCGCCACTTTGAAACACAAGCATCGATGACTTCCGCTCTCGATGATATTTCAGCTGCAATAGCGGGAAGAGGTGCGGAGATTATAAGGACAATGGATGATGGCTCGGATCTGGATGCAGTCCTTATGCGTATTGAAGACGGTAGGCATTGGGTGCAGGTCTCTCAGAGAGTATCCAGGAGCGAGGATTCGCTTGCTCGCTGGGAGATTTCAGCCGATTCAGAAGTTCTTTGCAATGAGTTTGATGGGATAATCAAAGAAATTCTAATGAAACATGGTATTCTCTGAATATGGATACGATTATCAGGATTGCTTTGCTTCAGCTGACTCCGATGGGATCTCTTGATGGGAACCTCAGGAAGGGGCTTGAAGCTTGTCGGAAAGCGCATGAGCTTGGTGCTGATATCGCGCTATTTCCAGAGATGTGGAGCAATGGATACTCTATTCAGGGGAATCCCCCTGAAAACTGGGATTCGCTTTCGTTCGATAGTTGTTTCATTTCATCATTCAAAGTCCTCTCTAGGGAGCTTGGAATGGCTATTGGCATTACATTCCTGGAGCAATCCGATGCCGGGATGCGAAATTCGCTTGCTCTCTTTGATCGCAAGGGAAAGTGCGTTTTACGGTATTCTAAGGTCCATACCTGCGATTTCTCAGATGAGCGATATCTTGTACCAGGCGATGACTTCTATACAGCTGAATTGGATGTAGAAGGTGACAGTGTAGTCGTTGGTGCAATGATCTGTTACGACAGGGAATTCCCGGAAAGTGCAAGGATCCTGATGCTGAAAGGGGCGGAGCTTATACTTGTTCCAAACGCCTGTCCGATGGAAGTGAACAGGCTTTCACAGTTAAGGGCAAGGGCTTTTGAGAATATGGCAGCGATTGCTGTTTGCAACTATCCTTCTACTGTCCCGGATTGCAATGGCCACTCAAATGCCTTCGATGGGGTTGCTTATCTTCCTGATGTGGCAGAATCGAGGGACACTTGCATTCTGCTTGCCGGAGAGGAGGAGGGTGTGTATATTGCGGAGCTGAATCTTGACCGCCTTCGTGCCTATCGGAAAGCTGAAGTCCATGGCAATGCATACAGAAAGCCCGGAAAGTACCATCTTTTGTGCTCAGAGAAAGTCAAAGAGCCCTTCGTTCGCTCCGATAGCCGTCGATAATCGCAACAAACCGCAACATCCGATTGCGCTCTCACAGATGCTGTGATAAAGTTCTAATGAATCCAAGGAGGACCACGATGGCCAAAGATAAGGGTGAAATCCGGAAGATGATTGAAGAGCTGAAGAAGCTCAACACATCCAATATGTATCTTAATGATTTCTTCCATACCTGGAAGGAGAGCGATGATGAGATTGCTGCTGTATTCAAGGTTGCAGAGATTCTCAGAGGAATGAGGGAGAACAATATTTCCTCTAAGGTTTTTGACTCGGGACTCGGAATCTCCATTTTCCGCGATAACTCCACAAGAACCAGATTCTCTTTCGCTTCGGCCTGCAACCTCCTGGGACTTGAAGTTCAGGATCTCGATGAGAAGGTATCGCAGATTGCCCATGGTGAGACAGTAAGGGAAACTGCGAACATGATTTCCTTCATGGCTGATGTAATCGGTATCCGCGATGATATGTATATCGGAAAGGGATATACATACATGAAGAGCGTATCCGAAGCTGTGCAGGAAGGCTACAGGGACGGTGTTCTTGAGCAGAGACCTACACTTGTAAACCTTCAGTGCGATATTGATCACCCGACACAGTGTATGGCTGATATGCTCCATGTAATCAACTACTTCGGTGGCGTCGAGAATCTCAAGGGAAAGAAGGTCGCTATGACATGGGCCTACTCTCCATCATACGGAAAGCCGCTTTCCGTTCCTCAGGGCGTCATCGGACTCTTCACACGCTTCGGAATGGACGTCGTTCTTGCGCATCCGGAGGGATATGATGTGATGAGCGATGTAGAGGAAGTTGCAAAGAAGAACGCAAAGGCTTCCGGCGGTTCCTACAAGAAGGTAAATACGATGGAGGAAGCATTCAAGGATGCTGATATCGTATATCCTAAGTCATGGGCACCATATGCTGTTATGGAGGAGAGGACAAAGCTTGTCGGCGAAGGCAGATTCGATGAACTGAAGGACCTTGAGAAGAAGTGTCTCGAGAACAATGCAAAGTTCAAAAACTGGACCTGCACAGAAGAGCTTATGAAGACAACAAAGGATGGCAAGGCACTCTATATGCATTGTCTTCCTGCTGATATCACAGGAGTATCCTGCAAGGAGGGTGAGGTTGATGCTTCTGTATTCGACCGTTATCTCGTTCCTCTCTACAAGGAAGCTTCCTATAAGCCATATGTGATTGCCGCTATGATATTCCTTTCAAAGTTCCAGAATCCTTCCGCAAAGCTCGAGGACCTTCTGGATGCGGCAAAGCCGAGAATCAGATAAAAGATCTGATGAAAGCAGGCAAAGCAGGGGAAACCCTGCTTTGTTGCGTTATCATGAGAAAAGCAACGGTGGATACCTTGTTATAATATCGTCGGAAGAGTAATTCTTCGGATGTATTATGATTGCTCTTCCGATTCTGTTCTTGAATCGTTCCATGAATTTGTTTAGCGATATTGCTATATAGTTTTTCGATGATTTAACTTCGACGAATACCTTGAAATTCAGCTTGCTTTCATTGGATAGAAGAAAGTCAATCTCAATATCGTTGCGTTTTGATTCATAATTGTAGTGGGCATAGTAATAGAGTTTCTTTCCCTTTTCTTGTTGTTGCAGTCCTTGATATAATCCCAGAGAACATCTTCGCCCTGTGCCCAGATGAATTCTTTGAAGTCCATAGGATACATCTTGAGTTTTAGTTCTTCCGAAGGGATTACTATGTCATTTCTAGACGCAAAGTAAAGGCTGGCATCATACAGCCAGCCTTTGTCTTTATTTCTAGTTATTGATATCGAGATTCAGAACCCTTGCGGCATCTGCATCTGTCAGTTCGTAATTGTAGTAGAGCGAATAGAATTCCTTTGTTTTCTCTGTGATATCAACAGGGTAGAGGTTGGGGTAGAGCAGGTTCCCGAGCCAGTAGATTCCTATAATCCTGTTTGTAGCAGGTGGATTGTCTATGAAAGGATAGGGTTCGGATGGAATAAGATAGACTCTGCCGTTCTTAACAGCATCGAGATTCCCCCAGGTATTGCTTGTTGTCACTTCTTCATATGCTTCTTCCGCTGTGAGGAGAATCACATCTGGATTCCATATGTAAAGCTGTTCCATTGACACTTTTCCGGATGAACCGAAAGTTGGTGGAACTACATTCTTTGCCCCGATTTTCTCTATTACCTCTCCGTGAAAATTACCTTCTGCAATAGCTTCCAGACCATCTGGAGAGGAGGAATAATAAACAGTGACAGGATCCGTGATTCTCTCTCTTGCTGCTGTTGCCATATCCAGTGCTTCTTCCGCATATACTGCCAGGTCTTCGCATATATCTTTTTTATCAAGAAGCGTACCAAGGGTCCTGAATACTTCTGGTGTGTTATCTAGATAGGCTTCGATGAAGATTACAGGAATCAGAATATCATCCTGGAGTTCATCGAGGTCTTTTGTCATATCCTCCTTGCTTCCCTTTATCTCTCCCATATCTATAACAACATCAGGGAATGCAGACATAAGAGCTTCTTTGTTGAGGTTTGCTTTCTTTCCATAGAAGGTGCCGAATACCGGAAGATTCACAACATCCTGACTGAAATACTCCGCAGCACTTCCTGATATCGTGGAGGACCAGCCTACAATCCTTTCAGGAGCCACTGAGTAGAGCACGAGCTGGGCGAGGTTGCCAGAGGGGACTATTCTGTCCAGGTTGTCGGGTAAATCGAAGGTCCTGCCAAGTGAGTCCGTAAATGATGCAGCTCCTGCTGTAACAGACAGCATAAGCATCAGGATAATCAAAGCTTTTTTCATTTTTCCTCCTTGTCTATGGTGAAAATCGTGGAATGCTTCATATTCGGAAGAAGAAATCCTTCCTTTGTCTTCTTCAGATAAGCCATGTATTTCTCTATCTTGTCGTTGCCGTACATACGTGATATGTATCGCTTTGCATCTTCTCTGGATGACAATGGCTGTGGAAATGGAGAGGAGAATGGATAATGCTTTACTCTTATTCCCCTTTGCCATTCAAGCCATTTTAAGGTTTCTTCCGGTTCGTTTGCCCTTTTCCTGAGATTGTCGCTCTGTCCTCTGTGCTCCGAGATTACATATATGATTCTCTGTGTGTTCCTCATGTATCTCTCAAGGTTGCCATTCTCAGTTAGCCTGCCGAAGAACAGGAGGAGAAGCACGTCGGATTCAGGTAAATTCTCTGTTGCATCTAGATAGGAGAAGATTTCAAATCCCGAATGCTTTTCAGCTTCGGCTAAAGCAGCTTTGTCATTATCTGTTGCCGTTATTCTGTATCCATCCTCAGCTAGAATCTGAGAGACATATCCAAGGCCGCAGCCAAGTTCGAGTATCCTGTCGTTCTTGTCCAGATGTTTTTCAATAGCAGTTGCAAGGTCCCGGTGGAATCCTGAACCCTCGGCTGCTTTTCTGTACCATCTGATCCTCTCCTCATCCCACCACATAGCTACCTCGGTACACAGACTATCCTATGATTCAATCCTGTATCGATTTTCTCGATATGCAGTTGTGTGGAATAGAGATTCTCAAGCACCTTGCCATCAAGCAGTTCCTCAGGTTTTCCTGAAAAAGCCAGCTTATGGGAAGACAGTACCACAACATCTGTTGCATTCATCAGAGCCTGTTCTGGATTGTGCGTTGAGAAAAGGATTGTATATCCAGCCTTTCTCAGCTTTTCAGCAGTTGCCATCACAAGAAGCTGATTGGAATAATCCAGGGAGCTTGTAGGCTCATCCAGTAGAAGTATTCCTGCTTCCTGAGTGAGCGCCCTTGCTATAAGGACAAGCTGTCTTTCACCTCCTGATAATGCATTCACAGAACGTTTTCTCAGTTCCCATAATCCCAATGACTTCAATGTTTCTTCTGCTTTTGCCCTATCTGCTTCGGAAGGACGCTGGAAAAGCGAAAGGGCAGGGGCCCTGCCCATGATGACAGTATCCAGGACAGTGTAGGAGTAGATGATTGATGTGGATTGAGGGATATATGCAATGGCCATGGCCCTTTCCCTGTCCGTCATGTCCCCTGTATCCTTTCCATCTATTCTTATTGTTCCGTTCTTTGGTTTTAAAAATCCCAGTAAAAGCCTTAAAAGCGTTGTCTTCCCAGAACCATTCCTGCCAAGCAGGGCTGTCATACTGCCTTCAGGGAGAGTTATCGATACATCATCGAGTACTTTCATCTCGCCATAGCTGAACGATATTCTTTCGGCTTCAAGCTTCATTCTTCTTTCCCTCCTTCATGATGAGATAGAGGAAGAACGGGGCGCCTATGAATGATGTAAGTATTCCTATGGGGATTTCTGAATATGTCACCGACCTTGATACGGTATCGACAGCTGTGAGGAAAGCAGCACCTAGAAATAGTGATGATGGTATGGCTTTCCTTGCATCGGGGCCGACTATCATTCTTGTTATGTGTGGTATGACAAGGCCAACCCATCCAACCACACCAGCGACGGCAACAGTCGATGCCGTCATAAGCGTTGCTGCAGCTACTGCAATTGCCCTTATTGCCTTTGTATTCACGCCCAAGGATCTTGCTTCTTCTTCTGGAAGTGAGAGGAGATTCATTCGCCACGATAAAAGGAGAATCGGGACTATTGAGACAATCATCGGGATGATGATTATCTTCACTTCATCCATCCCTGCTCCCGCGATAGAACCCATGAGAAAATAGGTTATTGAAGGAAGTTCATCCTCGGGGTCGGCAACTAGTTTTATGAAACTTGTACCGGACTGGAAGAGGGAACTGATCATTATTCCGCCAAGTATAAGGCCCAATACCTGGTTGGAAGGAACTTTGGAAGCAATCTTCCATACAAGCAGTACTGCTGCGATTCCCATGATAAAAGCAAACAATGGCACTGAAAATGATGGAAGCACCAGCAGAAGAGCAAGTGATGCTCCAAAGCCAGCGCCTGTTGATGTTCCGAGCACATCGGGGGAGACCATTGGATTTCGGAAGATTATCTGGAATATAAGTCCTGATAGCGATAGACCCGCACCAATTAAAGAAGAAACAATTATTCTCGGCAGTCTTATATTGAATACCACTGATTCTGCCTGTGCTGTCCAATCTGGAGTTAATGGGAATATCCTCGAGAGCAGTATTTTAATCAGTTCTACCGGTCCTACAGGAAATCTTCCTATCGAGAATGAAAGGATGAAGACCAGAATATAGAGGATAATCATGAATGGAAGGGCCGGAAAATTTTCAGATCTTCTCAAGATACCCTCCCGTGATTTCCTCGAGGTGCTTTTCCATCTCCGACTCCAGGGAGAGAAAGGAAGTAAGCAATGTCTTTCCACTGGCACTAAGTTCAGCTTTTCCTCCGCCTTTTCCTCCCTGTATCCTGATTACAGCTTCTTTTCCTATCGCTCTTTCTGTGCCGCGGATCATCTTCCAGGCTTTGGAGTAGGAGAGATTCATCTCCTCTGCTGCATGGCGCACGGATCCTGTTTTCTCGATCAATGAGAATAACTCGGCGACGCCTGGGCCGAAGAACGGCGTTCCATCTATATCTGTAAGCTTCAAGGTCAATCTTGCATTCATCGAATTGTTTTCCAAAATAATTCGATATCCATTATATATCTTAATGTATGATGGAACAAGCTATTTCTGTTCAAAGAAAAAGCGGGTTGCCCCGCTTCGCTCATTTTGATATTGCAGCCGCAATTCTATTGACCTCCTGAAGAGGAATGTTCGTCATTTTTGAAATAGCATCTGCAGATACATTGTTCATCAGCATATTGCTGATAATGCTTGTCTTCATTTCAGTTCTGGCTTCTTCTCGTCCTTCAGCAAGTCCTTCAGCAAGTCCTTCAGCCCTGCTCTCATTAAGCAGTTCCTCTATTGCCTTGAATGTCTTCGTCATAGGTCCATCACCCCCTTTTACCCTCTTCAGGGCGTCTCTCATCTCTGCGCTTCTTATCTTCTCTGGGTCCGGTTCATGGAAATCCCTGTACAGATCCCTCAGATCCTCCCTCATTCTACCATCGTATCCCGTGTTTGCCATCACTATCACGCACCGGTTCTCCTCAGGTTCTATGCCATCATCATCCTTGTACCTGAACGTGCATATGGCCTTTTCCTCCCCGTATGCGCCCCTCTCAAGGATGAAGATCACCTTCCTTTCACGCATCCTCATGTACATCTCCCCGCGCATGACGGTCCTCATTGCCATCACGGAGCTGTAATAGTCTGCCCTGGCCATTAGCTCCCTGCGCTTTATGCTGCCCCTCTGCATCTCCACATCGTAGAGGTTCCCGCTGCTGTCCATAGCAAGAAGGTCGAAGATAACGCTGTGGCCATCTATCCCCCTTGCATTGTACTGGACCCACGCATCCTCCACCCTTATGTCAGAGCGGCCAAGCACCGTATTGATGATGTGCCCTGCGCACCCCGGGTTATCCTTCAGGGCTATGGCGAAGGCCAGATCATCGGCAAGGCACAGCGATTCGATTACCCTCAGTATCCTTTGTTCCTGATTCACTCTTTTCT
>CALXXO010000032.1 GCA_944392705.1 uncultured Spirochaetaceae bacterium
TGCAGCAATAGGTCTTTCCGCATGGTTCCAGGGTAAGGTAGCAGCTGCAGCATCCGATGCTCTCGCAGAGACCGGTAAGGGTACAGCTAATTACTTCATCGTAATCGGTATTACAGAGACTGTAGCTCTCTTCACCCTCGTTTTCTCGCTTCTCGCGCTTTAATCTCAGATTTACCGGAGTTGTCAGACAATGGGCGACTCCGGATTTTTTTTGCTTTTTCATAATGTGCTCGCCTTGACAATTCTTACCGGGGGGGGGTAGTCTACTGGTGAGGTTTTTATGAAAAAGATACTGAAATTCTCTACTATTATTCTAGTCTTGCTGATTGTTGTATCCTGTACACAGTACAGATTTTGGCCGCCAATTATGATTCCTGAAAATGATTCTACACCGTATGATGTCAGTTCACCTGAAGAATTTACGACAATGTTAACAGGAGAGGGGGAAGTAAGGCTTACTGATGATATTGTAATCGATGGTTTCGATTATTTCGAAGCGGGCAAGTCATATGACATTGATTTGAACAACCATAAGCTTTCCTTCGATTCCGATAGTTCGGTTGTTATTGGTACCGGGGCTACCGTTTCTATCTCCAATGGTAGTCTTTACGCACCGAATATTTCCAAGCCGAATGATGAATACAGATCTGGCAGTTTCTTTGCAATGCAGAAAAATAGTATACTCATATTTGACGGAGTTATTTATGAAGCCGACTCGTCTGGAATTGCCCTTGGGACAGGCAAGTTGGATAGTGATAGTGCCACAGGTGCTCATCTTGTTATCAGAAACTCTAAAATCATCGTTAATGGGGTATATGCTATCGGAACAAATGCATCCACTGTTGAGGGCGGAGAAGAAGGGGAGACTGTGACAAAGGATGTAGATATAGACATCATAGACTCAGTGATTACCGCAAATGGTGTCTCTGACTATGATAGCTGTGGTGTGATACTTAATGTCCCAGGTTCTATTGATATTGTTCGGAGTACTATCATCGGTGATAGACAGGGCCTTGTAGTTCGAGGTGGCATTGCTGTTATTAATGATAGCAAGATTTACTGTTCTGGAAAATATAATCCGGAGCTATCAGAACCCAATTATTATCTTGATAAAGCTTGGGGTAGCGGTAGCGAGCTTCCTTTTGCAGCTCTCATTGTTGGAAATAGAGGTGGAAGCTACAATTACCCATCTTCATGCACCGTTTTAGGGTCCTCTATGATTGAAATGCAGGGAAGCAATCTTAATGGAATGGATATCTACATTTCTTCTGATGGGTACGATGCAAAACTTACTGTAGCTGATAGCTATGCAAAGGATATTACCGACAATAAGCACTATTGGGGAAAGACCACATATGTAAATGACCTAAATACACCGCTTGCTGCAGATGAGAGTGGCAAACCTGTGGATTGAGCGATTTTCATGATTATTATCTGAATGCATAATCCTAAAATAGAGCCAAGAAAATGTAAAATTCTTGGCTTATTTCCTTTTTAACCTATTTCGCGTTTGTTCAGTTTCTTATTGATATCGGGACAATCTAAAAATAGAAGATGAGTTCATTTTCTTAGCTCACAATATTTTTGCATTAAGAGCGAATGTCCATGCCGGTATGACTTCAATCACACCACTTTCCGTCTCTATTCTCTCATTGTTATCCATGGAGATAATTATTCCTCTTCGAAGTCCTGTTTCCTTCATGGCTTGGAGTAAGGCTCTGATTTCCCTTTCTCTGGATTTTTCGAAATCATCTGTCACCTGTATGAGATGGAAGGGCTTACCATCATCGTCTGAAAGGATGAAATCAACTTCGAAATCATCTGCAGCTCTGTAATAGCAAGGATTCAGTTTCGAATATCTGAGTATTACGGAAAGGATTATATGCTCAAGGATAATGCCAGTTGAAGCTTCGAATTCGCGGAAAAGCACAGCCATCTGGTGATCTGCTGTATAAAGCTTCTTCGGATTTCTTTCCTTTATCTTATCTGTCCCATATATTGTAATCTCTTTTAAGAAGCATGAGTCTTTCATCATGTTGATATAAGAAGAGACTAAGGCAATAGATGATTTAAAACCTGCGCTTTCAAGGACATTGACAAGCTTTCTTATGGTATATGGTGCACCGGAATTTTTCACCATACGACGCATAAGGTATCTCAGCATTGCGCTTCTCGATACATCGTACCTATCGATTATATCCCTTGAGAAAGTGAGATCGAAATAACTATTTAGCACTAGCTTTCGTAGTTCTGGATCATCGTTCCTATAGAGCTGTGGGTATGAGCTTCTTGCCATATAAAGTCGGAATTGCTTTGAGAGATTATTCCTTTCGCTGTCTGAATAGGTTTCTTTTTCTTCATGAGGGATATCATTGAAGTCAAGGAATTCACTGAATGAAAGGGGATGAAAACGCAGTGGTATACACCTTCCTCTCATTTCGTCTGCTATATCAGTACTTAGCATCTTGGCACTAGATCCTGTGATGATTACATGGCATGGATGTGCTTCCATGAGATGAGCAACACCCCCTCCCCAGTTTTTAATACCTTGCACTTCATCCAGAAAAAACCATACATCAGCATCTTTGTCTAATTCCGGATAAAGACCATAATAGGCATCTTCTATCAGGGAGAATGAGAAATCAAGATCTGCAGATGTGAAGAAACTGAGGTAGCATATATGGTTAGGGGAAAGTCCATTGGTTATAAGCTGTTTTGCGTAGTGTTTCATAAGGGATGTTTTCCCAATGCGGCGTGCACCAACGATTACAGTTGCCATATTTTCCATCTCAAGAAGCCTGAATTCTCTCTTCTGGAATGTATGCTCTGTCACCAGCTCTCTGTCCGAGAGAATCTTCCTTTTCATTTCATCCAGTGTCATATTTACACTATATCGCAATAAACGAATTTGACAATATTAAATAATCAAAAAATACTAATATTGATAAGATGAAATTATCACAAATTTAAATATCTGATAATAAACAATAAGCATAAATGAAGCCTATAAACCTAATAATCTATGAAACTGTAAGTCTCTGTGATGGAAAGCCTGGATACTTAGAAGTATTCTATTGGTACAACAATGAAGGTTGTTGATGTGAGAGGGTTATGGGCCATGCTTTCAGACGTGGCCCTATGCTTTACTCGATGAAACCTTTTATTGCTCTGGCTTTCTCGTAACCATGTCTGTACAGCTTGTCGATATATTCCTTGGGGTGTTTTGTCGTAGTCACTCCGAATGTATCATCTGGCGCGATAATCAGAATTTTGCCTTTCTTTTCCAGTTCAATCGCTTCTCTGAGAGACTGGTTATAGAGCTCTGCACGCCTTGATATAGCATCTGAAAGCTTCGGGTATTTCCTCGAAAGAAGTTTCACGGCTATACGGTCTTTTTCCGGGTCCCTGAAATCGTCTTTGCGTTTTGTTATGATGATGATTATCTTGTCTGCACCCATTCTAAATGCTTTCTTGTACGGAATAGGATCTGCGACTCCACCATCGAAGTATGGAACACCATCTATAATTGTCGGTCTGCATATCAGAGGAATGGTGCTTGAAGCTTCTGCGGCTTTCATCTCATATGGCCTTATAGAAGACTTTGGGAAATAGACAGGCTCGCCGGTTATTCCATTCGTTGCGACAAGCGTAAGATCCTTTTCTGATTTCATGAAGCTTTCGATATCAAAAGGATCTTCCCCTTCAGGGAAAGAGATTTTCTCATAGATATACTCGAGACTGAGGTATGAACCTGTTTTAAAGAGAGACCACAGGCTCATGTACTCCTTCCTGTTAGGGTAAGTATCGTAGAATTTGACGACACGCTCCCTTTGTCCGGATATGTAGTTCGTAAGATTCGAAGCACCAGCAGAAACGCCAATGCACATTCCGATGTTTATCTTCTCATCCAATAGATAGTCGACAACACCAGCCCCGAAGGCATCCCTCATACCTCCGCCAATGTCAATAAGAGAATACACCATAAATAATTCCAATCCCGTTAATATGGTAAGGTCAAAAGAGGTGTTTCTCAAGGTTTGGAGGTCAAATCCTGTGAATTTTGTAAAGATCTTCACCTGAAATCAGCCAATAATCCTTGGATGTGAAGGAAAACCCATTTGCGGATGCGAATCCGATTCTCTTTACATCGGGAAGATTTATTTCTCTTATTTTCCTCTCTTCCTCTATCGCGATATCGTAGCTCATCTTATCTTTCAGATATTTGCATTCTATAACGCAATAACCGCTTTCCATTTTGATTACGCAATCAAATTCACCATTGCGTTTTTCTTTGGGAATATCATACCAGTATGTTCCAATGTCGATAATTTCTTCGGCTTCTCCGAGTCTTATAAGCCTTTGAAGATACTCTGGTATCATTTTCTCGAAGCGTCTGGCAATGAAATCCTTTATGGAAGGTTCTATGAATCTTCTGTAAAAAGCAGCCTGTCCCCTTAAATCAATTTCATTCTCGTTTGGGAGTATGTAAGTGTAGAAGAAACGTATTAAATTGTCCGAGATTTCATAGAAGGTTTTCTTCTCCTCGTTTTTTCTATTTATTGGGAATGTTCTGGATATTATTTCCATCTCTATAAGCCGCTTAATTTCTATAGATATGCTTGCAGCTGAAGAAGATGTTGCTGCGGCAAGTTCACTGTTTCTCGACTTTCCATTTCCCAGTTTCAGAAGAATTGCTTCTGCTGTATCTATTTTGAATATTTCTTTCAGAAGTGCATATCTTATAGAGTTGTAAACATAGCCTTTTGTATCAAGGAGTATATGTTCAATATTCCATATTAATCCCTTTTCAGGATCGAGATAATCCAGAACAAAAGGATAGCCACCAAAGATGGAGTAAAAACTTATTTTCTCATATGGGGTCAGTTCACCATAAAATGTTCCAGCATCTAAGTAATCGAAAGGCTTCAAGTTAATAACAAGCTGAAATCTTCCATATAGAGGTTCATCAGCCATGGCCATCTTTTTCATTTCAGAGATATAAGATCCAGAGAATATGAAAGTGAAATCATCTGACAGTTGCTGGATTTCGGCCTGGAAAACAGAATCCAGATTTCCGTCTTTAAAGGCATCTTTCATATACTGATACTCATCTATTGCTATGACATATCTTTTCTTTGTCAATTTTAAAGTAGCCAGAAGGCCATGTATATCTTTGATTCCCCGGAAGAAGTCTTCTCCAGTTTCTTCCGCAATGGCTGCTGAAAGACGCGATAGGATGAATTCGAATTTTGATTCGGTTGCAGAGAAATAGATGAAAGTTATCTTGCTTCGTTTCTTTATTTCTTCCAGCAATGCAGTTTTGCCAACTCTTCTTCGTCCATATAGAAGGATGGCTTTTGCATTTCTGTTTTTCATATTGATGACTTCTTCGATTCTTTTAACTTCATCTTCTCTGTTCCTGAACATCTTACAGCTCCAAGAGCATTATACATTTAAACAAAAACATTTAAAATATTTTTATTAAAAACATTTTTAACATTTTTAAATAACCAAATCAATCTTCCAAACGGAAACTGAAATCTTGTCCGTCATATGTTATTTTTAAAACACTTGAACTTTGAATTTCTCTTGTGTTAAATCCAGAGGACATACATTCCATGAGGAGTAGATTACATGAAAAGCTATAGCTTCTACTGCTCCCAATCTGCGGCAATGTCATAGCATCTTATTCTCCTGTTTCCATTACCTGTTGCAATGTTGCGATGAGAGAAATGGAAGTTGATGAAAATCTGAAAGGTATCGAGATAAGAAATGATGGTGACGAGATTATTCTCTCAATCGCTCATGCGATGACAAAGGACGATTACATCTCATTCATTGCCTTTGAGCGCTGGGATAACCTCTATTTTAGAAAGCTTTATCCTGAGTGGAATGAGGAAATCTCTTTTCCAGCAAGAAAGGGAAAACTCATCTGGGGCACAAACAAAGAAAAGATTAACAGTATCAGATTCTAGCATCTTCCTTTCCCTTGGTGATGCTGATGAGATTTCTAGATACCTCCTTCATTTCCCTTTGGAATGAGCGTGGATATATCATCCTATGATTTTCTTAGGTATTTGTAGGATATTGGTTTTAATCGTGATTTTGCTTATGCTTGAACTATGAGTCTTGTAATACTCTTCGGTGTTCCTTTCCTTGGAACACTTCTCGGGTCATTGGCAGTATTTTTCCTCAGGGGAGGAATAGGGGAGAAAACAGGTAAGGCAATCACAGGATTTGCCGGGGGTGTCATGATTGCTGCATCAGTCTGGTCCCTCCTTCTTCCTGCAATAGATGAATCATCATACTACACAGCTGCAGCTGGATTTCTTGCTGGAATTCTCTTCCTTCTTATCCTCGATACAATCATCCCACATATCCACGCTACAGCTGAAAAAGCCGAGGGTAAGTCCTCAAGTCTTTCAAAGTCTGCGCTCCTGATGCTCGCTGTCACGCTTCACAATATTCCGGAGGGGATGGCAGTCGGGGCCGCTGCTGCAGCTTCTTCATTCGGCGATGGACTAGGATATATGGGAGCACTGTCGCTATCGATAGGAATCGCCCTGCAGAACTTCCCTGAAGGCATGATAGTCTCAATGCCGCTGTATAAGGCAGGGAAGAGAAAGAGCCGCGCATTCCTGGAGGGAACTATATCCGGTATCGTGGAACCCATCGGTGCTATCATCGCATTTGTCTTTGTATCGATGCTCTCATCTCTTCTTCCATTCCTTCTTTCCTTTGCGGCCGGAGCCATGTTCTATGTCGTTGTCGAAGAGCTCATTCCGGAAGCGTCCGAAGGAGAGCATTCAAATATAGGGACTGTCGGTGCTGCAATAGGTTTTGCCATGATGATGGTTTTGGACGGTATTTTCGGGTAATTCTTGCATAACGACCTCTTTTGTGAGAAAATTTCTCATAAAACACGCTGGAGGATAGTATGCTATTGAGTTTCTCGGTTTCTGGATATCGTCTTTTTAAGGAGCCTGCTTCCATTTCGATGAAAAGCGAAGCGATTACCGAGAACCAGGAATCATTGCTTCCCGATGGGTGTCTTCCCATTGCTGTGCTTTTCGGGCCTAATGCCAGCGGTAAGAGCACGTTCATTTCAGCGCTGAGAGCTGCTGTGGAGTATCTGACGCTGCCGATGATCACATCGGCGCGTGATACTGAGATGATTTCATCTGATTCGCCTGAATTCTCATTCAGCTATTCTTCCGGGGAACATATTTACGCTTATTCGATTTCCTTTTCCTCGGGGGATATCAGGGGCGAGAAACTTGAGATGATGAAGAAGGATGAGAAGAGGGTATCCCTTCTTTTCTCCAGGACCGAAGATGAGGTCAGGTACCATGGGGCGCTTAAAAGCATCGGTGTTGTCGATATCCCTCAGGATATTCCGCTTTTCACTCTTCTTCGGTCAGAGCACCCGGATAATGAAATAATAGACGAAGCTTTCAGAGGACTGAGCGATGGTTTTGTTTTCCCCGGAATCGATTATTCTTCTCTCGGCGAAGAGAGAAAGGCTTTGGTTCTTTCAATCCTTGCAGAGCTTGGATTCCAGATTTCAGCTATCGAAGATGGCTTTGTTGTCCACGATGGTAAGAGAATAAGTGTGGATGAAGAGAGCCAGGGTGTAAGGGAGCTCATTGCATTCCTTCCATCCCTTGTAGTTGCGATGGAGGAGGGGAAGATGCTCTGTGCGGATAATCCTCTTCCTTCGCTTCATCCAGCCCTTTCAAGGCATATTGTCTCAATGTTCACCAGCAAGGCGTCCAATGTCCATGGCGCTTCGCTGCTCCTTTCCTCTTCCGATATAACGCTTATGGATATATCGATACTCCGAAGAGATGAAATCTATCTTTCGGAAAGATCTGGCGACTCGGCAAGGATTTTCCGTCTCTCGACGCTTCCTGTGAGAAAGGATGCAAGGCTTCTAAGAAGCTATGAAAGCGGGGAGTATGGAGCATGGCCTTCTGTGGGCGATGTTGTGAAGTGGAACAGAGAAGAGGTGAAGGCTAAGGAGGAGCGGAAGTTCTTCTCAATCAACAACCGCCGCTACCTCGGCAATAAGTTCAGGATCACGAGATTCATCAGGGAGATTGCCGACAAGCACTGTCCAGGTGCGCATTCTTTTGCTGATATATTTTCCGGAACAGGAAGTGTTTCATATGCTTTCCGCGACAAGAAGCTTATCCTCAACGATTTCCTCTATTCGAATTATCTTGCCAACATCGCCTGGTTCTCACCTGAGCATTTCGATTCAAGCCTTCTGGAATCATTGATTGATGAATATAATTCCGCTGACTACTCGGAAGAGAATTATATGTCGGAGAATTTCTCGGATACATATTTCTCCCACGATAACTGCATTAGGATTGGCGCGATAAGGGATGATATCGAGAAGAGGTTCAGGCGCGGAGAGGTAAACATGAGGGAAAAGGCAATCCTGGTTGTATCGCTTCTCTATGCGATGGACCGGATTGCTGCAACCTGTGGCCACTATGATGCCTACAGGGAAGGCGCTGATCTCTCTGCCAGGCTGGAGCTGAGGATGCTCGATGCAGATGAGATGAACAATGCTGGGAACGAAATCTACAGCGAGGATGCGAATAAGCTGGTTAAACGCATCAAGGCCGATATCGTTTATATCGATCCTCCCTACAATTCCAGGCAGTACTCCGATGCTTACCATCTCCTTGAGAATGTCGCTAGATGGGAGAAGCCCGATGTTGCAGGTAAGGCAAGGAAGATGGATAGGAAAGGGATGAAGAGCCTTTATTCCACTGCGCACGCAGAGGATGCATTCCGCGCCCTTATATCCTCAATCGATGCCACCTATATCCTCCTGTCGTACAACAATATGCAGGATAAGGGTGATAGCCGTTCCAATTCCAAAATCTCAGATGACACGATAATGAGCGTTCTGAGGGAGAAAGGCGATGTCAGCGTATTCTCGACGGTGCATAGGGCATTCAGTGCAGGAAAAAGCCATATAGAGGGAAATGAGGAGAGGATATTCCTCTGCCGTGTACGCAAGGAAAAGGCAAGGAAGGTAAAGTTCATAGAGTCCCCGCTGAATTATGTAGGCGGTAAGGGCAGGATAATAAAAGATCTTCTGGATGTGTTCCCGAAGGAGATTGATACATTCGTGGACCTCTTCGCTGGCGGTTGTACAGTGGGGGCCAACGCACCTGCGCGCCGCGTCATATTCAACGATGGGGATGCCCGCCTTGTATCCCTTCTCCGCGAGATGCGACGCTCGGATAAGGACCTTTTCATCTCCGATATCTTCAAGGTAATCGACAGCTATGGGCTTTCGAAGAGCGATGAATATGGATATGCGTATTACGGGGCAGATTCATCGAAGGGGCTAGGGGAAGTGAACAAACCGGGCTATCTTTCACTCCGCAATGATTTCAATACGCATTCCATGGATGAGCATATGAGGGCTGTGATGCTCTATGTCCTGATCATCTATGGATTCAATAACCAGATAAGATTCAACGATGACGGAGCTTTCAATCTTCCTGTTGGAAAGAGGGATTTCAATTCGCGTATGCAGGAAAAGCTCTCGCTCTTCATAGACAGGATAAAGGCTCTGGATGCGGTCTTCCTCGATTCCGATTTCAGGACTGTTGAGATTCCATCCGGGTCCTTTGTCTATGCAGATCCTCCATACCTTGTCACTACCGCGACTTACAATGAGAAGCATGGGTGGACTGAGAACGATGAGACTTCGCTGCATCAGATTCTGGAGAATCTTACAGAGAGGGGAATCAGGTTCGCTCTTTCGAATACGCTGCGCAGTAGGGGACGGGAGAATACATTCCTCATTTCCTGGCTCGAAAAGCATCCGGAACTGAGAGTAGTCCATGTCCAGAGGAGCTATTCGAACTCCAATTACCACATAAAGGACAGAGAGGCAGAATCCGATGAGGTCATCATACTCAATTACTGAGACTCTCTGTCTCGTATTCTATAACCTGGCAGTTCTTGGTGCTGAATGAGATGAACTCCTCCACTGTCTTGCTGTTGAAATAGGTGTCAATCACGCCGATAAGCGCAGCATGGCAGACAAGGAGGACATTCGAACTGTATTCTCTGCGGATCCTATCGAGAAGCGTATAGGCTCTCTTTGCAACATCCGCAACTGATTCACCTCCGGGGAAGCGTGAGAATATTCCGTTCTTTATCCTGTGGAATTCCGGGTTGTACCAGTCTGTTCCATCGTATTCTCCGAAATCCATTTCGTGCAGGTCGTTCTCGACGATTGCCTTGATACCCAGAGCTTCCTCTATAGGAGCAGCCGTATCTCTTGCTCTTTTGAGCGGGGAGACGAGGATTGTCTCTATCCTGTTCACGCTCTGCTCCTGCTTGAGTTTCATTGCAAGCTCCTCAGCCTGTCTTCTGCCTTCTGCAGAAAGCTCCGCTTCGAGTATTCCAGAAACTCTGTGTTCCTTATTCCATTCAGTTTGGCCATGCCTTGCAACGAATATCTTCATAATTCCCTCTGAGAGAAAATACCACAGAGGGCAATCTTCTCCAACAGTCTTGAAAGAATCCCGAAATAGGGTTAATGAATCTTTGGAGGAATTATGGCGGAGGATAAGGAATTTCTTGGAACGGAGCCGCTTGGTAAGCTTCTTTTCCGTCTGGCACTGCCTACAGTTGCCGCACAGCTTATCAATATGCTCTACAATATAGTGGACAGAATCTACATAGGACATATGGGAGATGAAGGAGCTCTTGCCCTTACCGGTGTAGGCGTATGTCTCCCCCTTATCCTGATAGTTTCCGCGTTTGCGGCTCTTGTAGGAGCTGGCGGTGCTCCGAGGGCCTCGATATTCATGGGGCAGAAGAACTATGAGGATGCGGAGAAGACGCTTGGAAACTGCTTCACGCTTCAGATTCTAATATCGATTGTCATCACAGCGCTTCTCCTTGTCTTCGGGGAAGATATTCTCCTGACATTCGGCGCGAGCGAGAATACTATCGGTTATGCCACGGATTATATGTATATCTACGCCCTTGGCACGATATTCGTTCAGATTACACTTGGAATGAATTATTTCATCACAGCACAGGGATTTGCCAGAACCGGAATGCTCAGCGTTGTGATAGGAGCTGTATCCAATATAATCCTTGACCCGGTCTTCATCTTTGCCTTTGATATGGGCGTTAAGGGAGCGGCCCTTGCCACGATAATCTCCCAGGGATTATCTACAGTGTGGGTACTCGCTTTCCTCTTTGGCAAGAAGACTTTCCTCAGGATAAAAGCGAAGGCGATGAAGCTTGAGATGAGGATATTCATCCCATCAATTACATTGGGCCTTGCAAGCTTCATAATGCAGGCTTCCGAGTCCGTCATAAACATCTGCTACAATTACTCCCTGCTGAAGTATGGAGGAGACCTCGCGGTGGGGGCTATGACAATTCTTTCCTCCGTCATGCAGTTCACGATGCTTCCGCTTCAGGGCCTGGGGCAGGGTGCTCAGCCGATTCTCAGCTACAACTACGGTGCAGGTAACAAGGAAAGAGTCAAGGCAGCGTATTTCATGCTGCTGAAAGTGAGTTTCTTATTTTCGATGACACTCTTCCTGCTTGTAGAGCTATT
The DNA here is from genome assembly GCA_944392705.1 of uncultured Spirochaetaceae bacterium. Taxonomy (GTDB): domain Bacteria; phylum Spirochaetota; class Spirochaetia; order Sphaerochaetales; family Sphaerochaetaceae; genus Ornithospirochaeta. The sequence continues at coordinate 11,615 of CALXXO010000032.1, forward strand.
CCCTTCGGTTTTTGCGCGTATGTTCACATCGGATGAGACGCTTGTGGCCTTTGCATCGACTGCGCTCCGTGTCTATATGGCGGCATCGGGAATACTCGGTATCCAGATGGCCTGCCAAATGACATTCACATCGCTGGGTAAAGCCGGATGTTCTTCGCTCGTTGCTATCATGAGGAAGTTCATTCTTCTGATTCCTCTCATGTTCATACTTCCGTTCGTGATGAGCGATCAGACAATGGCGGTATTCTCTGCAGAGCCAGTTGCTGATACTCTTTCAGTGATGTTCTCGGCAACCCTTTTCTTCTTCCAGTTCAGGAAAGCATTAAGGAGGATTTGATTATGCTCAAAGATCTGCTTATCAAAAACAGAAGCTATCGGGGATATGATAGAAGTGTCAGGATGAACCACTCGGATCTGGAGGAGCTTGTAGAGCTCACGCGCTACACGCCATCGAGCGTGAATAAACAGCCACTGAAATACCATATTGCTTCCACTGAAGAAGAGGTTATGGCGATAATGCCGTATACTCTCTGGGCAAAAGGCCTGAAGGAGCTGCATCTGCCATTTCCCGGTACGGAGCCAACTGCTTTTATCGTAATCTCTCAGGACCTTTCAATCGATAGCCATGATTCTTACCAGCGTGATGTAGGTATTGTTGCCCAGGTGATGTTGCTTGGAGCTGTTGAGAAGGGCTTTGGTGGCTGCATGATTGGTTCATTCAACAAGGCAGGTATAAAAGAGCTTCTCGGTTTCGATGAGACAATCGATCCGAAGCTGGTCATTGCTTTTGGTAAGCCTGCTGAGCAAATAGTGCTCATAGATACCGATGAAAGCGGCAGCACTGCATACTTCAGAAAAGATGGCATACACTATGTTCCCAAACGGAAGCTGGAGGATATCTTAAACTAACATTTGACATCTCCTTTTCTCCTGTTACCCTGATGATATATTTCAAAAGGAGGGAGTTATGAGGTATATATGCCAGGTCTGTGGCTATGTCTACGATGAAGAAGCTGAGGGGGTATTGTTCTCAGATCTTCCACAATCGTGGACTTGTCCTATGTGCAAAGCTCCTCTGAGTATGTTCGCACCCGTGGAAACAGAGGAAAAAGCAACAATTCAGGAAGAGCCAGTTTCCTTCGATGGTGATATGCAGAAACTATCTGCAGGTGCGCTTGCCGCTCTGTTTTCCAATCTGGCAAGGGGTTCAGAGAAACAGTACATGGAGAAGGAAGCAGGGCTTTTCAGGAAGATTGCAGATTATTTCACACTTGTCTCTGCCAACGAAAACCCTGATTCTTCGGAACTTCTCTCGATTTCCAATGGGAATATCGAGAAGGGATATCCAGATGCCAAGGCGGTTGCTGCAAAGCATGGTGACAGAGGAGCTCTCAGGGCCTGTACCTGGGGAGAGAAGGTTGAGCGAATCGTAAAAGCGGTAGTAGAGAAGTATCTTAGCGAAGGTGAGGATTTCCTTGCTGATACCGAGGTTTGGGTATGCTCAATCTGCGGTTTTGTTTATGTAGGCAATGAGCCCCCTGCTATCTGCCCTGTATGCAAAGTTCCAGACTGGAAATTCGAAAGGATCGTATAGGAGGGCGGAATGAAAAGGATAGCTGTCAGAAATCTTAGACTATGCACTAAAGATTGTCTTTGTCTCTATGTCTGCCCTAATGGTGCGACAGATACAGAGAATAGTATCATCGATACTGGTAAGTGTATCGGCTGCGGAGTATGTGCCGATGCCTGTCCTTCCGGAGCCATAAGCATGGTACCGGTGGAGTATCCTCCACAGCAGAAAAAGGAAGATGAAGTCGTTGCTGCAATGAACAGGGTAGTGGAGAGCAAGGCAAGGGAAGAGAAAATCGCAAGAACAATCGCTGAAAATACCGACAAGCCCGGACTCAGAAAGCTCATGAAAGCGATTGAGAGGTCTGCAAGGCTCTCTGCTGAGGACGTGATCCGGGAAGCTGGATTCATGCTTCCACAGAGCGGTAATTCAATGAATCTTCTCTCTAATCTTGTAGAAAATAGTCCAGGAAAAGGCTTCCCCTCGGATGCGGCTTCCAAACTTCTCTCTTCTCTGAAATGCAACGATGGTGGTTTTATCGGAGCAAGTACAGGAAAGAGAAAGTACAGATGCCTTCTGTGTCAGGCGGTTTTCGAAGTCGAAGAAGGAGAGGAACCTGTCTGTCCGATGTGCGGTGCAAAAGGAAAGGATCTGGAGATTATAGGGTAATCAAATATATTTGCGGGAATTTTGTTAACTTTCAATTTTGTTCCCGTTGGTGACAATAAGAGCCGCCCGGATGAGCGGCTCTGTCTGAATCATTTCTTCTTCATCGATCTCTGTATAGCTTTCTGAATCTCGACAATCGGGATAATCATTATCGCTATGATCAGAGCAATCACGAACTCTGTGAACGAGATGTGGGCAAAATGGAATGCATTGCTGAAGAACGGGATGTAGAGAACTGCGAGAGTAAGCACGAATGCACCGCCAAGTGTCCAGTAGAGAATCTTGTTGTGTCCCTTCGTTCTGAAGAGGGATTTATCGAGAGATCTCATGTTGAACGAATGGAAGAGCTCAGCCATCGACAGCGTCAGGAATGCCATTGTCATACCATCCTCGCTTGAGACTCCGAAGTGGAATGCTCCATTCTCGAAAATCTCGCCGATTATATACGATGCCAGCGTTATGATAGCCAGTGCTGTTCCCTGTATCGCGCAGTTCACGCCAAGGCCGCCTGCGAAGAGTCCTTCCTTCGATGAGCGTGGAGGACGCTGCATTATGTCGGCTTCTCCCTGTTCCATTCCCAGTCCGATTGCAGGGAATGCATCTGTTATGAGGTTGATCCACAGAAGGTGAGTGGGCTGTAACAGCGTGACTCCCATCATCGATGCAACGAAGACGGAGATGACTTCTGCGAGGTTGGAAGAAAGAAGGAACTGTATTGCCTTCCTGATGTTGTCATAAATCTTCCTGCCTTCCTCGACAGCAACGACGATAGTAGCGAAGTTGTCATCCGCAAGGACCATATCCGCGACATTCTTTGTAACATCGGTTCCAGTAATACCCATACCAACGCCGATATCAGCATTCTTTATAGATGGAGCATCGTTGACACCGTCACCTGTCATTGCGGTAATCATTCCTGCCTGCTGCCATCCCTTGACGATCCTTACCTTGTGTTCAGGCTGGACGCGGGCATAGATTGAGTACTTCCTTATCTTCTTCTGGAACTCCTCATCGGAGAGCTTATCGAGCTCAGCACCTGTTATCGCTTCATCGCGGGATGATACGATTCCAAGTTCCTTTCCGATTGCGACTGCTGTATCGATATGGTCGCCAGTGATCATAATCGGGCGGATTCCGGCGCTGCGGCATTCCTTTATGGCATCCTTTACCTCCGGACGCACTGGATCTATCATTCCTGTAAGCCCAAGGAAGACAAGGTCATGCTCGAGCGATGCCGGAGACTGGTCTGAAGGAACAGAATCATGCTTCTTCATTGCTCCTGCTAGCACTCTCAGAGCCTTTTCTGCGAAGGCTTTGTTCGCTTTGAGGATTGATTCCTTGTCCTTCTCCGTGATATCCCTCACCGTGCCATTGGAATATATCTTTGTGCACTTTGAGAGAAGCACATCTGGAGCACCCTTGGTGAACTGCACATAGCCGCCTTCCGGTGTTGTGTGGATAGTGCTCATCATCTTTCTCTCTGAATCGAAAGGTGCTTCTCCGACTCTCTTGAAAGGTCCTTTCTCGAGGAAATCCTTGTTTATGTCCATCGTAACTGCCCAGTTGACAAGAGCCGCTTCAGTTGGTTCTCCTTCAGCTTTCAGCTCCGCGTTGAGATGGGCATCTGAGCAGAGTGCCATTGCTTCCGCAAGGAGCTTCTTGTCGTCTCCGTAGGCATCGACAACTGTCATTCTGTTCTGCGTGAGCGTACCTGTTTTGTCGGAGCAGATGACCTCTGTGCATCCGAGGGTCTCCACAGCTGTGAGACGGCGGATGATTGCCTTCTTGCGGCTCATCTTTGTGACACCGATTGAGAGAACGATTGTGACTACAGCCGCCAGACCTTCAGGAATAGCTGCAACTGCAAGCGAGACAGCGATCATGAATGTGTCGAGGACTCCAGCAAGGTGAATGTCGCCTTCGATTGCCATCCTTATGAGATTGACAGCGAACATGAACACACAGATTCCGAGGACCAGCCATGTCAGGACCTTTGAAAGCTGATTTAACTTCCTCTGGAGCGGTGTTTCGTTGTCCGCAGCATCGGAAAGGGCTGTTGCTATCTTTCCCATCTCCGTCTTCATTCCCGTGGAGATGACTACCGCTTCACCTCTGCCGTATACAATGGTCGAGCCCATGTAGACCATGTTCTTCCTGTCTCCCAGCGGTACCTCGTTGCCCGTGAGTGTGTCTGAGATTTTATCGACAGGAACAGATTCTCCTGTGAGTGCAGCTTCCTCGGCCTTCATCGATGCGGAGAGAAGTATTCTTGCATCGGCTGGAACGCTGTCTCCGGCTTCAAGCTCTATGATATCGCCGGGAACGAGCTCCTCGCTCTCCACTGTAAGAAGCTTTCCATCCCTCTTGACCTTTGACTTAGCCTTTGACATTGACTGCAGTGCTTCGATTGCTTTCTCAGCCTTCGATTCCTGTACGACGCCGAGAACCGCGTTTATAAGGACAACGACCAGGATGATGATTGCATCCGACCACTCAGTCTCTCCTGCAGCTGCCGATGTTATTACCGACAACACTGCGGCTATCATAAGGATGATAAGCATCGGGTCTGACAGCTCTTCCAGGAATTTCTTTATGACGCTGTCCTTTTTCTTTTCCTCGAGCTTGTTCGGGCCATACTCCGATAATCTTCTCTTCGATTCATCGGAGGAGAGCCCCTCCCTCGAGGATTTCAGCGATGATATTACATCGTCTTGTGATTGCAGGTATTCTTTCATAACCTCTCCTCTAAGTGTCTAACATTCCAGAGGGTATCAAATACAAGATAAATTGCAAGCGAAACAAGGCCGGACTTAACGCTTATCTTCAATTTCGGTATAATTGCGGCATGGTCGCAGACGATGTCCGTAATCTAGCTAAGTACAGGAGCCTGGATGAATCGCTCCGCTCCATAGCATCATCCTCCATCAAGGATATTCCTGTATTCCACAGTTTTATGAGAAACCCCGATCATACTGTCGTATTCACAGTAGAAAAGGGATTCGTGATGGTTTCAACATCCTGGAGGGAGAGTCCGGAGTCGATGGAAGCCATTGCCGCGTGCAGGGTCGAGAAGGGGATGTTCGTCCTTTTCCTCCCCGGAGAGCCGTTTCTCGTAAAGGCAGGAAGCGAGGATACGGAAGCTGTGATGAGAGTCCTCGGAGATAAATGATGGCAAGGGTAGGGAATATAAATATGGGGAAGGGCTTCCCCGTAACTGTCCAGACTATGTACGACTCCTCACTTACTGCTTCCGATCCGGGAGAGATTGTTTCCAGAATATCGGGATTGAATGCGCTCGGCTGTGATATAATCCGCTTCAGTTTCATAACGGAGGATGACCAGAAGCCTTTCGAATACATTGCAAAGCATAGCGTGATTCCAGTTGTCGCAGATATCCACTTTGACTACAGGATGGCTTTGCTTGCTATCGAGTCTGGGGCTGCGAAGGTTAGGATAAATCCTGGAAATATCGGAGCAAAATGGAAGACTGAGGAGGTCGTTAAAGCGGCCCTGGACCATGGCACGGCTATAAGGATAGGCCTGAATTCCGGTTCGCTTCCTCCTTCGGAAAAGGGGGAGACAGTTCCGGAAACAATGGTGCGTGCTGCGCTCGAGTATCTCGACTGGTTCTCTTCCTGGGGCTTCTCGAATACCGTCGTTTCCCTCAAATCCTCCGATACGGACGAGACGATGCAGGCTGCTAGGCTTTTTGCGTCGAAATCGGATGTTCCCCAGCATATAGGTGTGACGGAAGCCGGTTCTCCTGTGCTGTCAGCAGTCCGTTCTACATGGGCCCTTGGCAATCTTCTGTCTGAAGGAATCGGAAGCACTATCAGGGTATCAATGACTGGGACGATGGAGGAAGAGGTGATTGCCGGCAACGAGCTTCTGCGGGTGCTCGGTCTAAGGCGGAGAGGTGTCAGGATCGTATCTTGTCCGCGCTGTGGACGCCATGCATTCGATACGATTTCATTTGAACAGAAAGTGCAGAACAGGCTACTCTCCCTTGATAAGGACATAACGGTTGCTATAATGGGATGCCTTGTGAATGGTCCTGGGGAAGCCAAAGGTGCAGACTGGGCTGTTTGCGGTATGAAGGATAAGGTTTATTTGTATAGAAAGGGGACTCTTGTAAGGCAGATCAAGGCAGAAGAAGCTGAAGAAGCCCTTTTCGAGGCGATTCTCGATGAATGATAAGATAATAATCCGCGGTGCACGCGAGCATAATCTCAGAAATATAGATCTGGAGCTTCCAAAGGACTCCCTCGTTGTGATATCGGGGCTATCGGGTTCAGGAAAGAGCTCCCTTGCAT